>JBHHXN010000192.1:0-9649 GCA_046757025.1 bacterium
CTGCAGTACCTGGTGTTCAGCTACAACGAGCACGAAATCGACGACATCATCGACATGGCCGAGGAAATGCAGGTGGATCAACTGGCGTTGAAAAACGTCTCTCTGGGCACCTGGATCGAAGGCAACATCCGCAAGAAAATCGCCAAAAAGCTGCTTCCAAAAAACGACAAATATCGCAAGTATAAAGTGCAAGAAGAAGACCTGGAGTTGAAAATCGAAGATTCCGTCTGCAGCTGGGCCTATGAAAACGGTGTGGTACTTTCCAACGGCGACGTCACCACTTGCTGCTACGACTCCAGCGGCGAGCACACGTTTGCTAACGTGCACGAAGACGGCGGATTCTGGAACATCCTCCAGAGCGACAAAATGAAACAAATACGCCAGCAGATCAAAACCCGGGAATTGCCCTTGTGCAAAACCTGTCAGTACAGCGATTACGGCGCCACGCTGATCAATTTTGAATATACTGGAAACGGAAATGGTCACAATGAAAAAAAATAATTACTTAGAACAAGCCGGCCGACACATTTTTGCCACCCCGCCCTTGGACGTCGGCGCAGAGCTGTGTCTGGAAAATATGAAGTATGGGCTGGCCAAAATGCAGTATGTGCAGCAGCAGCTCGGACTGAAGCCTAATGCCACGTTCATCGCCTCGCCGGACGTCACCGTCACCATCAACAGCTACCGCTGGCACGCCGGCTTTGGCTACGGCGGAAAATTGGCCTGGGGCGATGGCGACGACGAGCTGGTCTTCCTGGACGCCAAGCCCAACTGCTGCGGCATGTTTGTGGGCGGTCTCACTCAACTGCCGCCGGTGGAGACCCTCATACAGCGCTCCCTGGCCATGAAGCAGCAGCCGTGTGAAATTGACGGTATCAAGATTAAATGGAATCTGGAAAAAGGCAACCATTTTGTGGACGTGTTCGAAGTGCAGTCGCTGGATTCTGAGCGCGCTTTGCCCCCCTACGCCTTCATGGCGCACACGTCCGGCAGCGAGCTGAAAAAGGAATCGCATCTGGGACCAGGTCTGTACATCGACTCCAGCCGCAGTTTGCGCGAGTGGGCGGAAGTCATTCAAACGCCGTTTGGCGTCATGAATATTCTCACTGGCGAGTGTGCCCGGCAGTACTGGCAATTTTACCAGGCAGCAGAGGCGTTTGCGCAGAAGCGGCGCCGGCGCGCAGCCGAACTGCTGTTCGAGGATTTTACCGTCCTCGCCAATGCCAATCACCAGGGGCTGCTCAATATGAATGAAATCGCCCTGGGAATCAACACCTGGCAGTACCCGCTTGGCGAAACGTTGTTTCCGCTGGCACTGCGCCCGGATTTGCCGGCTTACTTGTTTCAGGGGCGGCAAAATTACGCACCCGAATTGGTCGAGAAATTGGGCTGGCTGACGCGCGCCCAGCAAACGGGCGTGCTCAATCGATTGCACAACGCCAATCTGCTGCCGCACGGCGCCGGTTACAATTACCCCGGCTGGAAACGGGTGCTGAAAGCGCACGAATTAGAAGACCGCCGATTTTTTGAAGTGAAATCCAAAAACGGCCAGGGCAGCGAAATTTTGACGGACTTGCGAAACGTGCCTTATGAATACCGCGGCATGGAGATTTTTTCACAAACCGTGGAATTGCAGTTGGGCACACCGGTGGCAAAATTGCTTCCGATTTATGTTTTAAAAATTTAAAGGAAGGCGACAACCAGAATTCGGCGATCTTGAAGAGTTCAGGGTTTCGTTCAAAAAAAATGAAAATATTATTCTACTGTCAGCATCTTTTAGGCATGGGCCACTACGTCCGCAGTCTGGCGCTGATTCGGGGCTTGCGTGAGCATCGGGTTTATTTTGTCAACGGCGGCGTGCCCATCAGGGAAATGCCGCCGCCTGCCGACGTGTTCACCCTGCAACTGCCGCCCATTCAATGCGATGCCCAGTTTTCAGAGCTGCAAATGTCGGACGCGCAAAACGTGCAACAGCAACGAGTGGAACACCTGTTGGAGCTGCAGCGTACCGTGCAGCCGAACGTCATCGTCATCGAGCTTTTTCCGTTTGGACGCAAAAAGTTTGAATTTGAGCTGCTGCCGCTTTTGGAATCGAATTTGGCCACCCCACAACCCGCAAAGGTGGTTTGCAGCCTGCGCGACATTCTGGTTAAAAAAGCCGATCCGGCAAAATTTGAAGAACGGGTGTGCCGGCTGGTGAATCGATTTTTTGACGTCATCCTGGTGCATGCGGATCCGCAAATGCAAACCCTGGCCGAGTCCTTTTCCAGAATCGATGATTTACGGGCGGAAATTCACTACACTGGCTATGTGGTATCACAAAACGGTATTTCGCCAGAAGAGCCGCCGCCGGGATCGAAATCCGATGATCTGAAAATCACGGTCAGCGCCGGCGGTGGTCGGGTGGGATTCCCCCTGCTCAAAACCGCCGCCCAGGCGCTGAAAAAACTCGACTCGACCCGGCCGCTGACCATGACCCTGGTGACCGGCCCGTTTTTGCCGAAAGAGCAGCGCTGGCAGTTGCAGCTCCTAACTGTGGACGAGCCGCGGCTGCGGGTGAAGACCTTTGTTCCCAATTTATGCCAGACCTTAACACAAGCCGATCTCTCCATTAGCATGGCGGGCTACAACACCTGCCTGGATATTTTGCAGGCCGGCGTACGGGCGCTGCTGGTGCCGTTCAACGGCGGTGGCAACGACGAGCAATTGCGGCGCGCCCGGGCATTGTCGCATCTGGGTGCCGCGTCGGTTTTACATCCGCATAAGTTAACCGCGCACAACCTGGCGCGCGCCATCGACGCCGCCCTGAATTCCTCTCTCCACAAGGTCAAACTGAATTTGAACGGCGTGCAGGTAACTCGGAAAATCGTCGGCCAACTGACCCAATTAAATTGAGCCATCCCGTGATAAAAACAGGAAGTTTAGAAAAATCAGAAGAGGTGATTTATGAAATTTGAAAAAATAAAAGAGCAGGAAAGCTACCGACAACTGACGGCGCAAGTGCAGAGCGACGGCTTCGCGGTGACCCTTTCCAAAATACTCGATCTGGCGGAGAGCCTGCACCAAAAACCCATCTCGCTGTTTTTCCGCGATGACGACGTCGATGTGCTCACGTCCAACCTGGTAAACCTGGTGCATTTATTCACAGAAAAAGATATCCCGTTACACCTGCAGATCATCCCTAATAATCTTGAAGTGGAAACGGTCCGGTACTTGAAAAAAATCAAGCGCAATTACCCGCACCGGATTTTGCTAAGCCAACACGGCTGGAGTCATGCGAACCACAATCCTGACGGCCGAAAACATGAATTCGGCGACGAGCGCTCGGCATCCCAGCAATTTTCGGACATCATTTCGGGCAAGGAAGTACTGACCAAGACTTTTTTGAACGATTTTCTGCTGGCCTTTACGCCCCCCTGGAATCGCTACAATTCTGATACCGTCCAGGTGTTAACGAAACTGGGGTTTCAAATCCTTTCTGCGGACGGCGGTACCGTGGGTGAGCTGGAGGGGGAGCTGGTGGAAATCTCTACCGCCATCGACCTTCATCACCAGCGTCCCCACCCCACTTTAAAATCCCCGGTGCATTTGTTATTTGAGCTGCGGGAAAATTTGAAAAAAAATCACCAGGTGGGCTGGCTGCTGCATCATCATGAAATGAGCTTAACCGATTTGCACTTTTTAAATAAATTCGTGGCTTTGCTGCAGTTTCATGAAGTCACAAAATTTCCAACCTTTCTTGAAATTTACCACGAGATTCATAACCCGGAGTATTCAGGCCGGGACGCCGCAAAAAATGAAGAATCCTTTTCCTATAAATAACTCACTTGAACCCAGCACGATGAAGGTGTCTGATATGAAATATTGCGTTTTCGTTTGTTTACTGATTGGGGTCGTCATCTCTTTGCCAGAGCCTGCGCTTTTAGGTGGCCAAAATCAAAATACGTCCAGCGTGAAATTGACGGATCTGCAGATCGGACAGAGAATTTCCGTGCAGGGTCGGTATCTGTCTCAGGGAATTTTCCTGGCAGAAAAGGTCTTGTTAAAGGACACTTCTGGGCACACCATCCTGAAAGGGCCTATTCAGGTAATCGACTCGGTTGAAAAAACGCTGCAAGTTCTGGGTTTAAATATTATCCTTTCCGAGCCAACACGCATTTCAAATCGAGAGGGTGAGTTGACTTCGCTGACTGAAATGAGGGTAGATGATTGGGTCATGGTAAAAGGTCATCTCACTGCAAAAGAAACCGTCTCGGCGTCGGAAGTCCAAAACATCGAACCGCTGCCGGAGAATACTGCGGAAATCGCCTCTGAAATTCAAAGACTGAGTTTGGGGGAATGGGACGCCTGTTTGCTGTCGGACATTCCCGTGGTTTTCGACGAGTCGCTGGAAATCGTTGCTTTCGGTGAAAGCTCCAGGCTGGCAGCGAGCATCGACATCAATCGAGACGACGACGATCAAAATCCCGCTCCCCTGCGCATCGGCAATTTTCTCATCTTCGGGGGTAAAGCGGAAATTGAGCTGGAACCCCAGGGCAATCTGGATTTAAATTCCAACGAGAATGAGTTGAAATCGCAATTCGCCATCAAACCGGAAATCGCGGTAAAATTCTTCCAGCAGCTTAAGGGCTACGCCAAACTCAAATTGAAACGCAAACCGCTTTTTCAATTCGACAACAAAAATACCGGCAGCTCCACCGAGCTGCAGGCGTCGGAACTGTACGTCACCTGGCAGCGGTTGTTCAATTCATCATGGCAATTGCGGTTGGGACGGCAAAAATTCAAAGACAAACGCGAGTGGCTGTTCGATGAAAATCTGGACGCGGTGCGCTTGATTTACGACACCAAACGCTTAGATATGCAATTGGCCGTGGTTGAGGGCGACTTTTTCCCGCAGGATGACCGCGAGGACGAGGTGAATCAACTTTATTTTATTGCCACCGCCCGGGTTAAATATGCACGACGTAGCTATCTCAGAGGCTTTCTGTTGCGCCGTCAGCACCACTACCGGACGGAAAAATTAAACTGGCTGGGTTTCATGATTCGCGGACAATTTTCTCCCAGTTTCCGCTACTGGGGAAATTTTGCAGCTTTGTCCGGGGCCGCAGCAGGAAAAACTCTGCGCAGCTTTGCTTTCGATTTGGGAACCACTTTCAGTACCGCGTCGCGGAAACCCGTCACTTTGACCCTGGGACTTGCACTGGCCTCCGGCGATCCGAAGTCACGAGATGGAATCGACTCACGTTTCCGCCAAACCGGCTTGCAGGGCAACAGCACCAAGATGCACGGTCTGAAGCGCATCCGCTCTTATGGCGAAGTGTTTGAACCAGAGCTCAGCAACATAGTGGTCAGCACCATCGGCATGGGCCTGCGCACTACCATGAAATCTTCGCTGGAGCTCATTTTTCACACCTTCCACCAGCAGTTCGCACAACCATTCCTGCGGGACAGTAACCTGGACGCCCAGCCCCTGGGCATCAAACCGTTTCTGGGGAAAGAGCTGGATTTTATCTACACGCTACGGGAGATTCGCAACCTGGATATCATCCTGAACCTGGGATACTTTCGTTCCGGTTCGGCATTTGGAAATGCCCACGCCAATGTGTTTCTGGGGAAATTAAAAATGCAGATTTATTATTGAGTGCGGTAGTTTTATACCATCAGAATGTTTGCCAGTTAACTTAAAAAGCCAACGTTTTACCAAACCATTCCTAAACTGATGCCACCCCACGGCAGCAAACCCTCATCGCCAAAAAACGGCGTAAAACTGACCTTGAACAAGTTGCCGCGATTTTTTAACTGCAGGCGGTAATCCAGCGTGGAAGTTCCCACGAGCCGGGTTTTGCTGTAAAAAATACCGAACTCATCAAAATGACCGCTGGTGAAAACAAACGCCATTCCAACGCCTACTTCGAATTTGTGTTTGCCTTTGCCGTGTAGATAATTGAACATCCCCGGCGGCGCCAATCCTTTCGCGAAGGCCGCACGCAAATCGCCGTGGAACATGGTGGGAATGCCCTACGAGCTGTTTTCGGCTTTGTTCAAAGTTCGACTGGCCACCCGTACTCGGAAATCAAGCTGCAAGAGGTACCGCACTAGCGGACGCATAACCAGACCCGTGTCCAGTACCAGAACGGTTTTCATGGGATCTCCTTTTCATGGATGCTCGTTTTCAATGAATTCGCTTAAATATTCAAATGCTGGAGTTAATTTCCCTTGATGTAAAATCATTGCCCGCTTGAGCTCAGCCGGCAGGGGTAGATTTTCAAATTGCACACGGTAATCCGCGGCCGCCAGTTGCGGGACAAACGGCGTCAGCACTTTGCTGAAAAATTCCGACGATTCCTGCGCCAGCTCGCACGGCAGATTGTCCACCGCCATCACCACCGGGCCGGTTCCCTGCCAGCTGTCTTCGATCCGGTCATCCCGTGGCTGGTAAACATAAACTGGATTCCCAGGGTCGGTGGCTTTCACCGTACATTGAATCGAGCCCTCGATGTCGCAGCTGATGTCGCCGATGACTTTCAGCTTGGGCGGCTGCTGGGCGGAGTAAGCTCGTTTGAGATAGTTGAGCGTCACCAGGCGTGGATAGCGCGGTTCCCAGTAAATGCAGTTCACCAGCACGGTCAGGTGCGGCAGATACGTCTCGAATCGCGAACGATAATTTTGGGGATTTTCGTAGTAATCCTGCAGCTCGAACGGCTTTTCTGGATGGATGGGCTGCACCAGGTCCTGCTCCCTGAACACCGACTTGAACAGCTTTTTATGTGCGGAGAGTGCGTTGAAGTTTAGTAGAGCCAAATCAGAAGGGGAAATCTCCTGGTTTGGGAAAAGATCGAAAATTTCCTGGGCGCCCTGCGACACGTTGCCGTAACCGGCAAAACCGCAGACCAGCGGCGTCATGGCCGATGGCAGGCCGTCCCGTCGAATCTCGTCCGCAATGGTAGAGAGATGCGATTTTGCTTCCACCAGGCTTTCATATTCGTGCGCCAGCATGATTTGGCTGAAGGGGGTGCGAAGACCTTCCCAGTCTGTTCTTTTGCCCAATGCCCAGAAAGTATCGATCATGCCGGCCTGGCCGGCTTGCCGGCCGAAAAAAATCAGGCGCCGGCCGTGCTCGTCTTTGACCAATTCGTAGTCAAGCAACTGGCACCGCAGCTCCATCATTTTTTGCAGCAGCGGCATGTTTAGCGCCTGCCCTTTTAAAGTGTGGGAAAAGAATAAGTAGGTTTTGCCGGCTTCCAAAAAATCTAAAGGAATTTCTTTCACCGCCAGGATGAACGGGCACGGGGACAGGTCTTCGCTGATCACGGCCCCGGCATGCTGATAAGCTTCATCTGGGAAAATTCGAATTTTGGAGGGCTGCAGGAAAATCTCCACGCCCTTTTTTGTCAGGTAACCGACGTCTTTCGGTATGAGCGGCGCCCGCCGTTCCCACTCGTTTTTGTCTTCCCTGCGAATTCCGATGCGCATGGTTTTCAGCTAAATTCTGTTGTTCGCAATTTTGAAACCGTCCGAATTCAAATTACAGCCATTGGTTAATATGCAAAAATTATTTTCAGGATTCTAGAGTCTTGTGAGATGAATTTTGTTAAAAATGAACACTATGTGTTGAAGTCAACATTTTGGTTTAATAGAACTTTACCGCGAAGCGCGCCGAGAAAAACTGATTTTGGCGTTGTCCCAAAATCCCATTTCTTCACCCTGATTGGAGTCGAAGGGTTCCGTAAGTATTGAAAAAAACATCATGTTTCCAAGAATTCAAGTTTGTTTGACTTTACTTCATTTACTAATCCATAGAAATCAAAAACTCTTTCAGCCATCGCCTCATACCAAAGATTCTCGGGCAAACATTTAACTAATTTTGAGAATACTGCTAATCGTATTTCTTCTGATAGCTCATATCCCAAATCATCTGTAGAATTGCCTTTACTTGACTTGAGCTTATTGAAGAATGCCAAAAGTATTTCGGTCAATTTGCTTTTATCTTTTATAGCCTTTTTTACGTTTACACTCTGATAACTTGATGTCGCTCTACCGATGCCGCTATGAGTTAATAATTTGGCAAGCGTTCTGTTGATTCTATCCCCCGCAAAAGTCCATATTTCAGCTTTACCATAATTCGACGTTAGAATCACCCATTT
Source organism: bacterium (assembly GCA_046757025.1). GTDB lineage: Bacteria > Zhuqueibacterota > Zhuqueibacteria > Oceanimicrobiales > Oceanimicrobiaceae > JBHHXN01. Next base: position 8,145 of record JBHHXN010000192.1, read on the forward strand.
GTCTTCAGACCACCGGATTTTTTTCAGCTTACTTTTTGTTGAAATGAAACATTCTCTTCCCTCTGAATTTAGGTAGTCTGGTATTTCCGTTCCAAAAAGAATTCGCCCTGCTTCTTTCGCCGTTTCAAAAGGTACATCAAATCCACTAAAAGTAACCCACTTAGGGGCTTCACCAGCTTCAGTCTTTTTTGCAAAAACTTCTCTAGATTCATTTTTAACTTTGAAGGCTTTCCACTCGATTCCACCTAAAACAAATAAAAAAGGAACCTCTAAAGTTTCGACGAATGCCGAATCTAATGTTCCAATATGTTTATTCTCATCCCAAACTTCATACATTGGTCCACTATCAAACACAGAAAATAGCCGACGCCAATTTGATCCTAAAAAAGTTTTCTCGCCTTCCTCGCCTACAACCAGTAAGCCATCCACGTCTCTGAAATACTTCTGTTCAAGCATAAATTCAACTAATTCATTAAACTTCTGTTGAGAAATATTTGAAAAACAATAGGCTTTTGAAAGAACTTCCCATGCTGTGTTCGGATCAATGCCGCTATTTTGAAGACTCAAACAGATCAACTGATGAGCTAAAATATGATATGCCTTTGTGGAAAACTGTATAGCTTCTGAAATGCCCTTTAGACCTAAATTTACAACTGCTGTAAGCAGAATCAGATCATCCCCTGAAAGACATAATCCTATGAAAAACTGTGGTTTCTTTTCTCTTCGACCCGTTCTACCTACCCTTTGAAGGAAGGCACTTGAACTTGATAACGTTCCGATTTGAATAACTTGATCAAGTTCGCCAACATCAATTCCAAGTTCAAGCGTTGACGTGCTGATAATCGTATCTAATCGGCTTTCAATGGATTCTCTCATCTTGATTAAATTTTCTGCTTCTTCACGATAATACTTACTCACAGCAGAATGATGCGTCCTTACTCTGACAGGATTATTAGAACCTTTTGTCTTGTTCATTTGGTTTATGGCGGCAGCTAAAGATTCGGTATTGGTTCGTGAACCACCGAAAACAATAGATTTTTTTGAAGGAAGCAATTTATAAAGATTGGTGAATTGACGATAACTTGCGGACTTTTCTGGATCGTCTTCTGTATCTGTTTCCTCATTAAAGAGTAGTATCCTGAAGTCCCTTGCTTTTTCACTCGTAGAGTTTACATGAATAATTTTGCCGGTTTTCCTACCCACGCCAGCTAACCACTGTAACATAGCTTCGGGATTGCCGATCGTTGCAGTAACTGCAATTCTTTGAGGTGTTCGATCTATTGATTTTTCCAACCTTTCCAGCAATGTGATCAGGTGACTTCCCCTATCGCTGGAAGCAAAATTATGGGCTTCATCGATGATAATTACGTCAAGATCGGCGAAAAAACGATGCCATCCCGCTTTTCGCAGAAGAATAGCTTCTAAAGATTCGGGTGTTGTTAAAAGAAGTTGGGAAGGATTCCGGAGTTCTTCGATTTTATTTTTCTGACTTACATCGCCATGCC
>JBHHXN010000193.1:0-9646 GCA_046757025.1 bacterium
ACTTTTGAGATAAAATCCTGTTCAATTCTCCCTCATTCACTTTTAGCAAATCCACCTTCGGTAACCGTTTGGTTAAAATCCACCAGTGTTCATCCTGTTTGAAGACCTCCTTGAAAATGGGCAACGAATCGTCGATCATACCGATGTTGGCCAGCGACACCGCATGCCAGTATTTCATTTCAAAATTGTCAGGCTGCATTTTTTCGGCCGTTGCGTATTCCCGCAGGGCTCCTTCCACGTCGTTTTTCTCCAGCGCCTGGTCGCCCTTGTTCATGTGTTGGTAAGCGCGGTAAATGTGCAGCAGCCGTTTCAGCTCCGGCACCGGTTGGGGGTGATCATCCACCCGCAGATCGATCAGACGATCCTGCCAAATTTTGCCGGTGGATTCTTTTTTCACCACGACCAGCGCAGCGGACTGTCTGCCGCGGATATCGCCGCCGGCATTTTGCGCCGCTTGCAAAGCGGTCAGCATCCGTTCAGCAAGCGGACCAGTCGCATTTTGAAAGGCTTCCGCCATGGCCGGCCACACACGGTCGTTGAGCATTAAATTGGCCTGCACCGAAAAATTGTCTGCGGCGAAGTGCCCAGCCGCCGGAATGCATTTGGGGCCTGTCCAGGCAGCCGTCCTTCCTCGGGAATCGCACACAGCCAACTGCCGCACATTCCGCCCCTCGTCCGAAGCGATGAGCTCATCCACCACCTCCTGGGGAGATTTTCCCTGCTTGAGTAATTCCAGTCCGCGTGGCCCAAATGACGGATTGGTGAACGATTGCGTGGCAATGGCGCCCACTCCGGCTTCGGCCCAGGCCACGCGTGTGCCCACAGCAAACCAGTGCGTTTGCACCGCGACCCCTATTTCGCCGCTGATTGGATCGCGGGCGACAATGGAGTAAGTGTGATCGAGCCTGGTAGATTGGACTGCTTGTCCCAACAAAAATTCAGATGTTAAAAGATAAAATGAAAATAAAACCAGTAATTCACCTTTTTTCATTCGAACCTCCGAAAAATCGCTTTAAGTTCCAAAAACTCATTACAAGAGGCTGACATGTTGATTCAAATCATGTGCAAAATTTTAATGAACGTAATCTTTTCAATCAAATTAATTCTTCAGTATTTGAAAATAAATTAATTTTTCTGCAATAGCAATTAAAAAAGTGTGAGGGAATTGGCATCAATCTTAACAGAAACTATCTGGCTATGTCGAGCAGCTTGGTACAAACCATTAACTAAAAAAAGTATCAGTATCGCCGTGATGGGTATATTATCATCGATCTAAATCGCAATACCACTTTGTCAACACCTGTTCTGCTGGTTTGAATTGCGGGGTGTAACCTCTGCCCAAGCGGTTGGGTGCGCTTTTCAGTTTCGGAAACCACTTCCAAAAATACGCGCCGACGCACCAGTCGTGTTGCCAGAAAGTTCGGAAGAACGCTTCATAACAATTTGCTTGAGTTTGCAGCTCGTCTTCGCTTGCCGCTTTCGAATTTCGTCGCGGCCACTCCCAGGGTTTGATGGCGGTGTCGGCGCTACTTTTGTAGCCGATCTCCGTGAAAAGGATGGGTTTCTGATATTTTTGACTGATGTTTTCCAGCGCTTTGAAGTGCGGCTGCCAGCCTTTCATCAACTCTTCGACGTCGGGATTTTTCATCTGACTCAGGGGAAAATAAGCCTGAATACCGATATAATCCAGTGCATCCCAGAATTTCACATCCTCAAATTCCTGGAACCAGTTGGCGGCATACGTGAGTTTGCCGTTATACACCTCGCGAATGGCTGCGATGATTTTGCGCCAATCCGATTCCCGTTTCAACACCGTAATATGCAGCTCGACGCCAACACATAACGCCGCGATTTGGTTTCGCTGTGCCAGGCGGGCATAATGCAGAATGAATTTTTCGTAACTCGCGAACCACTGGCGCCAATCCGCTTCCGAGTCCATTTCGATCTGAGCGCGCCATTTGCCGTTGCTGCGATTTGACAACCAGATGTGTGGTTTCAGCAGGGTCTTGATGCCCACACTTTTAGCCAGTCGCGTGGTGATCTCCAGCCCTTCATCGGTTTCGCCCCAATAAATCCGCCCTTTGGTTACGAGTTCAAACTTTGGCGAGTTGAAATTTCTTTGCCACCCAAACGGCGTTTGCACAATCCAGTTGACGCCGCTTTTTAACAGCGGCTGGAAATCTTCTACCGTGACGGGAACCGCACCGGCTACCCAGCTCACACCACACTGTTTTGATATTCGGTCTCCCGGGTAATTTTCAGGGTATAAACCGGCGTCCGGCGCCATGCAGCAGACAAATACGAAAATGAAGGGGAACAATTTATCAGTCAAATTATCCGGTTTCCAATAAAATGAGGGTGGACTGGATTCGTGCTTCAAAATGAAATAAACAAATATTCAATGGCTTTTATGCCCAACTTTTCTTTGAATCGCATGCCTAATCGATAAATTCAGGATTTTTTTCGTCGCAAGATCAAGGTTTGCACCAGCGCAATGAACGAACCAACGATGGGCGGAATGAGTAAACCCGTAAAAATCTGATACGGCAGGCTGTTCATGGATTCAAATTGGGCCATGGCAACCGAAATTTCAATCTCCGTTGCCCCAGCCGCAATCAGATTATTTTTCTCCCATTCCATCGCTAATTCCATCCAGTCCGGATTGATAAAACGGTTGTACACCATGAAAAATAACGTGGTAATCACGGCGGAGATGATAGAAAGAATCAAGCCAGCTTTAATTCCCTGACCAATGGACAGCGTACCCGCATATTCGTAATCGCGCTTTTGTTTGAGGGTGAGATAAATGGTAACGACCGGGATGATAATCGAAAAATATCCACTGTATTTCCCCACGGCTAATTTAGTCGTGTGAAATCCCAAAAAGTATTCCCCCAATACCCATAAGCAAACGCCCACTCCCGTAATGATTCCGAACTTAACCTCTGGGTTCATTTTGCCCTCCTTATGTAATTTATGATTTGTTCACATCGTTTTTTTTGTACTGGATTGTTGGTAGTATTAAAAACACCCGTTTGCAGCAGGGCCCTGATCAGGCCATGCTTTTCGGAACCTCTCCTGAGCTTTGTGGAAGGGACGCCTTCGCGAAGAGGCTCTTAAATCGAGAATTTCTCAAGTTTCCGTTCAGACACTAAATAATTCTGGCACGAACCCGCAGGACAATTTTTTGACAACGATTCCGCCGGCGTTGTCATTCTGAGCACAAACTCCGGATACTTTGCTCATCTCAACTGGTGCTGATGTACAAAGAATCTCTTAACCGGTTCGAAAGATGCTGTACGCAGACACTTCCTGTGAGATGCTCAGCATTTGGAAGTTTGTGCTCAGCATGACAGTTTAGTCTGAACAGTTCCATTTTTGTCGCTAAGTTGAATCCTCAGAAATCGCATATCGAAACCGATTTAACTAATTCAGATTGCAGAATTCGGAATGGGGAAGCGTGTGCTTGCAGACAATTAATCTGCAAATTCCTAAAAGCGCATTTTAAAATCTGCAAAGGGAATGTTGCAGATTTCCTTGGCACTAACAGCGTCCACCCTCTTTTGGCAGCAGTGTCCGCGGAAAGATTTAAATTCTTACTAAAATATTTCATAAGTAAAATAATGTAAACTAAAAGTCAAGTGAATTCAATTTTTGAAGCGGGCAAGTGATTTTTGAATTTTTCAACTCATGAGAAAATGTTCATTTCTAAAGCAAACCAAAATCGCTTTGGGATTGTCTAACATCCATGAGTTTACTCAATTCAATTAACACATGTTTTTGTCCTAATACTGGAGAGAAAAATGAAATCCATACTGAAAGTGACGACTTTTTGTTTTACCCTCCTTATTTTCGTCATCATGCAAGCGGCGGCTTTTCAAAATGGTGAAATCAAAAAAACCTTTAAAGATGTGAAAAGCATTCGTATCAAAACCGTGAGCGGCGATTGCGTTGTGAACAATAGTAACAATGACGCCGTGGAAGTAATTTTAAAATACACCTACGATGACGAAGATTTCGAGCCCGAGTTCGATCAGAGTGGCGATCGATTAATCTTGACAGAAAGATTTCGAGGCCACAGCATGCGCGGAATTCGCGGACGGTCCACCTGGTATTTAAACGTACCCCAAGCCACCGACATCGATTTTTCTACGGCTTCCGGAGACTTTGCAGTGAGCGATCTGAAAAGCACCATCGAAGCCAGTACTGCCTCCGGCGACGTGGAGTTGACCAATATCACCGGCGAATTCGATGTAAGTACAGCCAGCGGTGACATCAAAGGCCGGGATGTAAATGGCAACGTGGATTTCAGCACGGCTTCCGGGGATGTGGACCTGGCGCAAGTTGAAGGAGAACTGAGCGTCAGTACCGCCAGCGGGGAAATTTCCGCCGAAAATTTATCGGGAGAAATCGACTTCAGCACGGCCTCCGGCAAAGTTGAGGTGTCACAATCGACGGGTGAATTTGAGCTCAGTGCAGCCAGTGGCCGGGTCGAAGCCGATGAAATTACGCTAACAGCCAGAAGCTCGTTCAGTACGGCCTCTGGCGACGTGGAAGTGGTGTTAGCTAAAAATCCCGAATATGATTTAAAAATATCTTCCGCGTCCGGAGACGCCCTGCTGAACTTTAACAACCATCCCATTGAAGGTTTCATTCGCATGACAGCAAAAGCGGACCGAGGCAGGATTAAAGCCCCGTTCAAATTCGATGACGAGGAAATTTATTACAAGTGGGACGATGAATATGTCACTAAATCCGTGACCAGAGGCAGCAATAAACCGCGCATCGAAATCAGCACGGCTTCGGGCAGCGCGGTTTTGCGTGAAAAATAAAGCGCGAATTGCAGTCTCAATCCTGCTTAATTAATGAAAAAGAATAACCTCACTCCAAAGCGTTGCGGATGCCTGATCCGCAGCGCTCATTTTTCGTTTCTCTGTTCCTCGAAATCAGCTGTTTACATAACGGTTGTGAAATTCGACCCAGGCCGGCAGCACCTTTTCCAAAAGCGAACAGGGAGGTAAAAAGGCAATTCGCAGATGACTGGTACCTTGCCGTTGACCGAAACCAGACCCGTTGATGGTGCACAAACCGGTTTCTTCCAGCAGGTTCATACAATAATCAAAATCGCTGGCGCCCGCAGGAAGTTTATTCAGGCGCGGAAAAAGATACAATGCGCCAATTCTCCCAAAACATTCGACTCCATCCATTTTGTCGAAAGATTGCTTGATCGTGGTGGCTTTTTTCAACAGTTCGCTCAAGATTAGCTCCTTTTCATGAATAAACCGCGGATACTCTTCACTGTCGGCAAAAGGGGGACTGACGATTAAATAAGTCAGCAACTGTCCTACCGTGTTGGAACACAGACTGACGGACGCCTGTTTGAGAATGACGTCGGTAAACTTAACCCGGCCGCCAGCTATTTCGGGTGGATTGCGCACTTCCAGGTACCCGCCCCTGTGACCGCATTCTCCGTAAAAGCCTTTGGAGGCGCTATGCAAGCTAAACAAAGGCACTTTTCTGCTGCCCAGAGCGCGGGCAAACGAGATAAATTCCGCACCGTAAACGTTTTCCTGATACACTTCATCTGCGATGATTGCTAGACGGTTTTCCTCTGCAAAATCAAGAATCTCCAGGATGCTTTGCTCGTCCAAAATGGCGCCGGTGGGGTTGCCGGGATTTATCACCACGATGGCTTTCACCAGCACGCCCTCTTTTTGGGCCTTTTTCAGCGAATCTTTCAGAATATCTTTATTCAACGTCCAGCCTTTGTCTTCATCCGGGTAATAGTTCACCTGCACCCCGCCTGTTCTTTTTATGGAAGCAGAATAAAGCGGGTACTGCGGAGTGGGGATCATGATGCCATCGTTTTTGTGGGCTATGAGCATATCGATAACATATTTAGCTCCTTCGCTGGCGCCATTGGTGATGAAAATTTGCTCGGGATCGGCGCCGACGAAGTCAACGGAATCCCGACGGTCTCGCTCGTCGATAAACCGCGCGATGGCCTCTCGAATGAAAAGCGGGCCGTTGCTTTCAGTATAAGCTCCCAGACCGGTCTCCATTTTTGTTAATATTTTTTCACAATAGTCGAGAATAAAATCGGAGCTAAAATCGCTGTCTTCAAGGTCCGTGAATTTTTCCGGGTGTTGCTTTCGCAGCTGGTTGAGCCGTTTTTCACGCGCAATTTTGGAAGGCGATTCCAGCAGGCTCAACACATGCCGATAAAAAGAAATGGGGTTCTGACCTAATGCTTGCGGATTTCCAATGTGACAGGGAATGGTTTCCCGGCCTTGCTTCCGCAGCTCCGCCGCCCGTTGCGGAATGGCGCCCCGCACGGCGTATTCCATTTCAAGGATATTTTGATTAACTGAAATACCCGACGGTTCAACTGAACCCATGCTCAGACCTCCTTTTGTTCAAAATATTATCATCTATTTTCAAATTTTGCCCCAACGATTCAACAATTGTTGCCATGCATGAAATAACCACACAAGGGGATCAATCCCAGCACGCTTTCATCCCTCGAGAATAATAACCGATTCCTCGCCAAACTTTTTCCCCAGCGCTTTCAGATAGCTTTCCATGGTGGCGTGATAACCGAAAATGAAACGCGCCAGGAAACGGAAAATCGGATTGTAAATTTCACCCTCTTCGGTGATGGTCAGGACACACGTCTGTTCCAAATCTTGAATCTCATAAGTCCACGTGCCTCCAAAGGGGAGATCATCTGAAATGATTTTAGTCACCATTTTTTGAGGCGGCTCAATTACGGTGACTTCGTAAGGCATGGGACCGTGCTTACTGCGCTCCAGCCAAACGGCATGGCCGTTGCGATCGGGAAGCTGTGCCACGGACTGAAGCTCCGTTCGCCAAGAAGGTGCCGACGCAAAATCCGTAATGGTTGTCCAGATTGCTTCCGCGCTCTGTTTATATTTTGCCGAACGTTTTGCCACATGCCCCTTCGGCAGCATGGCGCCGATGAGCGCCACGATGGCCACCAATCCCACCAACCCACCCACGATGATGAAAAGCCACTTCATTTTTTCCCTCCACTTTAAAAAAATATTATTCACTCCAAAGTGAGCGATGGAGTCTTGGATTTAATCACCCTTTGAACATATATTCGGAGTACACCTTTTAGAGCCTGTGCGAAAAGTCAACCTCCGCGTTTTTGTCATTCCCCGTTTCACGGGACAATCAGGAGAAATCTTTTTAATTCCTAAATTGAGAAATTGAGCCTTGTATTTATTCACCGATGGGTGATATGTTTGGAGTACACGCCTTAGAGTCTGTGTGAAAACACGTTAAAACAAGCCTCTAGCTTGTTAAAACAGGTTTAAAATTTAAGCTAAGTTCTTGTTTTCTTAGCAATCCATTTTCGCAAGCAAGATGCTTGCGTTACATTTTCACACAAGCTCTTTAGCGTGCTTGGCCCCACACCCAGGCTACTCCGAACCCTTCCCCCGCAGAACCGCTCAATTTAGGTAATTCTAAAAAATGAGTATGGAAGTAGCGCCTATGTTGAAACTTAAATGGATGCCTCCTGCCGGCTCCGAGTATTTTTCGGAGCCAGACCCGCACAACGGGGAATGACAGTTACGGTCGTCTTTTTTTAATTGCAACGAAAGTGCGAAATGTTAGTACTAAATTGAATAAACAAGATGAAATTCCAAATGCAAATATAAATATTTTTTTGGTTTTATCAAAAGGAATATTCGATATCAGTTGAATTTCAGTTTTGATTGTGTAAATTAAATGAAATTTTATTCTGATCACTTTTTTCACACCGAAACCGCAAATATGAAAAAACAACCAAACGGACAATCCGGTTTTACCACTCGCGCTGCCATCATCGCGGTCATACTCGCCCTATTTCTGTTAGCCAGCTCGTCCTACATTGCCATTAAATTAGGCGCTTTGCCCTGGCCAATCATTTTTTCTGTGATCGCGGCCGGCGGCTTTATAAAGCTCCTGAGCGGCTCCCGAAAACTCAATGTCCATGAAATCAACGTAGCGCAAGCGGGCGCGAGCATTGGCGGATTGATCGCCGCGGGTTTGGTATTTACCGTTCCCGGCATTCTCTACCTCAATCGCACCGAAAACCTGCACATCCCCTGGCCCAATCCGTGGATTTTAGCCCTGAGCACCATTGCCGCCGGCCTGCTAGGAATTTTACTTTCGGTGCCACTGAAATATACGTTTATCGATAAAGAGCAGTTACCTTATCCGGCCGGCACCGCAGGCGCTGAGCTGTTGAAACTGGGTCAAACTGGCGGTCGACAACTGGCGTTTATCATCATGTTTGGCGCAGGAGCCGGTATGTTTGCTCTGCTGCGTGATATGTTTTTTTCAGAAGGGTTCACGATTGAGAGTTTAACCGATGTCGGGATTTTCATTACCTTGCTGCCGCTGCCGTTAGCGGTGGGCGGAGGCTACATTCTGGGAGCGCGGGCTAGTTTTTCCTGGCTTGCCGGCGCCGTGGTCGGCTGGCTGCTGCTGGCACCGGTACTGGTTTCCATGCAGTTCGAATTTAATTCCGCCAAAGCATTCGCACAAAATTTGGGGATGGGCATGGTTCTGGGTTCCGGTATGGGATTTTTCGCAAGCTACGTGATTCCCCGCTTGAAACAAATTCTCGCACCGGTCCTGAATATCAGTAAAAATTACTTGCGGGTGATTCCATTCATCGTGGCGCTGTGCCTGTCCGCATTGCTGTTATCGGGTTTGCCCTATCTGGCAGCTATATTAACCGTTCTGGGGGTTTGGCTGATGGTGGCCGTGGCAGCCCGCATGACTGGCGAAACCAACATTGACCCACTGGAACAGTTCGGAATTTTCATTGGATTGGTTGTGAGCCTGATTTACAAAATTGCGGATTTAGAATTAACGATTTACACATCGTTCATGATCGTGACCTTTGTGAGCGTGGCCTGTGCCGTGGCGGGAGATGCGGGCCACGATTTCAAATCAGCCCATCTCGTGGGCACGAGATTTTTTGATATCGTCAAAGTCGATGCCATCACGGTTATCGCGGCGGGATTGGCCGCGCCGTTTGTGCTCGAGCTGATTCACCATGGATTTGCAGACAAACTCTTCACGCCCGCCATGCCAGCACCGCAGGCGCAGCTGGTAGCAGGCAGCATCTTCGGATTCGAATTTCCCCGCGTCTTCCTCGTCGGATTTTTACTTGCGTTTACCGGCGAAATCGCCGGTCAGTTCGTGCCAGAACAATTTAGAAACAAACTGCTTTTAATGCCCATGGGAATCGGTTTGTTTCTTGGAATCGGGTTTTCGCTGCCCATTGCCCTAGGCGCAGCAATTCGAAGTTATATCGATAAAACCCGACCACATTTGTTCCAAACCGGCTTACTCATTGCAGCCGGTGTCATGGGCGGCGAGGGTATTGCCGGATTCAGCGCCGGCGGGCTGACCACCGCCGGACTTCCATTTAACAAAGGAGCCGCGATTTTACTCGTCTCTTTTGCCTTGGTGTTTTTCAGCGCACTGATGCGCTTTCGCTCAAAATCCAGGTATCAGAATCAGTGACTCAATTAGAAACTTCTTTTCCATGACACTCTTAAGATTTTTTCTAACCTGAATAATTCCTAGCGCGGCGGAGCCGCAAATGTTTAAATGACTTGCTTTG
>JBHHXN010000194.1:0-9496 GCA_046757025.1 bacterium
ACATTTATTCACCATTAAATGCAAGCTTTTTCTGAGCTAACTGGATAGCCGTAGAGCTCCCCTCTTATCTCAAACATTTGACCATACTTTGATTCGTCAGCAGGTACAGCATGCAAAGACAATATTTGAATTCGCAAGTCCTCTTCTAATTGCTGCCAATTCATCAGAGTGCAGCCTGCCTTAGCAAGCCATTTTGATTTATCATTTCTTTTTCTCGGTGTAAGTAGATAGTTTTTGATTTTCTCAGCAGCAAATACGGCTGATGATGGCAATTTCATTTATTCCGCACGAATTTATTTCTTGCCCAATTTACACAAATGCTTTTTCAAAAACCACTTTTTGTTGACTCTTCATCGTAGATTTAAAGAAGAAAATCACTGTTTTCAGCTCTAACAAATTTATTCTATTGACAACTCCGTTGTAACTTCTTTTTCAAAATATTTATAGGACGAGTAGGTTGGTTCAATTTTTAAAATGAACTTGTACGGACCCTTTGGAATATTTTCGCCATTCGTCAGCTTTTCAGCGTGCAATTGCGCTGCTTGCAAGGCAGAAATTCTCTGCCAGTTACGGTTGAGAACAATTTTTTGCTTGCCTGAAAAGTATTGCTTTTTTTTAAAAATAGCAACACGATTTTTGGTGGCTTTTTCTTCAACCGAAAGCGTCAAAAACGACGGTTCCGTCAGAAAAAAATCCAGCTCAACGGTGTGCAATTGTTGGTTGTGCCGGCTTTGCAGCTCAAAAATATCACTGCCGATCCAGTAATATTGCGCCGATTCTTTTTCAGCGATAAAGACCTGGCCGAATCGTTTGTAAATCGCGATGCCGCGCGGTTCTATGAATTCTTTTTTTCCCTTGCCCTTTCGGCCGAAAGAGGTGAGATAATTCAGTTTGCGATCAAATTTGTGTACACAGTGGTTGTACGTGTCCGTCACCCAAACATTGCTGTAATAGTCCGTTGCCAAAAACGCCAGGTGGCCGGTTTTGTAGCCAAATTCCTTCAAGCGAATGGACTTTAAATGCCTGCCTTCCAGCGTAAATTTTTGTATCCGCGTGTGATCTAAATCGATGAGCACGATGAAGCTGTCTTTGTAATAGGACCAGCGTTCGCTTTTGTCCGTAACTGCGATGGCAGCCGGGTGCCAGAGCTCGCCGTCTTTGACTCCCTGCTTGCTGAACCAGATGTGAAGCTGACCGTCCGGGCGCAAAATTTGAATGCGATGGTTGCCGGTATCGCTGATGTAAACCATGCCGCGTGAGTCCATAGCAATGCCCTGTGGAGATTGAAACTGACCGGGCAGAGCACCCTGCCCGCCGATGGCTCGGACAAATTCTAACTGGCGCTTGGGATTCCTAAACCGCACAATTCGGTGGTTGCCGGTATCCGCTACATACACGTCGCCAACTTCATTTGCGGTGATACTAATTGGGTTCTTTAACGCTCTTGGCGGTTTTTCATTTTTTCCGTAAATGCCCAGAGAGGTCATTGAAGTGTTATAAACGATGACATTTTCACCCGAATTCAAGCCGTAACCAGTCACTTCGTCATCATCTTTTTTATCATTCGGATCGTCCCAGCTTTTCAATCGTACGACAGCGATGCCTTGCGGATTTCTGACTTTTACTTTATTTTTTGTGTAAATCATCAGATGGGTTTTTGTAGCTTTGCGAATGCCCATGGTGTGCAGAAACGATGGGAAAACCAGCGTGGTTGGGTCGTACTTCTTTTTACCAGCAGAAGGCGATATCAAATTTAAGAGGCAACCTGCTCCTACCGCCATCATCAGCCATTTATTTTTGAGCATGTGTCTCCTTGTTTACAAAATGAAAATGCTCCCAGACCATCTTTGCCGTGGAGCTGTTCATGCCATCCACCATTTCGAGTTCATCCACTGAGGCCTCTTTTAAATTATTAACCGAGCCAAAATGGTTGATCAATTGGGTTCGGCGTTTGCGGCCTATGCCCGGAATCGCATCCAATTCCGAACGGGTAGCTTGTTTTTGACGCAGGGAGCGATGATAAGTTATGGCGAAGCGGTGCGCTTCATCGCGAATTTGCTGCAGCAATTTTAATCCGGAAGACGTGCGGGGAATGTTCTGCGGTTCCGATGAACCCGGCAAATAAACTTCGTCCAAGCGTTTTGCCAGTGCAGCCACAGGCTGGTTCTGGATGTTTAACTCCTCGAGAACTGCCATCACGGTTGACAACTGGCCTTTTCCGCCATCCACCAGAATCAGGTCGGGTTTGGCCATTTTTTGGGACAACGATCTGCTGTACCTTCTGCGGACGGCTTCAGCCATCATGGCGAAATCATCGGGCGTCTGTTTTATGGTAATTTTAAACTTTCGGTAATCGGCTTTTTTCGGTTTGCCATCCACAAAAGTGACCATCGAGGCCACGGGATTGCTGCCCTGAATATTTGAAATGTCGAAACATTCGATGCGACGAGGCAGCTTGTGTAAGTGCAAATCGCGCTGCAAGGCTTTCACGTTGTGATGCACGTACTGTTTGGATTTAAGCTTTTCCAACTGGTAGGCTTCCAACAACAACCGAGCGTTTTTTTGAGCCATTTGAATGAGCCGGGCTTTTTGACCTTTTTTGGGAAAAAGCACTTTCACTTTGTTACCGCGTTTTTCGGCCAGCCACTGGTTCACAGCCTCAAATTCCTCGATAACCGTGGGGAGATAAATCTCTTCCGGAACAAATTCCGATTTCAAATAAAACTGTTTTAAAAAAGAAGCAACGATTTGCTCAGGAGACTCTTCTTCAACGCCGTTTAAATAAAAGTGCTGTCGTCCTAAAATTTTGCCGTCGCGCACTTTCAGCACCACGCCACACGCTTCGGCATCTTCTGCAGCCACCGCCAGGATGTCGCGGTCCTTAGTATCATTGACAACCACTTTTTGTTTGTACTGAAAATTTTCAATAGACTGAATCTGGTCCCGAACCCGCGCCGCCTCCTCGTATCGCTTCGCTTTCGATAATTGGGACATTTTTTCCTTTAAATTACTCACCACTTGATTATTTTTGCCATTGATGAAATTCACGATTTGTTTGATGGTGTGCTGGTAAGCTTCATGGTCGGTCAGTCCCTCGCAGGGACCGTCACATTTCTTGATGTAGTAATCCAGACAAAGTTTGTAGCGTTTTTTTTCGACAACTTGTTGGGTCAAATCGTAATTGCAGCTTCGAATGGGAAAAATTCTTTTTACCGATTGCAACAAATCGCGCATGGCTTTCACGTCGGTATAGGGCCCGAAATATTGCGAACCATCGCGAATCAGCTTTCGAGTTGGGAAGATGCGCGGAAATCGTTCATGGGTCACTCGTATGTAGGGATAGCTTTTATCATCCTTCAGGTTGATGTTGTAACGCGGTTTATATTCTTTGATCAGGTTCATCTCCAGAATCAAGGCTTCCATTTCGGTATCGGTCACGATCATTTCGAAATCGGTGATTCGGGATTTTAATCGGAAAAACTTCGGGCCTTCAATTCTGCCGTCCTGAAAATAGGACCGAACGCGATTCTGCAAATTTTTGGCTTTTCCGATGTAGATAATTTTACCCTTTTTGTCTTTAAAAAGATAACAGCCGGGTTTTTTGGGGAGATTCTGGAGTTTGTCGTAAAGGATTTGTGAAATTGGAAATGACATCCTTGTTTTATTTGCACGTGCTATATAAGACTGAAACGCCACACAGATCCAGCTCAATAATGATTTACTTTTCCGAAGCGTACTCTACCAGCTCGATGAGTAAACCGCCGGTACTTTTTGGATGGATAAACGCTACGCGGCTCCCCCCAGCGCCCTGTTCAGAAACATTTTCGATGAAGTGCATCCCTTGTTCTGTGAGGAACGATCGGGTTTTCTGTAAATTTTCCACCTCGAAACATAAATGGTGAATGCCTTCTCCCCGCTTTTCGATAAATTTGGAAATGGGCGAATCCGGCTCCGTACCCTTGAGCAATTCCAAACGTACCTCCCCTACTGGGAAAAAGGCCGTAGCCACTTTTTGTGCGGCGACGATTTCTTTGTGGACGGCAGGTCGACCGGTCATTTTGCGATAGCGTTTCTCGGCGGCTTCCAAATCCGTCACGGCAATTCCGATGTGATCGAGCTTTTTTAGCATGATGTAAATTACGGATATATAAACCAAAAATCAAGGCGATTCCAGCAATAGACTCAAATCCATCGCCGGAGCAGAATGGGTTAGCGCCCCGACTGAAATGAAATCCACGCCGGTTTTCGCTAACCGCGCCACGTTCTCCAAATGCACTCCCCCGGATACTTCCAGTTTGACTTTGCCCTGCACGATTTCCACCGCCCGATAAATGTCCGATTCGGTCATATTGTCCAGCATGATCTGATCTACCATCAAGTTCAACGCTTCTTTTACCTGCTGCAAGTTGGTACATTCTACCTCTATTTTGAAATTTTCACCCCGTTTTTGCAGCATCAGCCGTATGCGATTCACCGCGGCTGTGATACTGCCAGCAGCCTGAAGGTGGTTTTCTTTGATCAAAATCATGTCGAACAACCCCATGCGGTGATTGACGCCGCCGCCCACTCGCACCGCGTATTTTTCCAGACGACGCAGGCCCGGGGAGGTTTTTCTCGTATCCAGGATTTTTGCCGCGGTACCTTTGGTACAGGCCACAAAGCGCTGGGTCATGGTGGCAATGCCGGAAAGTCTTTGCAGAAAATTCAGCGCGGTTCTTTCGGCCGATAAAATACTTTTTACTGAGCCAGAAATTTTCAATATATTTGAATCTGGCTGCACTTGTGCGCCATCCTGGATCAGGTTGAAGGTCTGCAGGCGTGCATCTTGCGTTTTGAAAACCTCACAAGCCACTGCCGTTCCGGCAATCACCCCCCCCTGTTTGGCCACAATGACTGCCTGCGCAATTTGCTCGTTGGGCAAAAGCAAGTTGCAGGTCACATCGCCTCTTACTTCGAGGTCTTCTTGCAATGCCTGTTCGATCGACTTTTTAATTTCCGGCGATAGTATCATACTGAAATGAATTATGACTTTTCAACGAATCAATCTGACAATCTTGTTAAATTCATTGACTGAACGATAATGAAACGATAAATAAAATTCATAATAAAATCAATATAAATGTGAAAAGGCCGTTGCAAGTACAACGACCTTTTCATGGCTAAGAGGAGGAGGGGTTTGATGAGGTTTATTTTATTCGGTAAAAATCATTTTGGGTTTAACTCAGAAGTAAGCGCCATTTTGCAATTTCTTTTCAGGCGTGTTTTCAATTCGGAAGTGAATAACGCCATTGGTCTAAATATTTCTGTTCGAGCTTTTCCAGCCCGGCGCCAGAAATTTTGACAAATCTCCCATTCAGCTCGAACAAGACTTTTCGCCCAAGTGCCAGGAAAGGCCGCACCTTCGGAAAGGTTGTGAGTAATTGTAAATAAGCCTGGCTGCCATATTTGAGATCCACCGTTTCTGACTTTCCATCATACGCCAAATCATGCCAAAAATTCGTCTGATCGAGAAGGAAACTTTTGCCCAGGACATAGCGAAAGTGGTTGGAAGGGCCTTGAATAATGGATTCTGCGTCTTGCAGCCTGCGTATCCCTTTGCTCAACGCAACCGCTCTTTCGCCGGTTTCAAATTGAAAGGCAAACAAATCGTTCAAATTGCGAGTCACGTTATGCGATTTCGATTTATGATTTTCAGCAACATCGTGTTCATTTCTGAGGATAGTCAAAGAAGCTTTGCCGGGCATTTCAATGGCAAATTTTTTACTCAACCGAACGACTTCTGCTAATTGAAGCTCTTTGGAATCCGGCTTGTCACGGAGCTGGATTTGCTGCAGCAAATAGCCCATTTTTCGCGCCGCCCAGAGCCGTGGCAAATAATCATGCTCAAGGGTCTTGTTTGGAAACGTTATCTGATAACGGTAAGTTTTTCTTTCATTAAACAATTGTCCAGACAAATTTACCTGCGCGACTCCGGGCAGTTTGTAACGACCCAGAATCGCTAATTGCGAACCCTTGAAAATGTGTGGTAACTGTTTGGGAAAGGTATCATAAATTTCAACTCCTGCAATATCCAGTTCGAGAAAGGAAAGCACGGGTTTGCTGATATAATTGTAAAAGCGCGAAATAGCGAGTTCAATATTCTGACCGGGTTCGATGTACTCTGCTACGGCATGGTTGTCCTGAGCGATGCCGTCGAGAAGATGCGTGTTGACGTGGTAGCCTACCCCAAAATTAAAAATTTGGTAGCGATTTTCATTTAATCGCCGGGCATTGTTTCGAATTTGTTTGACATCTTTTACACCCACGGTGGGTCGGCCATCGGTAATAAAGACGATAATTTTAGAATGAACGCCTGTGCCTTTCATATCCAGGACGGTAAGCAAAGCCTCATTGATGTTCGTCCCCCCTCCGGCTTCCATCTGATTGATGAAATCAAGTGCGGGTTTTTTGTAACGGCCCGCTTCAACCAATTTATTTTTAAACAGAGTGGTCTCGGAGCTGAAGGTGATGATATTAAAATTATCATCGTTGTTTAAATTTTCCATACAGAATTTCAAAGCCTCTTTGGCCTGCTTGAGTTTCAAACCGGACATGCTTTCCGAAACATCTAACACAAATACGATATCTTTTTTGAGTATTTTGTAGTTGGGTATTTTTACACTGGGCGAAATCAAAATCAGAAAATATCCATCTTCAGTGTTCGTTTTTTGCGTCACCAGATCAATTCCGAAATCCGCTTGCGATTGACTGAAATAAAGGACAAAAACCTCATTAAAATGACTGCGCGCAAATTGGCTTGCAACCGCCGCTTCCAAATCGTTTTTTCGAATAACCGATACCGGGTGCGTAGGCGAATATACATTTTTAATTGGAATCGGCGAATGCAGGTGGATTTTCAAAGCTTGCGAGGTCGCAAACGTTTCCGTGTGCAAGTCTTGATAAGGATAAATGGCGCGTAACGGGTAAATAAACTTAAACAACCCGCGATCTCGGGTCATTTTATGTCGATAGCGAAACGTTAATTCCAACTTATCGCCGGCTTGCAGTGTGAGACTATTTGATACAAACAATTTATCATGAATGTGGTTTAGCAACACCGGCGCAACATCAAACCTCATCATATTTGCAGTGATTTCGCTGGTCGATTCGCTATTTAACAATTCGCCAGCGATGGTTCCCTGTTCAGCCTCAAGGCGGCACTCCGAGATTTCATCTGCCGGAGAAAAGGCGAAGTAAAAACGGCTGACAATGGGATGGTTCGTTTGATTTTGAAATTTATGACGTACTTCCAACGTCGCTCTTTCTCCAACGGCATTTACATCCACTTCATGCTCCAGCATGCGACAAACCAGTGCCCGGTTTACCCCTTCCGAAATCAGAAATCCCTGTCCAAATAAATCAATATTAGAAACGAGAAGTATTCCTAATAGCAGAATTCGCTTCAACAAAATCGTTTTACAGGCGGGCTTCATGACATATCAATATCGGAGAATGACTACTGGTTAATGATTTTTTCAAATATGTTCATTTTAATATTGAATCGTGGGTCGCTCAACTGAAAACGCAGTGATTTTTCATGTTCTTTGAAAAATTCCAGAGCCTCTCGAGCTTTGTCGGCATCTTTCGTTTGTTCCACTATTTTTGCTAACACCAACGCCAGGTGATAGACACCTAACGATCGATACGTAACATCTTGTTCGCGGCTGATGTAGGATAGCCAGATATTTCTTTTCTCACTGAGTGTGCGGCTTTCCTGCACAATCCACAGAGTTTCAGAAAAACTGCTCGCAGCACGATCGACCTGCTTCTCGGCTTCGCTTTTTGCAGCAGACTGAGAGTTGACCTTACTTTCCAGAGCGTACGTACGCCTCTCCGGCGCACTCTGATCTAACTTTTCCTCCACCACCGGCAGAGTTTGCCACAAGCCAAGATCTGAATTGGGAATGGGGTAGATTTCGTCTGTGAAACGCGGTAAACTGGGAATTTTGATTCGCACTGGTAAACGAGACGGCGTCTGACGGGCGACTTTAACGGCAAAAGCGGATGCGGTCTCCTCCCCTTCCGCTGCGGGTTCATATAAACCAAGCTCGGAGTCTTCGGTGGGCGCTTTGTCGGGTTCCTTTCTGCTTGATTCGTCCGTCGCGACCAAAAGCTCACTTTCTTCAGACGGTGCGGCCGGTGCTGAATTAACGTCAGTTGCATTGATCGTGGGTAACTTCGGAATTTGTGATTCGCTTAATTGTTTCTTTGGAATCGACTCGGTTTGTGTGATCGGGCTTTGGGGAGTTGAAAAGAAGCCCCCTCGCAAGAAGAAAATAGTGGCTGCCAATGCCAAAGCTCCGGCTAAACCCCACTTGAAACCGAAGGCCAATTTCAATTCTTCCATGGCCTGCCAGATGAACAGTCGTTTGGATTTTGACGTCTCCAAGCCTAATCTCGCGGTGATGGTTTTCGGCAGTGCTTGCCAGTACGCGATTGTGGGTTGCGCAAAATGGGTTTTGGCGAAAATGGCATCCAACCGTTTCAGGGTGTTGTATTCAGTCTGACAGTCTGGACAATTTTTCAGATGCTCAGCCAGTTTTTGCATTTCCTTGTCTGGTAACTCCATATCCATATAGTTACTCATATTCTGTTTTGTTTCAAAACAGTTCATCCTTCACACCTCGATATCTTTTATTTCTAAATAAGGTTGCAACAGATTTCGCAATTTATCTCGAGCGCGGGATAATCGCGACATCACGGTGCCAATAGAGATTTCCATCACTTCGCTGATCTCTTGATAGCTTAGCTCATCCTTCACCCGTAGATTAAACACGGCGCGTTGCTCGGGCGGTATTTGGTTGAGTGCCCTTTTCAGTTGATTGACCAGCTCACTGCCCTCGGTTTCAAACATTTGTCTTGGTGACTCCGACAATTCAGTGTGGTGGTTGTTCCCGTCGAGATCGTCGATGGAAAGCGTACGGGTTCGGGCTTTTTTCTTCTGATGATTCAAAGCTGTGTTGATGGCAATTCGATAAAGCCAGGGATAAAATGGGTAATTAAAATCAAACGTATCCAGCTTGGTGTACGCTTTTAAAAAGGTTTCTTGAATCACATCGTCCGCATCGTTATGATTCATGACCATTTGCAAAACGCTGTAGTACAAGCGCTTCTGGTAATTTTTAATTATCCATTCAAAAGCTTTTGCTTCGCCAGTTAAGGCTTTTCGAATATACTTTTGTACATCCTTTTCTTGAGTTGTTTCCATTTTGCACGGCAATTCTTAAATCAATTACTCGCTATGACAGGGCTAATATTTATACCATGAATATATCGAAATATTCCAGCAAAGTTCACTTTTTCAATTCTTTTTATAGAATACGGGTTTGATTTTTCGTAGCAGCCAGACGCCACTCCTGGGGGAATTTAGGGATATTGGATATTTCTGAAAGAAAACCTAACTTGGATTATTCCTAGCGCGGCGGAGCCGCAAATGTTTAAATGACTTGCTTTGTTG
>JBHHXN010000195.1:0-9411 GCA_046757025.1 bacterium
TTAAACAAAGAACAAAAGATGATAAATAACCTTATCAGCAAGCTCAAGGCCAACAACCAAAAGCCAACAGCTGAAGAGTTACATAAATTCTCAATATGAGTAACTGTAAAAGGGTGAGATCGTCTATAAGCCTAACGCGCGGCGAGGCTGCACTGACAAACGTGAAACGTGAGATGTGAAACGTGCCCCTCAACATGGTGTGTTGGGGAAGGGAGCGTCTCACGTTTGACGTCTCACATCTCAAAAGTTCACCAGTAATAACATAAGGAGTGTGGTATGAAACACGCAAATGAAGAACACAACCGGGAAGAAAAGAGCATGTCTCGTCGTGAATTCTTAGCCACGACTGCCTTAACTGCAGCAGGATTGACAATTGTTCCTCGACATGTTTTGGGAGGTCCTGGTTATATTGCACCGAGCAACAAGATAAATTTAGCTATGATCGGCACGGGTGGGCAGGGTACGCATGATATGACACAGTTCTTAGAAATACCCGATGTTCAGGTGATAGCTGTTTGCGACGTCTTTGAAGAGTTCAAACTCTGGCGCGGTATGGCTGGGCGCAAGCCTGCAAAACAGGTTGTAGAGAAACACTACGGCGAGCAATCAACCGATGGTGAATACAGGGGCTGTGCTGAGTATGTTGATTTTCGGGATATGTTGGAACAGGAAGAAGGCATTGATGCGGTAGCGATTGCTACCACCGACAACCTGCATGCTGTAGCTGCCATGGCCGCGATTAAAAGAGGCAAACATGTATATTGCCAGAAACCGTTAACACATGATATTTACGAAGCCCGAATGGTTGCCGAGGCGGCTCGTAAAATGGGAGTTGCTACCCAAATGGGAAATCAGGGCCATGCGGGCGAGGGCAACCGGCTCATAGTTGAATGGATAGCAGACGGTGCGATCGGTGACGTACGAGAAGTCCATGCCTGGACGGACAGACCTGCAGGCTGGTGGCCGCAAGGGATTGGCAGACCTGATTCCATTCCAGCGGTACCTCGCGGCCTCGATTGGAATCTTTGGCTGGGACCCGCGCCTTTTCGACCGTACCATCCGGCCTATCTTCCATTTAAATGGCGTGGCTGGTGGGATTACGGAACCGGCGCCCTGGGTGATATGGGCTGCCACATTATCGATACGCCTGTTTGGGCCCTTAACTTGGGCCACCCAACGGCTGTTCAGGCAAGTTCAACCCCATTGAATGATGAAACCGGGCCAATAGCGTCAATTGTTCATTATGAATTTCCGGCCCGAGGTAGTATGCCGCCGGTGAAAATGGTTTGGTACGATGGCGGATTAATGCCTCCGAGACCCGTAGAGTTGGAAAAGGGCCGTCGCATGGGTGACGATAATGGCGGTGTGCTTTTGGTTGGAGACAGGGGCACAATCATGGCCGCCGTCTATGGCAGAAATCCAAGGATCATACCCGAGACAAAAATGAAAGAATTCAAGCAACCACCAAAAACCATTCCTCGGGTTAAGGGGATTTATCAGGATTTTATCGAGGCCTGCAAAGGTGGACCGGCTGCCTGTTCCAACTTCGATGTGTCGG
Source organism: bacterium (assembly GCA_046757025.1). Classification (GTDB taxonomy): domain Bacteria; phylum Zhuqueibacterota; class Zhuqueibacteria; order Oceanimicrobiales; family Oceanimicrobiaceae; genus JBHHXN01. The sequence continues at coordinate 1,559 of JBHHXN010000195.1, forward strand.
GCCTTATGACAGAAGTTGTACTTCTTGGTAATTTGGCCGTCCGTGTGCCGGGGAAGCGGCTGCTCTGGGATGGACCAAACATGAAGGTGACCAACGTACCGGAGGCGAATAAGTATGTCCGGAGAGAGTACTATGGAGACTGGAGCTTATAACATGTTCAATATCGATTGGGTTGATTAATCGCACTTTGGCTGCAAAATGCAGCGCGAGCGGTGCAAAATTCATTTGAGTGTGTCAGGCTTCGTTCGAATCTGTGCAGAAGCGATCTCAGGAGGGAAAAATAATGATAAACAAACTATATAAACTCGTTAGGCTTGGCCTTCTGCTGCTCTTATTCAGCCAGTGCAAGCAGGGTGGAGAAAAAAGCATCGATGTCTCTTCGCCGGACGGAAATATCATAGTCACATTTGTGCTTAACGAGGGTGTTCCTTACTATCAAGTCAGCCGTTCCGGCAAGGACGTCATCAAAGCTTCTAAGCTGGGCTTTACTTTCAAAAACGCATCGCCCCTGGACCAGAACCTGACCATTGCCGGGAGCCGGAAAAGCAGTTTCGATGAGACCTGGAATCAGCCCTGGGGTGAGGTTAAGGAAATCAGGAACCATTATAACGAGCTTTGGGTTGAGCTCAAAGAAACCACCGATGCACCCCGCAGGATGAACCTGGTCTTCAGGGTGTACGACTACGGTCTCGGGTTTCGCTACGAGTTGCCCGAACAGGATGACTTTAGTGACTTTCAGATTATGGATGAGGAGACGGAATTTGTCCTGACAGATGATCATCAGGCCTGGTGGATTCCGGCTTACCAGCGTGAACGCTACGAATACCTTTACAATAGATCCACGATTAGCTCAATCCTCAGCGATTCTATCCGTGCGGTACATACGCCGCTGACACTTGAAACCGCCGATGGTTTGTTCCTGAGTATTCACGAGGCCAATCTGACGAACTACGCTTCCATGACTCTGGCTGGTTTTGAGAACAACACTCTGCTTTGTGACCTTGTCCCCTGGTCCGATGGCGTCAAAGTGAAAGCCTCAACCCCACACCAGAGCCCCTGGCGCACTATTCAGATCGCTGAAAGCGCAGGCGATTTGATTACATCCTATCTCATTTTGAACCTGAACGAGCCCAATAAACTGGGAGACGTTTCATGGGTTAAACCAGGCAAATATGTGGGTATCTGGTGGGGCATGCATATTGGTGCCTACACCTGGGGATCCGGGGATAAGCACGGCGCGACGACTGAAAACACCAAGCGGTATATCGACTTTGCAGCCAAGTACGGCTTCCCAGGGGTACTGGTTGAAGGCTGGAATGTTGGCTGGGATGGCGATTGGACGCAGAATGGGGAACTATTCAAATTCACGACCCCATACAAAGATTTCAGTATTGAGTACCTGAGCGGGTACGCAGCAGCCAAGGGGGTCAAGCTTATTGGCCACCACGAGACAGGCGCTTCCATCATCAACTACGAGCGACAAATGGAGGATGCTTTTGAATATTACCGCAAACTTGGGATTGACAAAATCAAAACGGGATACGTAGGCTGGGGACAGGGAATAAAGCGTATTGATGAAGATGATAATTCGATTCAACTGGAATGGCATCATGGCCAGCACATGGTTCGACATTACCGCAAGGTGATTGAAAAGGCGGCTAAGTATAAGATCATGCTGGATGTTCACGAACCAATTAAGGATACCGGCATCCGTCGCACGTATCCGAATATGATGACTCGTGAGGGAGCCAGGGGGCAGGAATACAACGCCTGGAGCCCTGATGGCGGCAACCCGCCAGATCATACGACCATTCTGCCGTTTACCCGGCTACTCGCTGGACCTATGGATTTTACGCCCGGGGTATTTGATCTCCTTTTTGAAGAATACAATCCCAACAACCGGATTAACACGACACTGGCGAAACAACTCGCCTTTTATGTGGCGCTCTATAGCCCGCTGCATATGGCCGCTGACCTGCCCGAAAATTATGAGAATCAACCGGCGTTTCAATTTATCCTGGATGTGCCCGTTGACTGGCAGGACACGCAGGTACTTCATGCTCAAATTGGCAACTACGTTACCATAGCTCGCAAAGATAGAAATAGTGAAGACTGGTATATCGGCAGCATCACCGACGAGCAGGGGCGGACGCTTGAAACTCAATTAACCTTTCTCGATGCTGATCGGAAATATGTAGCCGAAATATACGCAGATGCCGCTGACGCGGATTGGGAGACCAATCCGCTGGCCATTGACATCTCCAAGGCGCTGGTAGACCGCCTCACGACAATGAGGCTTAAACTGGCCCCTGGAGGCGGACAAGCCATCCGAATTCGGCCGGCTACCGAAGAGGAGACAAACCGCATTCAGCCCTACTGATTTTTGGCAGCTGACGCTCCATTGTTCGCCTGATTTTCAGAGTTTAGGCACAACATGGAGTAAATACCTCGGAAAAACCTATGCAACTTGCTACACTTGATTGGATCGTTATTGGATTTTACGGGCTGGTCACTTTTGTTTTAGGCATCTGGTTTACCCGGCGAGCCAGCCGGAGCCTGGAAGATTATTTCGTTGCCGGTCGTTCGTTGACCTGGTGGATTGCAGGGACTTCCATTGCGGCAACCTGGTTTGCGACCGATGCGCCATTAGCGGCAGCCTCTTTGGTGCGTCAAAACGGAATATTTGGCAACTGGCTTTGGTGGTACGAGACAGGCGGGTTGATGCTGCTGGTTTTCTTTTTCGCAAAATTCTGGCGCAGAGCCAATATTCTCACCGATGCGGAATTCATGGAAATTCGTTATTCGGGAAAATCGGCAACCACCCTGCGCGTCATCGCCGCTCTCTACCACGGCGTCGTCCGCAACTGCATTGTCATGGGTTGGGTCATGTTGGCCATGGTGAAATTTGCGCAAGTGCTGCTCGGCTGGGACGCAGCGTTCACCTTGCTGGTGTGCGGGTTTCTGGCGGTTTTTTACACCGTTGCTTCCGGCTTGTGGGGAGTCGTCGTCACGGATTTGTTCCAATTCGTCACCGGACTTACAGGTTCGATTATTCTGGCGGCCATTGTGCTCATCCATTTGGGCGGGCCTTCCGATATGGTAGCAGCCATCAGCAATTTACAGGATGGCCCCAAAGGAGCGTTAGACATTTTGCCCAATCCCGAAAATATTTCGCCACTACAATTTATCTCTTACCTCTGTCTCATTTTCGTTTTATGGAGTCGAAGTGGGCACGACGGTTACCCGGCACAACGTCTTTTTGCCACCAAAAATGATAAAAATGCCATGCTGGCTGCTTTTTGGTGGGGCTTTCTGGGGATTACGATCATGACCTGGCCATGGATAATTGTCGGCTTGGGTTCCCTGGTTATGTTTCCCATTTCAGAGGCTGTACCTGCCCTTGCGGCTGATCCTGAGCTGGCTTACCCGATGATGCTTGCCAAGCTAATGCCGGTTGGTTTAAAGGGACTGCTGGTTGCGTCTTTTCTGGCTGCCTTCATGAGTACGATGGATACCCATCTCTGTTGGGGCGGTTCTTATTTGGTGAATGATATTTACAAACGTTTTTTGAAAAAGAATGCTCCTCAGGCACATTATGTAAGCGCTTCCCGGATTTCCATTTTAATACTGGTTGGCTTCGCTATGGTGACAGCTTATTTCATGGAATCTATCGAAAGTGCCTGGATTTACATCATTGATCTGACAGCAGGAATGGCTATTGTTTGGGCCCTGCGCTGGTATTGGTGGCGGGTTAACGCCTGGGCGGAAATCAGTGCGATGCTTGGCTCTCTGGTTTTTGCCAATGGTGGTTTGATTCTGTCTCTTTTGGAGTCCATTGGAGTGATATCGGGTGGTACAGTCGCCAGTTTAGGAACGATTTATACAGATGAATATAACCTCATCCGAGCAGGGATTATTTTAGTCATTTGCACCGGTATCTGGATAATGGTTGCTTTTGTGACTAAGCCTGATTCACAGGAGGTCTTAGAGAATTTCTATGTTAAAGTCCGTCCTGGTGGCTGGTGGGGAGCCATAGCCGAAAAACATCCTGAAATTCAGACCGATGTGTCAGGAGGCCAGCGATGGATCGGATGGATAATGGGAGTCGCTTTTATTTATTCAAGCTTGCTGGGTATTGGATATTTTGTAACCGCACATTACCTTTGGGGAGTAGTGCTGGTAATAATGTCCGCCGGGGCTTTAGTGGGAACTTTGTATTTTTTCAGGTTGTCAAAAAGTCCATCTGATAAACTCGGAAACTTCAGCCACATTGGAAGGCAAAACTATTAAGGGCAAAACAATTGAAAAAGCGGGGTGGAAGAAATGCCTATTAAGCCTCGTGTTCAGATCAAACCAATTTGCTATGACGATTTTCACTCGATTGATTATGAAGTGATGGGGATCGTTTTCTCAATTCATCAAGACTTAGGGACAAAAAGCTCACTTGATTGCTTCAGATATCGCGTTCATAATTTCATCTTTGACAAAAAACGAAAAACATCATGAGAATCATTTTCGTCGATTCATTCGATATACCTCGCTGAAGGCAATTCATTGGATAAATTTCAATCATGACAAAGTGGTATTTAAGACAATACTCAAATGAAGTTTTTTAATAGTTTTGCCTAAAATTGTTTTGCCTTTCTTTGGCGACACCTGAATAGTAGCGGGACTTTTCTATGAAACTAAAAATAGCGCTGGTTGGCGCCGGCAGCGAAAAATTTGGACCGGCAAGTATTCGGGATGTGCTGTTGAGTAACACTCTGTGCAATTGCGATTTACATTTAGTCCTGATGGACATTAATGGAAAAGGATTGCCGGAACATCAAAAATATGCAGAAGACATTGCCCGTCGTTTGAATAGAAAATTGCACGTGTCCAACACCACAAGTTTGGAAGCGGCGCTGGAGGGGGCAGACTTTATCATCACGTCCATCGAAATAAGGCGATATTTCTATTGGTCACAGGATTTTCACATTCCCAGAAAATACGGTTTCCCGCAAATTTATGGAGAAAACGGCGGTCCGGGCGGTTTGTTTCATGCTTTACGCAACTACCAACCCATGCTCGACATTGCTAAAGCCATGGAACGCGTCTGTCCCAATGCCTGGATGTTGAATTACACCAATCCGCTGACCAAGATATGTGAAATGCTTACCAAATGCACTAAAGTCAAAGTCATCGGTCTATGCCATGGCGTCTTTCAGGGGATAAAGCAAATTGCCCGTTTGCTGGACATGGATGCACATGATCTGAAAGCTTATTCAAGTGGGTTGAACCATTTTACCTGGTTTCACAGCATTCATCACGCAAAAACGGGCGAAGATCTCTATCCTAAATTGAAAGCAATGGAAAGGAAAGCGCATTGGCTGGCTGAGTGGGATGAAATGGCTTTGAACCGGATGGTTTTTCGGGTTTTTGGTTTGTATCCTTCGCCAGGTGCGAATCATATTGGGGAATACATTCGTTGGGCTTCCGAGTTCCTGGCAAGCAGCAAGCTGCAATATTTCTACGACCCGCGAGCGTATGATCCGTGGAAGGAAAAGAAAGCTCCCACTTTCTTATACAATTTAGATGTCAATCCGACATCGGTGCCTTTGAATCCAAAAGATCCCATCATTGCTATGTACCCGAAAAAAGAGGAAGCCGACCCGGATGCAATCTTACCTTCCGGTGAATTGGCTATCCCCATCATCGAAGGGTTGGCTTGCGATGTGGAAGATGAATTGGCTGCGGTTAATATCTCCAATTCCGGGAATTGCGTACCCGGATTACCCCAAGACTCGGTGGTTGAGGTTCCCGCCGTTGTTAATTCCCGGGGCTTACATCCGATGAAAATGCCTGCTTTGCCGGAAGGCCCCCTTTCGTTTTTGAGGACGCAGGCAAGTATCCACAAATTATTGGTAGAAGCGTGTCAGGAAAAATCCAGAAACAAGCTTCTGCAGGCGCTTTTACTTGATCCAACGACTTGCTCTTATCATAATGCAGTGCATTTGATTAATGAAATGTTTGAACTGCAGGCAGAGGCACTGCCAAAATTGACATGGGATTAGAACAAAGATACAGTTGTTATTTCGGAAAAGGTTCGAGTTGCAATATTGACTGCCAGAGTACTTTTAAAATTTATAAATTTTAGCAAAGAATAACTGGGACAAGTGCAAATATTCGATGATAAGAGAATTGAACTATGTCCCTTGAATTTTTAAAAATAAACTTAATGAGGTATCCGGATGGCACGCGTCGTTCTGAACAACGTTTATAAATTGTTTGACAAAGACATCGTTGCCGTAAACAATGTCAATATTACAGTAGAGGACAAAGAATTTGTCGTTCTGGTAGGTCCTTCCGGATGTGGTAAATCCACAACGTTGCGAATGATAGCAGGGCTTGAAGAAATATCGCAGGGTGAGTTATTTATTGGAGACAGGCTGGTCAACAATGTTCCTCCAAAGGACCGGGATATTGCGATGGTCTTTCAAAATTATGCCCTTTATCCCCATATGACGGTCTATGACAATATGGCATTTGGACTCAAGTTGCGGAAACAGAGTAAGCAGCAAATAAGGCGCAGTGTCGAAGAAGCCGCTGATATTTTAGGAATTGGAGATTTGCTGGATAGAAAACCGAAAGCCCTTTCAGGTGGACAAAGGCAGCGGGTGGCGGTGGGCCGAGCGATTGTTAGAAATCCCCAAGTCTTTCTTTTCGATGAACCCCTTTCGAACCTGGACGCTAAGCTGCGGGTTCAAATGCGCACCGAAATATCCAAACTGCATAGCAAATTAAAGACCACCATGATTTACGTAACTCATGATCAAGTCGAAGCCATGACCATGGGAGATCGAATTGTGGTAATGAAAGATGGGGTCGTACACCAAATTGACACGCCTTTGAATTTGTATAATTTCCCACAAAATAGATTTGTGGCGGGTTTCATTGGCAGCCCGGCCATGAATATTCTGGATGGCAAGATTATTAGAGGTAACGGACTTTGGTTTGTTGAGGGCAGCGTGAAATTAAAGCTCCCCCAGAACTGCGAGGAAAGGCTAAGAAGATATGTTGACAAAGAAATTGGTTTTGGGATTCGCCCCGAGGACATTTATGAAGCCGGTTTTTCTCACGGTTTGATGGAAAGAGCCGAAGCATCCTTAACAATAGAAGTTGTGGAACCGATGGGCAATGAGATCTTTGTTTATGTCTCCACCGGGAAACATCCCATGGTCGCAAGAATTGATGCACAATCACAACTTTCTATCGGGCAGAAAGCGAGCCTAGTTTTTAATATGGCTAAAGCTCATTTTTTTGATGCGGGATCCGGGGAAGCCATTCAATTATAAGGTTTACTTACCCACATGCGTCTTTTTCTTTTTGGTTCCGGCTTGTCCAGGTTAGGGGTGTCGAGTTTTAGAACGACTTTACTTACTATCTTTACATCAAATCTACCAGGGCTCAAAAATTACCTTTTCGTTTGGATGATGCTTCCAATAGTCTTGTGACTCTACGGGGGTTTTTATGAGAGCCATTCTGCCAAAATCATCAAGCCAGCGGTCGCATGCAGTCAATCAATTCGCTAATATTAACGGTTGCTATGCCAGACATGATATCAGACATGGCATATGGGATGACGAGCTCGTTGTTATGAACAAGCGCGCCGCAGGTATAAACAACATTGGGGACATATCCTTCGCGTTCTTCTTCACGTGGGCTAAGTAACGGCTCTTCAAGGCAGGCAATGATTTTTGTTGGATTTTCAAGGTCAAGTAGCATGGCTCCGATGCAGTACTGTCGCATGGGACCGACACCGTGGGTGAGTACGATCCAGCCTTTATCGGTTTCCAGGGGCGAGCCGCAGTTGC
>JBHHXN010000196.1:0-9360 GCA_046757025.1 bacterium
GCGATTTGGGTGGCGTAGTTGAGGGCATCGTCAATCGGTAGGGGCGAGGTCACCTCGCCCCTACGAATTGCGTCTTGTAAGGATTTACCCTCGATGTATTCCATGGCAATGAACATCTGCCCATCGGTTTCGTCGATTTCGTAAATCGTGGCAATGTTGGGATGATTCAGCGCTGACGCCGCTTTCGCCTCGTGGATGAAGCGCTTTTTGTTTTCCTCATCCTGGCTCAGGTGCGGCGGCAGAAACTTGAGGGCGACAAAGCGGCCGAGTTTGGTGTCCTGGGCTTTGTAAACGACGCCCATGCCGCCAGCACCGAGTTTTTCGAGGATTCGATAATGTGAAATTGTTTCGCCAATCATCGCCAAAGCCTACAATTTAGCCACACACCAACCTCTTCAATGCATGTCGATGGCAAAGGTGAGGATTTCAATACGGGAAATAGTTTTAGCAATAGTTGGATTTCAGCTAATTGCATAAAACATTTAATAATAGAAACTATCCTTTTTGTTCTTGAAAATCAAGTAAAAAGGATTATTTAATGTAATATATTAGGTGGAATTCACACTTCGACTTCGCACAGTGTGAAGAATTAATATTCTTGTTATGATAGCTTCATGGTGCGCGGAGACTACTAAGAATCCTCACTATAACTGGCATATTACAATGTAATTTTACAACTTCCTGCACACCGTTTCGCAAACAATTCCGTGCCGTTTGCCGCCTTCTCTCCCCATATCTAAAATTCGATAATGAAAGATTTTTTTATCAATCAGGCTTATTAAGTTTAGAAAAGCTGTGGGCATAAGCAATGAATTAGCTAAGGGGTTGACATTGCGAGTCGTAAAAATTTCTGACAGGATTAACATGATTGGCAGGATAACACTTAAGTGTTTATCAGAGAGATTCAAGCAGAGTCTGGCGATTCATGCCGGTCCAGCCCACGCTGCACTCATCAGCCGTAAATTTAAAAGGCAACCTTTTCAAAAAAGGCCGCCTTCCAGTTTGACTGACGAACCAACCCTGACAGGATTTTCATTGCATTTCGACTGTTGCAGTGGTATATTACCCTAACGAAATGTGAATGAAACCTCTCGATGTATCGTGCGAATTGAATGCCTCTATTTTTGCCATTCACGGTTTTTCCAGCATGGTGTGAAAGAAATGAATGGTCACACACATAAAATGAAAACTCGATCGAGTCACTCAAAGTGAGGAAATCCCCATGTCCTTGCCAGTACAATTTATTCTCAATGATAAAGAGGTCAAGACTTCCGAACCGGCCGGCACGTTGGTTCTGGATTATTTACGGCGCACCGAAAAGCTAATGGGCACCAAAGAGGGCTGCAAAGAAGGCGATTGCGGTGCTTGCATGGTGCTGGTGGGCGAGCTGCACGGCCAGCAGGTAACCTACCAACCGGTGACTTCCTGTCTCATGCCCATCGGCGAGCTGCACGGCAAACATCTGGCGACTATCGAAGGGCTGAACATGGAACGGCTTTCCCCGGTGCAACAGGCCATCGTAGATAGCGGCGGCAGCCAGTGTGGCTTTTGCACGCCCGGGTTCGTAGTGTCCCTCACCGGCTATTTGATGAGCGCCGGCTTCGAGCTCAACCGCGACGGCATCAAGTACGCTCTCGGCGGCAATCTCTGTCGCTGCACCGGCTACGCTTCCCTGAAACGTGCTGGCGATATTTTGGTGGATAAGTTTGCCGACGGATTCAGCTCGTCGAATGGCCGCGAATCTAATCCAGTCGATTATTTGATAAAAAACCAGGCTTTGCCAGAATATTTTAAAACCATTCCGGCCAGATTGAAAAAAATCCCCGAACTGAAAGTGCCAGCTCAAAAAAACGGCTCGGCGTGTTTCATCGCCGGCGGTACCGATATTTATGTGCAAAAAGGCGAGCAACTGCCTGAGAAGCCGGTGTCGCTTTTGAATTTGTTTCCTGAAATGAAAGGGATTCGTCGAAAAAATGGCCGGCTGCATATCGGCGCGCTCACCACTTTTGAAGCGTTGGCCAGTCACCCCGAAGTACAGAAAATCATTCCCGACATAAAAGCGTACATGCACTTCAACGCATCCTGGCAGATTCGCAACCGCGCCACTGTGGGCGGCAATATCGTCAACGCTTCGCCCATCGGCGACGTCACCGCGTTGCTGCTGGTACTGGAAGCCACTCTGGTGCTGAAAGATGGCAAAAAACAACGCACTGTGCCGCTCAAGACTTTTTACAAGGGATATAAAAAATTAGACAAAACGCCGGCGGAAATTTTGACGGAAATCATCGTACCGGTGCCCGCTCCCGGCGCCAAAATTCATTTTGAGAAAGTCGCCAAACGCAAAACCCTGGACATCGCTTCCGTGAACAGCGCCATTAAAATTCGAGCTGCGGACGGGGTGATTGTCGACATAAATTTGACCATGGGCGGCGTGGCGCCGGTGCCGTTGTTTATGCAAAAGACCTGTGATTATTTGCTGGGGAAAGTCCTCAATCGCCAGGAAATTTTGAGTGCTCTGCAGATCGCGGATCGGGAGCTCTCCCCCATCAGCGACATTCGCGGTTCTGCGGACTACAAACGACTGCTGGTGCGGCAGCTGCTGATCGCCCATTTCACCTGGCTGTTCCCGGAAAAATTAACCGTGAGGGAATTCTATGAAACACCTTGACGCCGCTTCTCATACCCGCGGCCAATCTCAGTACGTGGATGACATGCTGCCTCCAGCCGATCTGCTCCACGCCGCGGTTTTCACTTCACCGGTGGCCCACGGCAAAATCGTCGAGCTGCATACGCAAAGGGCGCTGGACTCGGAGGGCGTGGCTGCGGTGCTGACCGCCGAAAACATTCCAGGCGAGAACCAGATCGGGCCGTTGATTCAGGACGAGCCTTTGCTGGCGGAAGAGACCGTGCACTTTGTCGGCCAGCCAGTGGCGGTGGTGATCGCGAGCTCACCCGTGCAGGCGCAAAAAGCCGCAGCCAAAATCGACCTGCAAGTGACAGCGCTGCCGGTGATCACGGATGCGCGGGAGGCATTCGAAAAAGGCGAAATCATCGGCACGCCGCGAACTTTTTCCCTGGGCGATGTGGACCAGGCCTGGGACGCCTGCGATCTGGTGGTGGAGGGCCGCTGTGAAATCGGTGGGCAGGAGCATCTGTATTTAGAAACCCAGCGCTCCCGCGCCATTCCCCTGGAAAACCGCGGCATCCGTTTGTTTTCTTCGACTCAAAGTCCGTACGCGGTGCAGCGCATGACGGCCAAAGTGCTGGGAGTGCCGCACCACCAGATCGAAGTGGACGTGAAACGTCTGGGCGGCGGATTCGGCGGCAAAGAAGATCAGGCCACGGTCTGGGCCTGTTTGACCGCCCTGGCCGCCTGGGACACCCAAAAGCCGGTGGAGCTGGTGCTGCCGCGCAAACAGGATATGGAAGCGACCGGCAAGCGTCATCCCTATTCTTCGGATTTCAAAATCGGCGTCACCAGAGACGGTAAAATTTTAGCTTATGAAGCCAGGCACTTTCAGAACTCCGGCGCGGCCGCGGACCTGTCGCCGGCCATTTTGGAACGCACGCTCTTTCACAGCACCAATGCCTACTTTATTCCAAACGTCAAAATTTTTGGCGTTTGCTGCCGCACCAACCTGCCGCCCAACACCGCGTTTCGCGGCTTCGGCGGCCCCCAGGGCATGTTTGTGATCGAGAGCGCCATTGCCAGAGCCGCGGAAAAACTGGGTCTGCCGCGCGAGGAGCTGCAGCGCCAAAATCTGCTGCAGGACCAGGATGTGTTTCCGTACGGTCAGAAAGTGCACGACGGCCACAGTAGAATAACCTGGGATCAGGGGGTGAAAGAATTTAAATTTTCTGCGATGCAAAAGCGCATCGAGGAGTTCAACCAAACTCATTTTGAAATCAAAAAAGGCTTGGCGGTCATGCCGGTCTGTTTTGGCATCTCCTTCACCGCTACGTTTTTGAATCAGGCCAGTGCCCTGGTGCACGTTTACACCGACGGCAGCGTGAGCGTGTCCACCGGTGGCGTGGAAATGGGACAGGGGCTGATCACCAACCTGGCCCGCATAGCCGCTAAGACATTCGGCATCCACGAAAATCGCATAAAAATTGAAACCACCAACACCACCCGCATCGCCAACATGTCGCCCAGCGCGGCCAGTGCCACCACCGATTTGAACGGCCACGCCACCATTCTGGCCTGCGAGCAAATTCTGCAACGCCTGCGAAAAGTGGCGGTCAGGGAGCTCGGCCTGTCCAACGCAGCCAAAGTGGCCGTGGTGGAGGAAAAGGTGCTGTACGAGGGCAAGGAGACCGGCCGGGACTGGCCAAAGCTGGTGCAGGCTGCTTATTTATCGCGGGTGGCGCTGTCCTCGCATGCTTTTTATGCCACGCCCGGCATCTGGTTTGACAAGCAGAAAGAAAAAGGGCACCCGTTTGCGTATCACGTTTACGGTACCGCCATCGTCGAGGTCACGGTGGATTGCTTGCGGGGAACGTACGACATCGACGCGGTGAAAATTGTGCACGACTTGGGCCGGCCCATCAACGAACTGGTGGACCGCGGCCAGATCGAAGGCGGACTGGCACAGGGCCTAGGCTGGATGACCCTGGAGGAGCTGAAGTTTGATGAAAAGGGCCGCTGTCTTTCCAACACCCTGGCCACCTACAAAGCGCCGGATGTCTATTTTATGCCGGACGATTTACAGGTGAAACTACTGGAGAGTGTTGACAATCCGGCCGCACCGCTGGGCACCAAAGCCGTGGGCGAGCCACCGTTTATGTACGGCATCGGCGCGTTTTTCGCCATCCGCGAGGCCATGCACGCCTTTCGTCCGGCCGCGGAGTTTCCGTTTGACGCGCCATTGACGCCGGAAAAAGTGTTGCTGCAGTTGCATCAGGAGGTGGTTGCGGAGTATAAAATTGTCGAGGATTCATTAAATTATTAATGTGTGATTTTAAGAAACCGGATGTGAGAGAAATAAATCCTATTTAGTTTTTTATTTCTTTGAACAAATGTTCGCGAATTCCAAAAATCGTTAACCCTACTATTTCGCCTAATTTTTCGCTATAACGCAAGATCATCCCTTCTCCCATATCGATTCCAACTGCTTCCTGAGGTCGACCAAAACTGAGATAAAGGACATCCGCCTCTTCATCGTAGTCCCAATCTAATTTTTTTTTCTTTGTAAATAATTTTATTTTTTCCATAATACTTTTCTCCATCGTGCATACTGATTGGCAAAATATGCTGTTAATACAAATCCATCTCTTTTTACAATTTCTTTATAGATTACTATTAAGTATTTTGAAGAGATTTTTGTTTCTTTATAAAACCGAACAGCCATCACTGTTCCTTTATCTCCTTCTAATATTAATTCTGGATCATGAATAGTTTCGATAAGTTTTTCTCTTACACCAGACATTTCTGGATGTCTGGTAATGATATGTTGCCATCTTTCTTCTGTAATTCTGATGGGTACATTACTTTTAGATAAAACAATATCCAATTTTATACTTTGTATTTTTCATCAGAACAATTTAAGTTATTTTAGTCAAATTTATTGAAAATGTCAACGCATAATTTGTTTTGTGAAAAGAACCCTTTTTAAAAACCAACCAAACCTTTTCTATTGCATTTCGACTGCGAGTGTGGTATATTTTTATCTAAAATAATTATAAATCACTCGCAGAAATCGACTTATGGACCTTTTAATTCACAACGTTTTCATCTTTACCAACGATGAACATAATACCATCTTAACCAGGCAGGCGGTCGCCATTGCGGGCACGCGTATCGTAGAAGTTGGGCCAGAGTCACAACTTACCAAAAAATACAGTCACTCCCAGCAAATCGATGGCGGTGGGCGTTTGCTTATGCCCGGTTTGATCAACGCGCATACGCACTTTTACAGCACCTTTGCGCGCGGACTTGTTTTAAAAAGTACGCCATCAAACTTTGAAGAGATTTTATCCATGCTCTGGTGGAAGCTGGACTCCGCCCTCGATTCTGTGGCGGTTTATTACAGCGCACTGGTACCGGCGATAACTGCGATTAAACATGGCGTCACGTCTGTGATCGACCATCACGCCAGTCCGAATGCCGTGCCAGGCAGCCTTGATCGAATTGAGGAAGCCCTGAGTCTCGTTGGCTTACGCACGGTACTGTGCTATGAAGTGTCCGACCGGGATGGGCAAGAAATTCGTGAGCAAGGCTTACAAGAGAATACGCGTTATATCCAAAAATGCCAGAAAGCCAAAGATGAAAATCCTGACCATCTTTTTGATGGCATGGTGGGACTGCATGCGTCTTTTACTTTAGAAAACGATTCCCTGCATAAGGCAGCCGAGCTGAGTAAATCGTTCAATCGCGGATGTCACATCCATGTTCTGGAGGATGGCGCGGATCGCGAGAGTACCCTGGAAAAGTACGACGTCGGTGTGGTGGAGCGATTGCAGGATTTCGGCATTTTAGGTGAGAAAACGATTACCGCTCACGGCATTTATCTCGATGAGCATGAAATGGATTTGATAGCTGAAGCCAAAACTATGCTGGTGCACAATCCACGCTCTAACATGAATAATGCCGTAGGACGCCCGGACATCTTTAAGTTAATGCAGAAAGGAATTTTAGTCGGCATCGGAACCGATGGCATGTCGGCGGATGTGATCCCCGATGTGCGAACGAGCTATTTGCTGCATAAGCACGATTTAAAGGATGCAAATGTCGGCTGGGCTGAAATCCAGCAAATGTTTTTGAAAAACAACCCGGCGATTTATGAAAGAGTATCGGGTCAAAAGGTCGGCAGGGTGGCGCCGGGATATTTAGCGGATTTGATTTTGGTCGATTACTATCCGCCGACGGAAATGACCGGTAACAATTTCTGGGGGCACTTTCTATTCGGCATCGCAGACGCGGTAGTGGACACCACGATCATCAACGGTAAAATCGTCATGCAGAACAAACGCCTGCTGCATATCGATGAGCAGGAGGTGGCCCTCCGCGCCCGAGCGTGTGCCGACAAGGTTTGGAAACGATTTCATGGTTCGGTTTGAGTTTTAACAAGAAAGGAATAAGCCAGGGTGTGCACGCTTTAGCGTGTTCTTCCACCCTTACCCCGGCAAGCTGAAGCTTGAACACCGAAAATTCAACCAATAATGAAATGCTTAGTTCGTGAGGATAATTAGAAGACTCTACAAAACCAATTATTTGAATTAAAGTGAGGTAGGCTATGAAATTAAAAGTCATAATACATGAAGCCGAGGAAGGCGGTTTCTGGGCGGAAGTACCGGCCATACCGGGCTGTGCTACCCAGGGCGAATCGTTTGAAGATCTTTTAAAAAACATATATGAAGCTGTGGAAGCATGTTTATCAGTTGATGTGGAGGAGAGGGAAATCTCAGATACAGACAAAGTCCTGGAGATAGCAGTGTGAAAAGTATTTCGGGAAAGCAGCTTGCCAAAATTCTGGAAAAGAACAGCTGGGTGTTACGCAGCGTTAAAGGCAGTCATCATGTTTACACAAAATCTGGAAATCCGGCGCGAATCTCTGTCCCGATTTACGAATTAATCTTAAAGAGAAAAGTGGATTAAATGAGGAGCTTTTGATATGACAAAAAAATTTATAAAATTATTGGATAAAATGACTCCGCAAGAACAAGCAGAAGTTGAAGCTTTTGCTGCTTTTGTGGTGACCCGTAGAAAGTTAAAAAAGCTACAGGTTTTAACTGATGATATTCCAACCAAAGAGTTGATGCAGTTAGTTGAAGATAGTGGAAGTTTTGATTGGTTAGATTCTGAATCAGAAGACTTGTATTCCTTAGAAGATGGAGAAGCTGTCAAATGGCCAGAGAAAACATAAAACGAGGTAGTACTGTTCTAGTACGTTATCCTTTTTCGGATTTAAGTAGTATAAAAGTACGTCCAGCAGTCATTATTACATCTAACGAATTAATAAGGCAAATAGATGATGTACTTTGTCTTTTTATATCCTCTTCAATACCGGATGATTTATTGAAAACAGACTATGTATTAGAAACAACACATCCATCTTTTGCGCATACTGGCTTAAAATTTCGTTCCATTTTCAGAACACATAAAATAGTATTACTTCATAGGACATTGGTATTACGAGTATTGGGTGAATTGAGTGAGGAATTACTGGTCAAGGTTAATGAGCGTTTAAAGATTTCTCTGGGAATACCATAAATGGCAGAACTTCACGGCATAAATCTGGGATTGCACCTGGAGAGCATTTTAGCCGAGTATCGAGCTCAACAATCCATCTACGGCTATCCCAAACGCAAAATGTATCTGGGATTTCCGGGGCTGGATTTTTCCGTCGATTTCCATGGCCGGCACGCGGCGACTCCTCTGGGTCCGGCATCAGGCCCCCACACACAGATGGCGCAGAATATCGTCCTGGCGTTTTTAGGCGGCGGCAGGATTATGGAGCTCAAAACCGTCCAGATTCTCGATCAATTGGAAATTCCGCGTCCATGTATCGATATTCGCAACATCGGTTTCAACGTTGAATGGTCGCAGGAATTACGGCTGGCGGACTCGTTTAGAGAGTATGTCACGGCCTGGGTGCTGCTCAAAATTATCGAAGAGATGGAGCTCCTGGGGGTTACGAAGGGTGATCCGTTTTACCATACAATTTTTGACATTTCCGTGGGCTACGATTTAAACGGCATTCAATCGCCCGGGATGCACAAGTGGCTAAGCGAGTTTAAAAATGCAAGTAAAGCCATTGAACACATTTTGGATACTTTGCCGCCGAAATTTGCCCGGTATAAGAATTTAGAAAGCGATCCTGAAATTTCTAATTCGGCGACCCTTTCCACATTTCACGGCTGTCCGGGGGATGAGATCGAATCCATCGTCGAGCATTTGATCCGGGAGCATGGATTTCATGTCATCGTCAAAATGAATCCTACCATTCTGGGTTATGAATTCGTGGACAGGACGCTGCATGAGGATTTGGGCTATAAAGATATCGAGCTTGACCCGGAAGCATTCGACCACGATATTTCTTTTGATGAAGCCATCGCCATGATGAAGCGGCTGCAACAGTTTGCAGCCAATCACAATCGCAATGTCGGGGCAAAGTTTACCAATACGCTGGTGGTAAAAAACAATCAAAACCTTTTTAAGGATGAGGTGATGTACCTGTCCGGGGCGCCTTTGCACGTGCTGGCCATGCATGCCGTGCACCAGTTCAGAACCGCCTTGGGAGCGGATTTTCACATCTCATTTTCTGCTGGCATCACCAAACACAATTTCGTCGATGCGGTGCTCTGCAACATGAAGCCTGTCAGTACCTGTACGGATTTGTTGAAAGAAGGCGGTTACAC
>JBHHXN010000197.1:0-9227 GCA_046757025.1 bacterium
GATGTTCGGTGGGGTCAGTCAAAGAGCAGCAGCGTCAGTGGGCACGGCAAATTGGATGAAGTGAGAGCGCCGCAACAGCTCTGGTGGAGCAGGCATAAAGTCCGTGCCCCGCAGTCAGTCCGGGCTATAACAATTGCTGCAGTGGATGAAGGGCTCATTTTGAATGGGACGGTTCGGTGCACTCTCAGAGCTTAGATTGAAAAGGCAGCTCAGGTGCCCTGTCGTCCTTCACCACTGAGCATCGTGTTAGGCATTATAAGTGATTCTGTGGTAATAATATGAAAAAAAGTTCATACATATTTTTAATAATTATATTACTTTTAATAATATCATTTCTATTTGCGAAATATATAACTCCTATAAAGAAATATGAATACATTCCATCATCTTTGAGTAATAATGAAGAATTAAGAGTAAATAATGAAAGAAAAGCAATATACAAAAAATTACTGAAATACTATGAAATTGATAAGTTAGGCAATTTTGAAAATTTTAAAAAATTACTCGATAAACCTGAAAAAAGGGAAATAATTTATGAATTATACAGAAGAAAATATGTTGACATTCAATCATTAGAAGATTTTAACTCAAAAGTAGTACCTTCTGTTGATAAAATATTTGATATGAAAAAAATATTAAAAAAGGAATTTAATTATGAGGTATTTTGGATAGTTACTATATTTTCTCTATTAAGCATCATTTTAATTTTAATTATTATCAGAACCTATTCATTTTTTATAAAGGAAACAAATAAAAAGCGAATCATTGCTTTCGAAGTATTATGGATTATTGTTACAGCAATAATAGCTATAATTTTTTCTATTTTAGCTGATGATGAAGGATTTTTATTTTTTGTAACTTTCGTTATTTCTTATATGTTGCAAGGACTTATTTGGTCTTTTAGCGTTCTATTTGGTATTAGAAAAAGAGAAGCTGATAGGAGAGCTTAATATGTACACTGGTTATTGGATTCAAGATGGTTATATATATGGTCCAGAATCTTCTGGATTATACTATATTAGTGACAATTATATTCATGGACCTAAAAGTTCTGGTAAGTATTATATCCAAGATAATTATATCTACGGCCCAAAAGATTCAGGAAGGTTTTATATTCAAGATGGATATATTTACGGTCCAAATAAAAATCTTCCCTGGCTAGAATAGAAAAAAAACTTTAAAATTTATTAGAATATTTGTGCAGCTAATATGTTGTTAATAAACGCCTAACAATTGGCTGCAGTTGACCGAACCGCCGTGCTTCAAATGAGGTTCGGTGGAAATAAATTATAGTCTTGTGAATTGTATCAGTTTCAGTGTAAGCGGTTCGGCAACTGAGCCAAACGTTAGACCGAAGGAGGACGAACGAAGCTACAAACCTTATATATCGCGCTTCTTGCCCTCGGGGCACTGGCGGGTTGGTTGCTCCAATAGCGCTGAACTGGTTGAAGGGGACGACCTGCTCGTTCTGAGCGGGGTTACTTTGATCGACGGAACCGGCGCTCCGCCCAAAGAAAATGCAGTGATTGTTGTACTGGGCGACCGGATTCTACGGGTTGGCGCGGTGGGTCAATATCGATTTCCCAACAACGTTTCGATCCTTGAGCTGGATGGTCGTCATGTGGTCCCGGGTTTCATTGACACACACGTACATCCGCACGTCGACGAATCTGCGCAAGCCGAGATGATGTCGACCTTGCTCGGTTTCGGGATCACGACCATCCGAGCGCCGGGCACATTGCCAGGCCGGGGCGTGGAGCTGCGCCGGCGTCTGGCGAACGGGGTACTATTAGGGCCTCGGATGTTCGTGGCTGCTTTTAGCCTCGACGCCCCTGGAAACCCGCTGAACGCTCTGCAAATCGTAGTCAAATCAGGAGCTGAGGCTCGAGCAGCGGTGCGTCGTCAGGTATCGACCGGCATTGACTATGTGAAACTCTATATGGGTGTTTCGGATTCTCTTGTTGCCCCCGCCATTCAGGAGGCTCATTCCCAAGGCGTCAAAGTTGTGGGACACCTCAAGCAGGCGAGCTGGACCCATGCCGCGCAAGCTGGAATCGACGGTCTCGTTCACAGTGGTAGTGATGAACCGATCTGGGAGCTTCTCGACGACCAGTACCGTGATCGGTTCCCGTGGGACGACTGGGGTAGTTATCTACGGGCCTGGTCCGAGACTGCCAATCTGGTGGATCTCGAAGGCCCGAGGATGAACACCCTGGTGCAAGCTTTACTGGAAGGTGGAGTCGAGGTCAATCCGACGCTCGTGCTCTTTGAGGCTCTCTATTGGGGCGATGACCCCACGGTACTGGAGAGCCTTGAGCCGGCTTACGCACCAACCGCACTAACGCAAACTTGGGGCGAGAATTGGCAGGAAGCCAATCCGTTCATGCGACAGTGGAATCTGACGAACGAAGAGTGGGGACAGCTAAAGCGTGCTTTTGTCCACACGAAGGAAATGATTCGTCATTTCCACGAGCGTGGCGTCTTGATAACGGCAGGTTCCGACGTTGGGATGCCTTGAGTCACGCCCGGCGTGAGCTTTCACCGCGAACTCGATTTACTTGTATCGACCGGGATCCCACCTCTTGATGTGCTCACAATTGCCACTAACAATGGAGCGTGGGCCCTCGGCATTTCGGATGAAATAGGTACGGTCGAAGCGGGGAAGCGCGCCGATTTGCTAGTGCTTCGCGCTGACCCACTCAAAGACATTCGGAACACTCGAGAAATCGACCTGGTGATTATGAATGGTCATCGCTACCAGCCGTCAGCTTTGCTGCCATAGACGGTCGGCGTGGAATGCATGCAGGTATCTGAGGCCTAAAAATAAGCTTGAGCCGACAAAGGGCTCCGACTTTTTGGCTTGTTTTTGTGTCCTTTCAAAGTTATTTATTGAAGGAATGTTCGGCGTGTTGAAATCTCACCGCGCGTGAAGCGGAACTTGTACAGAAAATGAGTAAGGAAAAAAGGACGAAGATTGAGCAAATAAAATCCAGACTCGGATATCCCATTTTGACATGCTCTCACTGTCAAAAACAATCGCTAACTTCAGCATTACAAAGTACGGCCGCGCTCGTGTGCTCCCCAAAGTAAAAGGTGTCGTTTTCATCCGTGTTTTTGAGCTTATCGTTAATACCATGATTTGGAGGAAATAAAACCAATGAAAAAAACCATTTTGATGATCCTGTTTTCTTCTGTGGTTACCGCGTTCCTCTCCTGTGACGACGATATCACTTCCCCGCAACGAGAGGTCGCCATCGAAATTTCCGAGCGTTTGTTGTCAGGCTATTTTGTGACGGCCACGGCCTTCGACAGCAAAGGAACGGCCTGGGTCGGCACATTTAAACAGGGCTTGATAAAATATGATGGCGGGATGACCATCTACAACTCCAGCAATTCTTCCCTTCCCGACAATTTGGTGGTACTGGATATCGAGGTCGATCATGACGACCATGTTTGGATTGGCTCTGATGTTGGGTTGCTAAAATTTGACGGCAGCAAATTTCACCTGTACAACACTTCCAATTCGCCGTTGGCGGTGAACGTGGTCTGGTCCGTGGCCGTTGACCAGGATAACGTGTTGTGGCTGGCTTCCTGCCGCTTCCGGCAAGGGGGACTCATGAAATTCGACGGCAAAAATTGGTCCCTGTACACGCCCGACAACTCAGCCCTGTCTACCCATTGTGTCCGGGATGTGGCGGTGGACAGCCGTAACCACATCTGGCTAACCCTGAACGAAACCGTGGGCAACGGCTGCCTCGTGAGAATTGCAGGCGATAACTGGAAAATATTTGACGCGGATGAAATCGGATTCGCGCCCTATTATTTCGGCGATCTGGTCATTGACAAAAATAATAAAATATACGCGGCGCTCGACTACGGCTTGTCCAGCCTGCACGATATGACGCGCCCGAACCTGATTGTGTACGATGGTGACAAATGGACCATCCAAAACCCGGAAGATGAGAACGGCGAATCCTTAGGGTATGTGGGCAAAATCGCCACGGATTTGTACGGAAATGTTTGGGCTTCTGTGCATGGCCGGGAAAAGGTTTGTCTGGCTGTTTTTAACGGCCAAAAATGGATTTATAATCAACCTGAATTTCCCATCGATTGGGTTTCCGAATTGGCCGTGGATAGGTCAAACGATATCTGGGTAGGTACGGGAGAAGGCGTGTATGTAATTGCGCAGGAATGATTTCACTTGCGGATTTTTGCAAATTTACCGCCTGTACCCGATAGGGCGAATGAAAATACTGTGAGCCGACCTAAGGATTCAGACTCCTTGGCTGAAAAGTTCAACTACTTCTTGCTTTTCCTGAAAAAATTGTGGGTCGGAATCTGGCTGGTTCCAAGCGGACCGGTATGGCCGTTGCCAAAGAAATGAGCACCCTCATCGAATAGCTGACTGCGACAATTTCTCTACTGGAAGCGTGGCCGAAAAGTCCAAAATCACTTCTCGAAGGCGTCTCGCCGAGGATTTTTGGGCACTAAGTCCGGAGTAAAACTCGCTCGGCGGGAACGCCTTCGCTAAGAAAAAATACTTTTCGGCTAAACTTCTAGCCGATTTTTATCTAATGTCTTAAAATTGGAAAACCAACGATGAAAAATTTAACAAAGGTACTTCTTATTACCCTGCTCACGGTTTTAACGACATCTTCTGCGGCACAGCACGGCGTCGGTGTTTGCGGGGGATTGAATCTGAGCAATTTCAGCGCGAATGATCTACAGGAAGTGAGGTACCATAATCGCCTGACTTATGCAGTGGGGGGTGTGTTAGATATTCAATTGACAAAAAATTTTGTTTTGCATCTGCAGCCTGTTTACATGCAAAAAGGCAGCAAAGTCAAACTTAGCGGTAGAGAGGGTTTGTCAACTTTAGCTTATTTCGAACTGCCTGTTCTGCTCAGATACGCATTGGGTAAAAGCGCTTTTTATATGCGGTACCACAACCGCCGCCAAGTTTACCTCGTTGCAGGACCGACTGTCGGGTTTCTGGTTAGCAATGAGTCCTCAAACGATATTGAAATTATTGATAACGCTAAAAATTTTGATTTTGGCATCAGTTTTGGCGCAGGAATCAGCCTGCCATTGCCGGGTAATAAAACGCTATTTGTGGAAGGTCGTTACAGTCGTGGTCTCATCAACATCAAAGACGATTCGGATATTCCAGGCACGGAGCTGCGAACCAGGGGGATTCAAATCCTGGCAGGCTTATGTTTTTTGATCCCTTCGTTTGCAGACTAAAAGTGAGAAAAAGATAATTCATTCGCCGCTTCAATCTAAGTCCATGCCGGGGCAAGTTGTCAGTCCAGCCGCTGTTTCGTTAATCGAACAAAATTCTTGAAATACATGAAATTATTTTGCATATTGCACTGACTAAGTCCTTTTATTGTTTAAACGGATTTTTAACACCTCTCAATTTATTTCCAGAAGTACCTTGAAAGTATTTTCTATGTCTCGAGTTGTATGCGGAGTACATGGGTTGGGTTGGCGTTCATTTTTTTCAATGCGGTTACCAAAAAGCAAAATCTCAGGCCACAAATTATTTGAAGCTTTGGTTTAGCATTGGCTGCAAAAAAATTAGCCGGAGAAAGATAGTATGGCTACAAGCATTTTTGACGACAAATCTGTTCAACCCAACCCCGGGAGTCTGCGGGAAGTTCTGGGAAAAAACGCCGCTTTGTGGGAAAGCCTGAAAAGCCACCTTGAAGAAAATTACGGTGAATGCCACCTGGAATGGAAATTCTATAATCAGAAATCTGGCTGGCTTTTGAAAGTTTTAATCAAGAAACGAAATTTATTCTTTTTAACTCCTTTTCAGGAATATTTCCGGATGACCTTTGTATTTGGCGACAAAGCCATAGCTGCGGTGGAAGCCAGCGATTTGCCAATTTCGATAAAACAGACGCTAAGAGATGCTAAAAAATATATGGAGGGTCGGGGTCTCAGCCTCGACGTCCGGTCTGACCAGGGGCTGGAGTATGTGACAAAGCTCGTGGAAATAAAAATCAACAATTAACCACCCGGATCCGACCTGGAAACACCAACATGAGAAAACGGCCATTCAATCAATCGGATTTTATGACGGTACAGGTGGCGGAGATTATGCGCTTCCGCCGCATGCTGCAAGCCCAGAGCGAAGACATCATCACATTTCACGATGCGGTGAATATGTGGGTGGCACAAGGTCTGGCGGAGCAATTCCGTGCGGATTATGCGGCCGGCAAATACGGTGAACCCGTTAAAGCGTGAGCGGGCCGAAGGTGGACAGCCTGACGCCGGTTTGAATAGGGGCAGAGAAAATTTGCATAGCATCTGAACGAAAGGATTCAGTGCAATGACGAAAGAGGAAATATTAAAGAAGTTTCCATTTTTTCAAAAAGCGAAACCGATTTTCAAGGATGAATTGCTGGATTTAGCCATGCCCGCAAGTCTCACCAAAGGGTATTTTCTATTCCACGAAGGCGACCTATGCAGCCAGATTGCGCTGGTAGGGAAAGGCCGCATTCGAGTATATAAATCCGCAGAATCGGGCCGGGAGATCACCCTGTATCACGTGCGTGAGGGAGAGACCTGCATCCTTAGCGCTTCCTGTATTTTATCGGGCATGAAATATCCAGCTCACGCCGTTGCCGAATCAGAAGTGACGGGCATAATTTTTCCGGCTGCCCGCTTTCGCGAGTGGATCGCCACCCGCGAATCCATTCGAGATTTCATCTTCAAAACGCTGGCCACCCGCATGACTCACATGATGACGCTGGTGGAGGAAATCACTTTCAACAAAATGGAGCAGCGTTTAGGCGATTATCTGATTCGCCGTTTTGAGAACGAAGGCCGGCCTTTACGAGTCCTGAATCTGACTCATGAACAGATCGCCACCGACCTGGGCTCGGCGCGCGAAGTCGTTAGCCGTCTGCTAAAAGATTTTGAAAGGCAAGGAGTGATTCAACTTGCACGCGGTAAAATTGTGCTGCAAGACGAAAGCCGGATGCTCGGCCGCCGTCAGGCATATCTCTGAAGGTCGCCCGGCAATTTGGGTCGCAGAAAATAACAAGCTTGCGCCTTAACAGAGCGAGAGGGGAATAACATTGGTGGTTATGAGGTATAAGTTTAAAGAAGGTTTGAGGAAAGAGAAATCATAAGTTTCATAATTGGATCAAATTAACATTCGCATCTAATAAAAGTTTGATTTCACAAAACATCGTCCCTGATACCCTTTACCACAACCCGCTATAATGCACTTAATCGTAGTTGGTAACAATATACGTGTGTGGCTAACCGCGCAAACCACCTGCGCAAAAAAAAATCCAATTTATGTGATAAAGTCACAGATATTTTGAACAAACATTTTTATCTTTTAACAAATTAAATTATCTGAATTTAACATAGATTCAAGGAGGGTTTGACATGAAAGCAAACGTAGGATCCGTTGATAAAGTCGTCAGGAAGGTCCTGGCGCTGGCGTTGTTCAGCCTGTATTTTCTGCTCGATAGCAACTGGCGGTATTTGTCCGTTATCGGTTTTATTCCACTGGTGACGTCGCTCGTTTCCTGGTGTCCTTTGTACAGCCTTTTGGGATTGAATACCTGTCCGGTTGATAAAGCCACCACTTGAGCAAAAGTAGTCGCTGCCAGACATGAATTGATATCGCAATGTAATTTTGACTGTCCGGGAGATGGGATTCTCGCAACTGCCAATTCTACGACTCGTTTTCATCTTTAATGGACGGTCATTAAATCAATTTTCTGGTTTTAGTACCATCTGAAATTCTGTCCATCAATCTAATCCTCAAAGTTGACTGCGGTTTTTTACCGGAGAGCCGGGGGCCCGCTTGGTTGCACGAATGGTATATTTGTTTACTGCCGGCAACCTGATAATTTAAAAGCGGGCCCCGGGCCGGTTTGCCGTCTAAAACCAGATCGCATTTCTTTTATTCAAGCATCTTTATTAAATCATTCGTTTAATCTTTGTCACGTGTCTGAAAAAGTAACCTTTACATTCACTGATTCGGACCATAATTCATATATAGATAGGAGGTAGTCAGATGAAAACACTTACGATGGTTTTCGTTACATTTATTCTACTTTTGTGTTTTTCGAATCACACATTTTCACAAATAAATTTTGCCACGCAGTTAACAGCAAGCCAATCGGTGCCGCCGGTTGCAGTTGAAACTTCCGCCACCGGAACCGGCTATTTTATTTTGAATGAGGAAAAAACCGAGCTGCAATTTCGAATTACGGTTTGTGATTTGACCGGACCCATCACTGCGGCGCATTTTCATAACGATCGTTTTGGAAAAGCAGGTGGTGTGGTACGTACGATCACAAACGATTTCAATGGTAACACGGCAACTGGAATCTGGAAAAGCACCGACGGCGAGTCGCTGACGCCACAACTGGTGCAAGCTTTATTAGAAGGCGAAATTTACGTGAATATCCATACCGCGGCGAATCAGCCCGGAGAAATTCGCGGTCAACTGGGAAGCCTGGGTTTTACCGCCAATCTCGACACCGCGCAAGCCATTCCCTCGCCCGCCATGCCCTCCGGCGCATCTGGCAGCGGTACGTTTACTTTGAATCCTGGAAAAAGTGAATTGAAGTTTGATATCACCGTGGACAATCTCACCGGACCCATCACTGCGGCGCATTTTCATCTGGGTGAGGCTGGCACCACCGGCTCTGTTGTGAAAACCATCACCGGCGATTTTGTGGGCAACACCGCTTCCGGTTACTGGCGCAGCAGCGATTCTGAAGCGCTCACCGATTCACTGGTGGACGAGCTCATGTCGGACAATTTGTACATCAACATTCACACCGCTGCCAATCAGCCGGGCGAAATCCGCGGACAGGTGCTTCTTGACAACGATATTCACCTCTCTACTCAGCTCACTGTCAATCAAGCGGTACCGCCGGTGGGCGTGACGTCGGAAGGTTCCGGTACCGGCGCCTTCACCCTGGATGACACCATGACCGAGGTAGCTTACAGCATCACGGTCACCAATCTAACCGGCCCTATCGCCGCAGCGCATTTTCATCGGGGAGCGCCGGGGGCCACCGGCGGCGTGGTGAAAACCATCACCAGCGATTTTGTGGGCAACACCGCCATCGGAAAGTGGGAAAGCACCGATTCGGAACCCCTGACGCCGGAATTGGTGGACGAGCTGCTCAAAGGCAATCTGTACATCAATATTCACACTTCCAGCAATCAGCCGGGCGAGATCCGCG
>JBHHXN010000198.1:0-9116 GCA_046757025.1 bacterium
TAAGAAAAATGCACTATAAAACAATTGATTACACAACTGCGAAACTTGAATTAATAATAGAAAATATGGTTTCAGTTAGGATTCAACTTTGCATTCGAAATGGTGGTATTTTGTAAATTTCATTTGTTACCGTTATTTTAGAGCAGGCAGCCATGCTCGCGGTTTTATTCGATCATAAAAAAATTGGCAAACCGTTCGTCACGATCATAATTGCGGGAAGCTGTCTCCTGGTTTCGGTTCCAACCTTTTTCTTTCCGCAGCTCTATCGAGTGTTTGGCGGACTTAAACCGCTCAATTTTTTTTGGCAAAAGTACAGCCTGTCGTTTCAACACGGTTTTGACGGTTTTCCTCTGATTTTGCATCTCGGCGGCAACCTGCTCCTGCTCTGTTATTGCGGCGTCTTTAGCGAAAAGATACTGGGAGCAGCCCGCTTTCTACTGCTCACGGTCGCAGCCATGCTGGTTTTTGCCGGGGTTCATTCCCTGCCCTGGCTGGAAGGACACGGTTCGTCGGGGATCATCTGGGCGTACAGTCCCATCGTGTTTACAACGCTCATAATATACCGAAAATCGCTTCCCGTTATCGCCGAAAGCGATTCGGTGTTTCAGCGCGGCATAATGATCTTGATAATCATGTGGGGGGTGATCACGATACTTATGACCATTCTGCCGTATTTAGTCGGTGGTAAAGGCAACCTTTTCATAGCTCTGATTCTCGGAAATATTTTTCATGCAGCCGCTGTGGCCATTGGCTTCTTATTCTCATTTCTGTGGCGAAATGTGATTTTAAACAAATTTCATAAACTGGCCGTCAATCACGATCTAAGCGTCTTCCAACACACCTTCATCGATAAGCTCGCAATCGCGCTCAGTCTGCTCATCCCGGTCAATTTGCTGGTCATTTTAATCCTGGTAGCAGTTGGGAAAATAGCGGTTAAATAACAAAGCAGGCTGCGGTTTCACAGCCTGCTTGAGTAATAGGATGAGTTATGGTTCAGATAATTTTTACCATTCCAGATAACTTTTCTCGCCGGTGAGCTGCTGCAACCGGCGCTCAATGATCTGCTCTTTATTTTTCTCCCGCGCCGCCAGCGACTGTTTGAGCTCGTCGAGCTGTTTTTCCAGACGTTTCACCTCTTCCTGTCGGTCCTGGCTGCGCAGCTCAAAAAGCTTCGCGAGCAAACTCTTTAGCTCCGTCTTGATTTGCGCTTTTTCCGATTCTTCGGCCTCTTGATACTGCTGACCCATAACATGGCTCTGAATTTCCATCTTTTGAATATTCAACACCTGTTCATATCTTGTCTGGTCACGTTTTTGTAACCGTTCAAGCCGCCTTTTTTCCCTTAGCAAATGCCGCACCTCGCGGTTAAAGCGCTCCGGCATATCAATTTTTAGTTCCTCCAATTGCTCTACCAGCTTCGGATCAAACTGCTCGGCAAATTCCAGGGCTTCCTCTATTTGTTCAGCGGTTAGCGGCGCCCTTTTATCTGGCTGGGGCGGTGGTGGTGCCTGCGCCTGTGCCTTCACCAAAGTTAGTGTGAAAAAAAATCCTAATATCAAATAAGCCAATTTGTTACTCATGTTTTCACCTCTTATTTTTCATTTAAATAAATAATTCTTCGGATTAAGAGAATCGATTCTCCAACAAAATTACCGCGACATGGAAATTTGAAGATCTTCCTCTAAAAGTCGTAAACGATTTTGCAGTTCATAAATCCGACTGTCGAAATCGTCATCCAGCCCGTTCTCTTCAAAAACCGCTGTCCAGTGGTCGGTGGAGCTGAGATAGGCGACGCTGCTATCGATTTCTGAGATGGAAGAATCCATTGAAAAATCATTCCAGACCAGCGAGTTGGCGGTGTTTTGGCCCCTGGGCAGCAGAAAAAACAAAGCGACAGCAGCGGCCAACGCCACTGTGGTAGCTGCGACTTTGTACCGCCCGGGCAGCTTCCGAATGCTCACCGGCCTGCGCGCACCCCGGGTAGCATGCTGAACCGCCTCCTGCAGTTTCTCGAGGGGCAATTCGGGCAACGGCAAGTTGTCGTACACTTTTAGTGTTTTTTGAAGCGCTTGTAATCGCGAACGGCACTCGGAACAAGTGCGCAAATGTTGCTGCCAAATAGGTTGTTTCTCATCAGACAGGTCTTGATCCAGAGACAACCAGATATCCTGCTGAAAGTCGGAACAGAGCTTTTCGTTTTCAGAAGACATGGTGCTCTCTCAATGTTTTTTTAAGTTTTGTTGCCGCATAATGCATGTGACTGAGAACCGTGTTCAACGGCTGCTTCATGACTACGGCAATTTCTTTAAATGACATCCCCCCATGTTGACGCAACAAAAAAACTTGCCGTTGATTTTCGGGTAAATTCTGCAGCACGGCATCCACGATCTGCGCAATTTCATCGGCGAGAAGCTGGGCGTCTGGCTGGTCAGAGCTTTCACTTTCGGGCAGGTCCGCGGCATAAGTCACCAGCTCGCGCACCTTTTTTTTGCGCCGGGCATCGATGGCCACGTTGTGGGCGATGCCAAAAAGCCAGGCCGCAAATTTATTCTTGTGACGGTAATCCGGCAAATAATTCCACACCTTCACCAGCGTTTCCTGAAAAAGGTCTTCCGCCTGGGTACGGTCGCCGCAAAAACGCACGAGATAACTGAACAGAGAAATCCGAAATTTACCGATCAGCTCAGTAAAGGCTTTCTCATCCCCATTCTGACTACGGAAGATGATTTCACGGTCAATTTGTGGATTCGATTTGTTCATGTTCAATTGGATAAACGTCCAGGTCGCAAAAATATTGTACGCCAAACCAAATTTATTTGCCTTCTAGCACCCATTTAGCACACTGTTTTTCATTTTCAAAATAGTTGCCTAACTGAGCGTTTTGAAGTTGCATTGTTGAAAAGGATATCTTATTTTACAAAATGACCCGCAATAATGCCAATATTTTTTAGCGGCTACAAAAACCCTATCCTTCAGGTGTTGAAATGAACTTAGCTATTTTCGATATCGACGGCACCCTCACTGCCACCAACCAGGTGGATGCGGATTGTTTCGTGCAGGCCATCGCCGATGTTTTTTCCGTTCACATCAAAAACACCGACTGGAATTCCTACACCACTTACTCCGACTCCGGCATTACGGCGCAGATTTTTCAGGAACAGTTTGGCAGATTGCCAGACGCCTCTGAATGGCAAAAATTGATCGATCATTTTGTAGCGCTTTTACAAAAGGCCTACCAGGACCGACCGGAGCAATTCTCAGAGATTGCCGGCGCCTCCGAGATGTTCAAAAAATTAATAACGGAGCCGCACTGGACGCTGGCCATCGCCACCGGCTGCTGGCAGGCTTCCGCAAAGTTGAAATTAAATTACGCGGACATCGATTACGCCGGGATGCCGCTGGCTCATTCTGACGAGATATTCACCAGAGAGGCCATCATTCAGCATGCCATCGAGAAAGCTCGAATTCAGCATCAAAATCAGCCGTTCGACAGAATCGTTTACGTTGGCGACGGTAAATGGGATGTGCGCGCCACCAAAATCCTGAAACTAAATTTTGTGGGCATCTCGAATCACATAAATCCAGAGTTGTTATTGGAAGAAGGCGCCAAAGTGGTTCTGCCCGATTACCGCGATTACCTGAAATTTATGCAAGCGTTGGAAACCGCCACAGTCCCGGTGTGAGCAGCTAAAATTCGAAATCGGCAAAAAATACCATGAAACCTCAGAATCCAGAATTCGCCAAAAGAGCGCATGAAATATTTGCCACGGCACCGTTTATCGCGGTACTGGGCATTCAGCTCCGCGATATTTCGCCCGGCCAATGTGTGACCAAATTACTGGTAACTCGCAAACATCTTCAGCAAGACCAGTTGATGCATGCCGGCGTTTAGGCGACCATGGCGGATCACACCGCTGGCGCCGCCGCCGGCACGTTAAGGGCAGCAAACGAAATCGGGTTAACAGTCGAATTCAAGATCAACCTCCTACGACCGGCAAAAGCTGAGCGACTGCGCAGCCAGGCGAAAGTCATCAAAACGGGCCGCAGGATTTGCATGGCCGAATCGGAAGGGTACGCCGTAGAACCGGGGGAACCGAAATTGGTTTCCAAAGCCACGGTCACCCTCGCATTTATACTAGACATAAAAAAATAGAATATGAAAGCCTTCGAAAATTTCAAACAAAAGGGACGATATTAATGGAATTAACCGCACAAAAACACATTATTCAGCGATATTATCATGAGCTCTGGAACCAGTGGAAATTGGTTGTTGCAGATGAAATCATTTCCTACGACGTGCAATTTCGCGGATCGCTGGCACTGCGCTCAAAGGGATTGGATGGCTTTCTAAAATATATGGAATTCGTGCGGAAAGCGTTTCCCGATTTCCATAACGAAATCGATGAATTGATCGCGGAGCCGGGAAAAGTAGTGGCACGCTTAACCTACCGCGGCACGCACCAGGGAAAATTATTTGGCATCCCGCCCACAAACAAAAAAATCGCCTATGCCGGCGTGGCCATTTTTTATCTGTCCGAGAACAAAATAACCGAAGGCTGGGTTTTAGGGGATACCCTGAGCCTGATGAAACAATTGAGAACTCAATAACAAATGAGCCGCCAGCCACCTGCTTCCATCTATGAAAAGTTTAAACCCGGTGTCACACCGCCGGATAATCAAACGGCTCCCGCGCTGTGGTTTATTTTCAAAAAAAATAAACTGCTCCTTTACCAGGACGCTGCCGACCTTCGGATCCCCAATCTTGTGGATTTAAACAAATTGCCGCTGCAGCCGCTGCGCCAAAACTATATGGGGAAGTTTGATGAGCAGTGCTGTTTTGCCGTGGAATTAGCAGAGAAATCCCAAGCGCTGCCCGGCACGACTTTTCTGGGATTGCGACAAGTGTTCGGGCAAATCGACGACGCCCTGTTTACGCTGGCCGGCCAGGCATTTCAAATCGTGGACTGGGATCGAACCCACCAATTCTGTGGACAATGTGGAGGCGCAACCGTGAGTTCAACCACCGAGCGCGTGAAGAATTGTCCGGCTTGCGGCTTAACCAGCTACCCGCGTCTGGCGCCCGCCATCATCGTGTTGATCTACCGGGGTAAGCAATTGCTCCTTTCCCGTTCGGCCCACTTCCAGAGCGGCATGTTCAGCGTGCAGGCTGGATTTGTGGAACCCGGCGAAACCCTGGAAGAAGCCGTCGCCAGAGAAGTGCAGGAAGAAGTCGGCCTCACCCTAAAAAACATCCAGTATTTTGGCAGTCAGCCCTGGCCGTTTCCCAATTCCTTGATGATCGGTTTCACCGCCGAATACGCTGGCGGCGAGTTGCGCATCAACCGTTCGGAAATCGAAGACGCCGCCTGGTTCACCGCCGACAATCTGCCGAAGATTCCCGGCACAATCAGCATCGCTCGCCAGTTGATAGATCATTTCCTGGAATTAAATGAACTTAATAAGAAAACCCTGTCAGGATAGTCAAGAGCAAACCTGGCGCTTAATAACACCTTCCGTGAAAAAGGGCTTGATTTTTATTTCTCAAAGCAAGATATTTATCGCATGCAGTCGCGGTGACAATTTCTTAGATTGCAGTTCGCAATCGGTTACACCGAGGCACGAGCACGCTTC
The DNA here is from genome assembly GCA_046757025.1 of bacterium. Lineage (GTDB taxonomy): Bacteria > Zhuqueibacterota > Zhuqueibacteria > Oceanimicrobiales > Oceanimicrobiaceae > JBHHXN01. Next base: position 5,632 of record JBHHXN010000198.1, read on the forward strand.
TCACCTGTTATTTTCATTCGACTCGATAAAAAAATTACTGAAGTTTTTGCGATTGATTTTCCTTGAACGCACCGAATTTAGTCAAACCTTTTTTATACAGACTTTGCAATTTTTGAATCGTTGCCCAAATATTATTAAGTATAGATCATTAGCCGAAAAATCGGTGTTGCCTTGAATGCTCAGTGATGCAAACTCAAAGGAGGGAATTCAAAAATGAGGCGAAAAAGCAAACAAGTCTGGGTACCCCAAATGGCCTGGCTGCTGATGCTGGCCTGGTTTACTCTGGGCGCCGGCATACAGCTCTGCCCGGCGCAGACGCTGGCGTCCCGTGATTTTACTCAAATAGACCGACACGCACTGAACACGCCCAAATCAGCCAAATCCTCTCTGAAGCGACTGGCAGATTATTTAACCAACCCGTCCATGACGGATTTGCAAAAAGCCCGGGCCATTTTCCGCTGGATTACGGAAAATATCGAGTACGACGCCCAAGGTTTATTTACGGGCAATTACGGCGACTTGCGCCCGGAAAGCGTACTCCAAAGCGGCCGGGCGGTTTGTGACGGCTATTCCGGCATTTTTGAGAGTCTCGGAAAAGCCGCCGGTCTGGAAATCGTCAAAATAAGCGGCTATTCAAAAGGGTACGGTTACACCATCGGTACACATTTCACCGGCCCGCCGAATCACGCCTGGAATGCCGTCAAAATCGACGGCCAGTGGCGGTTGTTTGACGCCACCTGGGGCGCGGGCTACCTGAACGACAGCAGACAGTTCGTACGGGAATTTCAGGAGCACTATTTTTTAACCCCGCCCGAAGAGTTTATTTATGACCACTACCCTACCGCCCCCCGGTGGCAGTTGCTGGATCCGCCCATTTCGAAGCGTCACTACGAAAAGCTGGTCTATCTGCAGCCGGCGTTTTTTGTAAATGGTTTGGCCATTGAAAGTCATCCAAACAGTACCATCCAAACCGACGATCAAGTGGTCGTGACCCTGAAAGCTCCGGCGAGCACCTTGCTGTTGGCCCGGCTGGAACAAAATAATCGGGTGCTGGACCGCTCTCTGACGTTTCTGCAAAAAACGCCAAATCGTTACCAAATCTACGCCGTTTTCCCGAGGGCGGGCAAGTACGTTTTGCGCGTTTTTGCCAAGCAAAAAAGTGAACCGGGCAGGTATAGCGGAGCCCTGGCTTACCAGATTGAAGCCCGAAAAGGCAGCCACACTGACGCGGGATTCCCCATGCTGTACGCCTCTTACGACGAACACAACGTACGCCTTTATTACCCCATGTCCGGCAAGCTGAAATCCGGCAGCACCAAAAAATTCAAACTGCGGGTGCCGGAAGCCGAAGAGGTGGCCGTCATCCACGGCAACGACTTTTTCCCGCTGACAAAAGCGGGCGCTCTGTTTCAGGGAGAGATTGAGATCAAACGCGGTAAAATGGGGGTGTTCGCGAAATTCCCGGGAGACCGGCAGTACGTGGCGTTGCTGCAATACAAGGGTTTTTGAAAAGGGATTTTACCTGAATTATTCATACAAAAGAGAGCGAACGTGTTGGGTGTTCAGCCTTTAGGCTGCCCGGACACGCTGAAGCGTGAACACCGAACGGGCTTTTCAAAACTCAATTTTTCGATTTTGAGCGTAAAATACTGGCTTGTGAATAATCCAAGTTTAATGAATGACCAAAACTACTCGCTTGCATCATTCCCGATAAGCCTGTTCCAGAAAAGTTCATGAATCAGGAATCTATAAACCGCAGTTTTAGCTGGATTCCTGCTCTTCGCTTTCGTGAGGGCAAGCTTCGCAGGCATGACGGGATGAAATGACGATTTATTTAACAAATTAAATGAGCCTAAATATGTCCAAAGGTCGGTTACGAGATGCAAGGCGGGCGCATTCCAGCCTCGATTTAAAAGCGTCTAAAAAAGCCCACAAAGAACAAATCATCAAAGAATCTTTAGAAGAACCCACTATCCATGATATCGAAAAAGGGCAGTATATTGGCGATATGGTTTATGGCGCCATCGATGGCATTGTCACGACTTTTGCTGTGGTTTCCGGAGTAGCCGGAGCCTCTCTTTCTTCAGGAATCGTTCTGATTCTTGGGTTTGCCAATCTTTTTGCCGATGGCCTGTCTATGGCGGTTGGCAACTATCTCGGCACGAAATCCGAAGTTGAATACAAACGCCGGGAACGATACCGGGAAGAGTGGGAAATCGAAAATCTGCCTGAAGAAGAGAAGGAAGAAATCCGACAAATTTATAAGCGCAAAGGATTTACCGGCCAACTTTTAGAACAAGCCGTGGAGGTGATTACCCGGGACAAAAAACAGTGGGTGGATACCATGCTTTTGGAAGAGCTCCATATTATCCCGGAACAAAAATCCCCATTTAAAGCCGGCTTCATCACTTTCCTGTCGTTTGTATTGGCTGGGTTTGTTCCACTTTTTTCCTATGTTTTATCTTATTTTAGCTCATTCTTTGATAAAAATTCTTACCCCATTGCAATTGGTCTGACCTTCACAACCATATTCGCCGTCGGCTCGCTAAGGGTCTATGTCACCGGCAAACGTTGGTGGACCTCGGGATTAGAAATGCTGGTAGTCGGCGGTGCGACCGCCGTGGTGGCGTATTTAATAGGGTATTTATTAAAGGGGCTCGCTTAGATTTGCAGTTTGTATCTCGATTCTGGATAGGAAGGAAATCTATCATTCATTATTTTAAGCGTTTCAGCGAACGCTGAAACTTGTGAATTTAATGAAACAGCTTGACTTTGGTTTCATTTACTCAATTGATCAAGGAGTCAATCCATGTCGTCATTACAAGAAGCCGTACATGATTTCTTGTCACAGAAACGCATCGCCGTGGTCGGCGTCTCCAGCAAGCGCGAAACTCCCGCCAACGGCATCTATCGCAAACTGAAAAAATCGGGATATCAGGTATTTCCAGTCACCCCAAACGCGGAAACCTTTGATGGGGATGCTTGCTTTGCCGATTTACTCTCCATTCCGCAGCAAGTGGATAGTGTGGTGGTGATCACCCGGCCTGAAGTGACGGAACAAGTCGTACATCAGTGTGTTGATGCGGGTATCTCGAGAGTATGGATGCACCGCTCCCTGGGCTTTTTCCCAACCAGCGTTTCGGAGCAGGCCGTGCAATTCTGTCGGGAAAACGACATCGCCGTTATCCCCGGCGGCTGCCCCATGATGTTTTGTGAGCCGGTCGACTTCGGGCATAAGTGTATGCGCTGGATGTTGAATCTAACAGGCGGTTTACCAAAACACATTTAATCAAAATTCTGGCGGCAAACCTGAAGTACTCAAACATTCCTTAAATTATTACAGGTGTCAAATTCAACCATTTTTCAGCGCGATGTTTAGCTTTTTTTATGCAACAAAAGAATGAAATTCGAATACTGTTTTTTGCGGATACTCATTTAGGATTTGATTATCCCATCAGACCGAAAATCGAACGCAGACGTCGAGG
>JBHHXN010000199.1:0-8979 GCA_046757025.1 bacterium
CTTTTTGCGAATTTCGCTTTTCGGTTTGCGGCTTTTCGCTGCATTAGGAATTAATCAGGTGTAAATGCACTTTTGCATTTTCTGAAAAAAGCCCCATACCACTTAAAGAACTTAAAATGCAAAGTGAAAATATAAAAGAGAATCGATTTTCTTAATTCCTCCCTTTTTACAAACTTTTTCCGAGCGCCCTTCTGAAAAGTCATTTTACATCTACAATTTCAAATTTTCAATTTGCATTTGGAGTGCAAAAATCAGCGAACCGTATTTTCACAATAGTGAGTCAAGGTAAAAGTACGCCATTCAAACGGATTTCTATTCTCCATCATAGAAATCATCAATAAAAAAGGGGGACAATCAGCGCATCCCGAAAAATAGACTTGACAATTATATCAATTTTATGTTAAATTCAGCATCTTTATCAAAAACCTTCTCTTGATATTTAGTCAAGTATCAGTACAAAAATTGTTCATTATTTTCCAGATCATTATTTTTCAGTCGAACCTGAAACTCGCAACGGGTCAGATGATATAAAGATTCAGTCATGTCTCAAGACACCGGCCAGCAAGCTACGGTAAATAAAATGAAAGCTGGCATGGAACCGTAAAAAAAATAGACTAAAAAATATCGCCAGAATTTGAACCAGCGCCGGCGCTATCGAATTGGAAAGGTATTGGAAGGATGAACACCTCTTTTTATTAATGGTATGAATGACTCTGTTGATTAAGTCTAAGGAACGTTCAGCCTGAGTCCCGAAACAAGTTCGGGAAAGGCTGTTTTTTCAACGGGTCATACATATTCATAATCGCCAACTCTTAATAAAGCTGTCAAAACATTAAACTGAGGTTTCAGAAAACGCCAACTTTTGAATGACGTCATGACATATTCTGTAAATCAAGGTTATAATAATTTGTATCGTTTCAAATGATGCATGTTTTGTGAAGCAATATTTTGATCTTATCATTTGGAAATTGCTTAAAATAAACAATTGGTTGAATTGGGATAACCCAGTCATTAAATGAGCGTAGTATCAAAAGGATTTTAACAAAACATCATTATTTATTAACTTAAGGGAGGAACATGCCATGAAAATTAAAACAGGGTTATGGGTCGTAACGTCGATTATTTTGTTATTCACAATCAGTACGGCCTTCGCTCAAAAGGTCAATCTATCGGGTGTCGTCAAAGACAAACAAACCGGCGAAGCGCTTCCGGGCGCCAACGTTTTTGTTAAGGACAAGTTCGTGGGGACCACGGCAAACAACAGCGGAAACTTCGAGTTGTCCACAAAAGTCGCCACACCTTTTACCCTAGTGGTTTCAATGGTCGGTTACGAGACCATCGAAATGGAAATTACCGGCAGCGTTTCAGGGATATCATTTGAAATGGAGCAGTCCACTTTTATGGCAAACGACATCGTGGTATCGGCATCGCGCATCGAAGAGAGTATCCTGAGCGCGCCGGTGACGGTGGAGAAGCTGGATCAATTAGCCATCCGCCGCACCCCGTCCGTGACCTTTTACGATGGGCTTGCTAACATGAAAGAGATCGAGATGACCGCAAACAGCATGGTTTTTTCAGGACCAACCGGCCGCGGCTTCGGCTCATCACACAATTCGGGCCTGATACAGCTCATCGACGGCGTCGATAATACCGGTATCGCTAACGGCAGTTACGCCATCGGCAACATGATGGGATTATCCGATATCGACGTCGCTGAGGTGGAATTTTTGCCCGGCGCTTCTTCCGCTCTCTACGGTCCAAATGCTTTTAGCGGTGTGCTGTTTATCAATTCGAAATCGCCGTTTGATTATCCCGGCCTCAGTGTTCAGGTCAAATCCGGCGGTACTGATTCTGAATACGGCGGCTCACATGCCCTGTATGAAGGCGCGTTTCGTTTCGCAAAGGCCTATGAAAAATTCGCTTTTAAGGTGGTCGGGTCACATTTTCAGGCAACAGATTGGATGGCCCACGATTACTCTGACCGCAACAAAGGCAGCAGGGGTCCGGCCGGCTTTGACGGTGTGAACATTTACGGCGATGAAGTCGCGACCACGCTAAACCTCGACGATCTCGCCGGCACTCCCGAAGGCACCCTCGGCTCCATTTTTATTGCCCGTACTGGTTACCGTGAAGAAGAATTGTATGACTATAAACCAGCCAGTACCAGCAAAGTCAACCTCGGTCTGCGTTACCGCCTGAGCGAGGACCTGGAAGCCAGCTACGATTTCCGCTGGGGCACCGGCCGCGCTATCTATCAAGGAACCAACCGATATGCATTGGACAATCTTTTCTCCTTCTGGAATAAACTGGAGCTGAAAGGGCAAAATTTCTGGATTCGAACTTACATGCAGCGCGAGGACGCCGGCGATTCCTACGACATCGTTTTTGCGGGCTGGAACGTCAACCGCCAGTGGAAAAGCGATACCCAGTGGTTCACCGATTACGCCACCACTTATATCGGCGCCAAACTGCAAGGGCTTCCTGACGAGGCAGCACACCAGGCGGCCAGAGGCGCCGCCGATACCGGCAGATTTGAGCCGGGTTCCCCGGAGTTTAACCAGGCGCTGGAAAAAGTAAAGGACACCAAAGACTTTGCAACGGGCGCGGGCTTTACTTCTAAATCCGGCTACTACAACGCGGAAGCCATGTACAATTTCGCCGATATGATCGATTTCGTCGATATTCAGGTTGGCGGTAATGTGCGCAATTACAGCGTCAATACCGAGGGTACCATCTACAGCGACGATACGGAAAAAATCGACGTCACCGAGTTCGGAATCTACGCGCAGGCCTCCAAAGAACTTTTTGACAACAAGTTCAAACTCACGGGGTCGCTGCGCCTGGACGGCCACAAAAACTTTGACGATCATGTTTCACCACGTATTGCCGCCGTGTTCTCGCCGACACCTGACCACCACTTTCGGGCTTCTTATCAATCCGGATTCAACAATCCCATCATCGAATTTCAGTACATCAATTTGAATCTGGGCCCGCTGGTGCTGGTGGGCGGCACAGAAGACAATGTGCAACGAACGGGAAACGAACGTATCTACGCCAGCGGTATCGATATCGCCACCATGCAGCCGGTGAAAACGCCCTTTGTGAAACCCGAGTTTCAGGAGTCGTTTGAAATCGGTTACCGGGCGCTGATATCGAACAGCTTGTTTGTGGATTTGAATTACTACCGCTCTGATTACACCGATCGCTTCAAAAACGTGCGCGTTCTCGATCCAGCGGCCCTGCAACAAGGGAAAATCCAGGCCTACCAGCTCTACACCAACGAGGTGGATGAAAATGTGGTCATTGAAGGCGTCGGCGCTGGTTTCACTTACACTTTTGAGAATGGTTTCCGACTCAATGGCAGCTACAACTACATCAACCGCTCGGGCGGCTCTGACGACGCACTGTCCAGCATCAACCGCGCAAAACATCGAGTGAAGGCGAGCATTGGCAATCCCCGGCTGTTCAAAAACTTTGGATTCAACGTCGCAGGCCGTTGGAGAGATGAATTTGACTGGGTGGCCACCTTTGGCGAAGGCGAAGTGGGCGGCGAAACCGTTATCGACGCTCAGGTGACCTATCATATTCCGCGCATGAACAGCACGCTCAAAGCTGGCGTGAACAATCTCACCGGCAGCAACTACCGGCAGATGTTCGGCAGCGTGGATATCGGCACCACGATTTACCTTTCGCTAAGCTACGACAGCTTCTTTTAAAAATCTCGTAAAACAGAAGTATTCTCAACAATCCAATATGTTCATGCTGAGTCCAGTTATTATTTCTGGACTCAGCATGATGATTTATGTGAATTTTTGCATCTCCGCAACCCCCTCATTCAGATTTGCTCAGTTTTCTCTGGCCGCGGTTTCTTTGTAAAAATGGTCTATCCAGATCAGGCCCATAGAATATGCCAGTGGCATTAAAAGACTCATCCCTTCCGGCTGAAAATTGGTTTTGTGCAAAAAGGAACCATCATTCAAAATCAACCGTTCCGAAAAAAATGAAGCGCGTTCATTAAATTATTTTCAATTTGAAACAATTGCCCGGTCCACACATTTTTGTGAAATATCGAACACACAATTTAAGGCTAAAATAGCGGCCGTTGAAATTCAACAGCCTTTGATCAATTAAATGAATTGAGGATATAAATATGAGACTTAAGGTACTTTTTAAATATCCAATACCCATTCCCAAATCGAATTGTTGATAAATTTTTTCAAATAAATAGCGCGGTAGTATTTAATATCAATGCGGTCAATTGTGAATTGCATTCTATCTCAATGGTAAAAAATATCTTGCTTTTTTAAAACAAAAGATTTATTTTAATCGCATTCCGAACAATTCCCCAATGCAAAATGCCTTTTCCCCTGAATTATTTGGTGATGGCAATGTTTGTTCAATTCAATTAGGTATTCTGATAAACTAAATAACATTTATTAAGTAAGGGAGGAATCATTATGGCAACATGTAGATCTACACTGGGGTTCACAAAACTAATTAGCATACTCATTCTGTGTATGCTGACCACTGCGGCTGTAGCGCAAAGGGCAACCTTAACCGGAAAAGTCACCGATGTAGAAACGGGAGACGCTTTGCCGGGTGCGAATGTCCTGGTAACCTCAGGCGGCGTGCAAACGGGGGCTGCCACCAATACCGAAGGCCAGTTCCGGGTGAGAAATATTATTCCCGGCTCGTACAAAGTGACCGTGTCGTACATCGGGTATGAAACCAGTGTCACCGCGGACGTGGAGCTTGTCGGGGGGGAAACGAAAAATTTGGACATCCAACTAAAGCCGACTGGCATCGAAATCAACCCAATCTCAATTACTGCTTCTCGCCGGGCTGAAAAAGCGCTGGATGCGCCGGCGTCGGTTTCCGTTTTGGAAGCGGTAGAAATCTCACAGGATGTAGCACCTTCCTCATCCTACATTCTCAGAAACGTAACGGGCATCGACATGGCAACCACCGGTGTCGACCGTCGTGAAATCGTCATGCGTGGATTTAATAACGCGTTCTCCGGAGAAGCGTATGTTCTCACCGACAATCGTCAATCCTCGGTTGCGTCTCTTGGAGTTAATCTTCATGCCATCATGCCGAACATGAATACGGATCTGGAAAGGATCGAAATCGTACGGGGACCCGGCGCAGCATTGTACGGTGCGGGCGTTGATGAAGGCGTTATCCACTATTTGACCAAAGATCCCTTTACATATCCCGGCACCACTTTTTCATTCTCCGGCGGCGAAAGATCCTCAATTGCCGGACAATTTCGCCATGCGGGAATTCTAACGGGAAAATTAGGATACAAAGTCACCGGTCAGTATGCACAAGCCGACGACTGGGAGCTGAATCCAGAAGATCCCCTTGACAAGGCCCAACTGGATGACGATGCCAAAGATCCCAACACGGGTCAGCCATTAAATCCACGTAATTATGATTACAAAAAACTCAACGTGAACGGAATGTTGCAGTATCGATTTAGCGACAGCGTTTCACTCACCGCCAATTTCGGTTATTCGCAATTAGACGCCGTGGTACTTTCAGGCATTGGTACGTTACAGGCTGACGGATTTGGCTACACCTATGGTCAACTTCGGTTCCAATCAGGCAACTTTTTTGCACAAACCTATTTAAACAAAAACAACGTAGGCGACTCTTTTGTGTATGGAACCGACTCGACTCTGGTGGACAATTCTACCCTGCTCAATGTTCAGGCACAATATAATCTGGAGATGGCCGACGGCAAACAACAATTCATTTTCGGTGTGGATTATGACCGCATAACTCCGGATACCGAAGGCACCATTTACGGCCGGTTTGAAGATCGGGATTTGATTTCGGAATCCGGCGCTTACTTCCAATCGCAAACGGCGTTTTCTTCAATGTTCAATCTTACCGCTGCTCTGCGATTCGACTATAATAATTTGCAGGAAGAATTAGTCCTCTCGCCACGTGTGGGATTAGTTCTGAAACCCACACCTGAACATTCTTTCCGAGCCACCTTTAACCGTGCGTTCACTTCACCAGGAAACACAGAAAATTTCCTGGACATTATCGCAAGAGAGCCTGATCAGGCTTTACCGATTCAAATTCGAGGCATGGGTTCGGCTTTTGGATTTACTTTCGAACGCAATCCGGCCTTCTTGCAGTTTGCCAATTCAGACCTAATTGCTTACAGCTTGAACCCGGCATCGCTGGGCGCCCCTCAGCCTGTCGGCTTGCCGTTGGATGCCACCTATGCTTCGGTGTATCAGGGATTATCCCAAATCCCGATTCCGGTTCTGAAATCCCTGTTGCCGGCGCCTTTAAATCTGCTTCCGGATGAACAAATTGCTGGATTAATCGCGTTGTTCGACCCGTCTCTGACTCAAGTGAACGGCTTTTCGAAAGGCGTACTCGGCATGCTCAATCCCACATCTGGTAATGTAGATATTATTCCGGATGTCACCGATATCCAACCGTTGGATAGAAACACCACCCAAACCTTTGAATTAGGCTACAAGGGATTGATCCAAGATCGCGTTTTGTTTGCGGTGGATGTTTATTTTACCAACAAGAAAAACTTCGTGGGTCCGCTTTTGATGGAATCGCCGTTCGTATTGGTGCCCACCCTGGCTCCGGACTTGCAAGCCGCATTGGCCGTGGGTATTGCCAACAACCCCACGCTGGCCGCGACTCTGCAGTCGGTTGGATTTACAGCGGAACAGGTTGCTGAACTCATCGTGGGCTTGGCTGCCGACGGGCTCCCAAGCGCTTCGACTCCGGTCGCCATTGTCACGCCCAAAGAGAACGCACCGGCCCTGGATGAACAGCCGGAATTATTGCTGGCGTATCGCAACTTCGGTAACGTCAACTTTTGGGGTATCGATGCGACGCTTCAAATTCTGGCGACACCTCATTTGAATATTTTTGGCAATCTGTCCATTGTCAGCGACGATTTCTTTGATAACGACGAATTAGATGAAAGCAGCACCACACTGCACGTAGCCCTCAACGCGCCCAAATTCAAAACAAAATTTGGATTCAATTACATGCGACCTCTGGGTCTCTCAATAAATGCTTCCGCACGATACATCAAAGGATTCCCGGTGGCTTCCGGACCGTATGTAGGCGGACGTCCCGCTCCGTTCAACGACACCACGCCCGGTGTGGAAAATTACTTTCTGTTGGATGTGGGCGCCGGTTATGACCTCGGTCACCTAGCCCCCGGGTTGCGAATTGACTTTCTTATCCAAAATGTACTGGATAACGATCACCGCGAATTCCTCGGTGCTCCCAAAATCGGCCGACTGGCCATGGCGCGTTTGAACTACACGATTAGATAATTAATGAATTAATTTTGTTTTGGTGGGATACCATTCCCGACCGTTTTCTTAAGGAAGGCGGTCGGGATTTTTTTTGCAATAATTTATCACAAAACGATTGTAAATTTTGAATAAACACCGAACTGACCTGAAATTGTCACTCCCAAATGCTGCCGGTTTGCGGCCAGCAGGGACAAGCTCATCGGGCATCTCGTGCTTAATTCCCGATAGAAGATTGCGTGAAGGACAACCATGGTACTTAAATGAGCTTTTGACAATGGGGCGGTTTTGAGTTGATGATCATCAGAATTGTAACAAATCATGAAGTGTTTTGAGGGGTGTTAACACTAAGGTCAGGAAGAAGGCACAAACAGGCCATCGCCTTTGGCAACCGCGTTTGTGCAAAATAACTGGCGCTATAAAACTGCCACGGATTGACACCAACTACACAACGATTAAACAAGGAATCTCTAAAAATATCAGAAAAGTCAGAAGCCAATCCGTGAAAAGCAGCGTAAATCCGTGGCTTAAAAATAGTTTACTTCAAAGTCGAAACCGTGCCCCCGCCCTGAGACCAGGCGATCAAAAACAGTGCCGCCGGTAAATTCTCTTCAAAGGTGGGCTGAATTTCACTCTCCGGCAATTGAAATCCAGGAATCGAGGACGCCGGCCGCAATTCGATGGTATACGACGGCACCCGGGTTTCGCCATACAGCCAGTCGGTGGCGTCGCCGCTGGCCAGGTAGAGATCCGAGCTCTGTTCCGGCACGTAGCGTTTGCCATGCACATCCAGGATGCTGTCGGCCATGGTCTGCGCGAGTGCATTCAGCAATCCTGCGTCCGGCGCCGGGGAATTGGTGTGTCCCCACGGGTATAAAATTAGTTGTGAAAAATTGTGGTAACTCAACAGAGCGACAAAATTATGCTGGCTGGCAAAATCCTGAACGACTTTGGTTTCGGGCTCGGAAAAGGCGGATGGGCCACGATAGATTTCGCTGAAAGTATCTCCACTGGACCCCGGCCCGCCCCACTGGTAGGAGTAGTTGCGGTTCAAATCCACTCCGAAGGAGCCGTCGCCGTTGTTGCGGCGATTTTTTCGCCAGAGACGGTTGGTGGTCACCGAGTACTGATGCCCGTCTGGATTCAGCAACGGAATGATCCAGATTTGACCGTTGTCCACATAATTGCGGATGTCGGCATCCGAACTGTAATTTTCCAGCAGATGTTTTGCCAGTAAGAACGGCACATCGATGGCAATCCACTCGCGCGCATGATGACCGCCGATAAACAACACTTCGGGCTCATTTTCTTCCTGTGCCACGTTGTCGCTGATTTTGATGGCCCAGATCTGGCGATTTTCAAGGGACTGCCCCAGACTGACTACTTTCGCCAGATTCGGGAAAGCCGTCTGCAATTCCTGCAGCTCGCTTTGGATTTCGGCGTAAGTATGATAAAGACCGGCGTCCGGCGGTCCTGGCGGCGGATTACAACTGCCGGCGATAATTAAGGGCATCAATAATAGAGTTAGTAATAAAGTGTATTTTTTCACGATATTCTCCCTTTGCAATTCATAAATTCAAAGTGCAAAAATTAAAATGCAAATTTTAAAGTGATTCAGTTAAACAAAATTTTGCATTTTGCACTTTACACTTCCTGCAACTTGAAACTTGCAACT
>JBHHXN010000200.1:0-8923 GCA_046757025.1 bacterium
GTTTTTTCCAGCATAAATATATCGAGTCCGGCATTTTTCTCAACACCGAGCTTGGGTTCAGTTACATGACCGGCTTTGGACTTCATGCGGATATTCTCATTGGCGCCGGATATTTGCACGCCTTCGACCGCAAAGAAGCCTTCGAGTTTCGGGACGGCGATTACCACAAAGCCACCGACTGGGGCCGGCCTTCGGCCATGTTTTCGCTGGCAGCAACACTTGGATATCAATTCAAAAGCGATGGGCGACTTTCTTTCAGCCCTTTTTTGCAGTATCGGTGGTTCGCCGCCGAAATTGGTTTTTCCGAAACAATCCCCGCGATGACCCATCTGCTCCTATCCATTGGAACGAAAATTTATTTTGGAGGAAAATGAGCCATGAATTCTTTTAATCTGAAAACAATAATCAAGCCGCCTTTTCCACTGGCGCTAATCCTTGCACTCGTTCTCTTCGCATGTAAAATGAGCATCGTTGAACCCGTGGAAACGCCGAAGAATGCCTGGGATGAAAGCCTAAATACCCACCCCAGAGGAGCGGCGTTTCAAAATCTGCTGGATGACTATATAGCAAGTGGTTTCCCCGGCCTGGTCATGTTTGTCAAATCGCCAGAAGGGATGTGGAACGGCGCCGCCGGTTATGCCAGGCTTGAAACCAAGGAGCGCATGACGCCGGCGCATTTGTTTCCTTCCGGCAGTAACGGAAAACCCTATACCGCTGCCGCCGTCATGCTGCTGGTCGAAGATGGCAAGATTGAATTGGACACGAAGATCAACCAATATTTGCCGCGAAGAATCACCGATAAAATCGGCAATGGCAATACGGCGACGGTGCGACAATTACTGAATCATACTTCGGGAATTAAACATTTTTTTGATGAGATCACGCTGTGGCTGGATATGATGAATGGTCCCACACGCTCGATTTCAACGGAATATTTTTTGGAACTCATCTACGGCGATCCGCCTTACTTTCCGGCAGGCCAGGGGTATCACTATTCGAGTACAAACTACGTGCTCTTGGCCCTAATTATGGATCATGTCCTGGGTGAAAGCCATGCCAAATTCGTCAGTGAGCGGATTATTCGCCCCCTAAGATTGGTGAATACCTATTACAAAAACGAGCCTGGTTATCCTGACCCACCGGGACTGGTGAATGTTTATGCGGACCTTCGGGATAACGGACAATTGCAAAATATTTCTGATGTGCTGGCTGCCGGTCTTCCTGCTACGGTCGGCACTGCCGGATATATTGCTTCGTCTTATGACTATGCGCGGTTCTTTGAAGCGCTTCTCGATGGAGAGCTGGTCAGCGAAGCTTCATTAAATGCTATGACAACGGATGCCTCAGGTGGAGGTTACGGATTTGGCTTGTGGATTGCTAATTTACGCTATGGCAAATTAATCTCGCATGATGGAGCTACGGTGGGCGCTCAAACCAACCGGCTTTATTATGTGGACAGAGACACCTACATCGTTCTGTTAGCGAACGGAATAGGTTCGGGAGAAGAAGGGAGACTGGATGATCTGTTTGATAATCTCAGGCTTGCTGCTGAAGATGCGGTGTTTAAGTGACAGAGGTCTGCTCGGTGCAGCTCGAACACGCGTTTATTGAAACTATCCATCAATGGCAGAACTTGTCGGCCAAACTGCCTTAGTCTTTTAATCGGCTTTGCAGCGTGCGAAAATTAATCCCCAGCAATTTTGCGGTTTCTTTTTTGTTTCCCTTTTGATCATGCAGCACCATACGTGCGTAGAGCTTGGTCAATTGTTCTTCGGACATGTTTTCCTGCAACGTTTTCGTTAACAGCTCGGCTTCCTTCTCCTGGCGCAAGTACAACAAATGATTCACATCGATGATGTTTTTGTTGCACAAAATGACCGCCCGTTCCATGACGTTTTCCAATTCCCGCACGTTGCCCGGCCAGGGATATCTCAACAGCATTTGCATAGCGGATTCGCTAATCCCTTCTACATTTTTATTGGTCTGTTTTGCAAATTTGGCCATAAAATGGTTCGCCAGCAGGGGTATGTCGTCTTCTCGTTCGCGCAGTGCTGGCATCATGATCGGCATGACATTGATTCGATAAAGCAAATCCTCTCGGAAAGTCTCGTCTTCGATCGCTTGTTTCATGTTTTTGTTGGTGGCGGAGATGATCCTGATATCGGTGGTAATAGTTTCGGTGCCGCCGACTCTTTCAAATTCTCTTTCTTGAATCACCCGCAACAGTTTCGCCTGGGTTGGTATGGGAATATCGCCCACTTCGTCTAAAAATAACGTGCCTTCGTTGGCCAATTCGAAGCGTCCTAATTTTTGTTTGATGGCGCCGGTAAAAGCGCCGTGCTCGTGACCAAAGAGCTCGCTCTCTAACAAGGTTTCGGATAAAGCGGCACAATTCACCGAGATGAATGGACCGTCTTTGCGCAGGCTGTTGTAATGGATGGCTTTTGCCACCAGCTCTTTGCCGGTGCCGGTTTCTCCTTGAATGAGTACGGAAGCGTCGGTTCCGGCCACCTGCTGGACTAATTTAAAAATGGTTTGGATTTCGGGACTTTTACCCAAAATGTTTCCAAAGGTGTATTTTTTTTCGACTTCGGCGCGCAAGCGCGAGAGCTCGGCCTGGTCATGTTTTTTTTCGATAGCGCGGTTGATCTTGAACAGCAGCTCATCGCTGCTGCAGGGTTTGGTTAAATAATCCTCGGCGCCGGCCTTCATAGCTTCCACCGCGGTGTTGATGGTCGCAAAACCGGTGATCATCACCACCGGTGTCTCCGGCCTCCATTTTTTAACAAAGTTCAAAAAGTCGATGCCATCTTTACCGGGCATGACCAGATCCGATAAAATCAGATCGTACTCGCTGTCTTTCAGCTCCGGTTCGGCAGATTCAGCCGATTCCACTACCTTGACATAAAAACCCACGTCCTCCAAAAAAGATTTGGTGACTTTTTGAAAGACTTCGTCATCATCGACGACGAGTATTTTATATTTTTTTTTCATATCAATTTCGTATCGATGGCTCTGCCATTGAGGGGCAGCTCGATGATAAAACGCGTGCCTTTTTTAATCTCGCTTTCCACGAGAATTTTTCCTCCAAGGGAGCTTATAATGCCGTGGCTCACGGTTAATCCCAGTCCCACTCCGCTGGTTTCTGATTTAGTGGTGAAAAAAGCATCGAAAATTTTGTTCTTATGTTCCGGAGATATGCCGTGCCCCGTGTCCTCAAAAATAATGGAAAGTTTATTTTTTTCTAAGCGGCTGTTTACACAAAGTTTTCCGCTTCCGGGCATGGCATCCACGGCGTTTATAATCAAATTCAGGAAGACCTGTTTCAACCGGTCCGGTGCGGTGATGATTTCATTCGGTTCCGGATCTAATTTGCAAGAGACTTGGATGTTATTTGCATTCAGCATTTTTTTTGAAGTTCTAAGCACTTCTCTCAGGATGACGTTGATGTCTATTTTTTTTGTGACCGCCGCCTGCGGCCGGTAAAAATCCAGCATTTGCCGCACAAGATCCCCGATACGCTGCACCTCTCGGTGTGCAAGCTCGACAAATTCTCTACCGCCATCACTCTTTTTTATTTTTTTTAAAGCCGCCTCTAAACACCCCTGAATGTTGTGAATTGGATTGTTCAATTCATGGGAAAGGTGGGCGGTCACCTTGCCCGTGGCGATCAGTTTTTCGTTGAGCAGCAATTCATCTTGCGTTGCAGCTAGCTTTTTTAAGGCTTCTTCCAGCTCAACATTCTGCTTTTTTAGCAACGTCATTTTTTGTCGCAGGGTCTGGCGCATTTCATCGAACTTGCGCGCCAGAAAACCGATTTCGTCATGACTCCTTACCTCTACTGGTTGACTGTAATCGCCGCTGGTGACCGCATTGGTAACTTTAACCAGGTTTTTTACTGGGGCGATGACGTAACGTGAAATAAAGCTGCTGATGAGGAGCATGGCCAAAAGCGCCAATATTCCGATGACGATCATGATATTTTCAATGGGTTTGGCAATGGCCTGATGTGCTTTATCGATGGAATGCAGGAGCAAATAATTTTTTTGCTTGCCTACCACCGTAAAATAGTACGCTTCCTCGCCGAGCTTAATTTCAGAGATGCCCTGTTCATTTCGGGGATGCAATTTTAAAAACATGGGTAGAGCCATGTTGTTGAAAAAATCCATATCCAGCGTAGATAAATAAAACTGTTCGTTGACCACCAATGTTACGTGACATTCGACTAAATCCTGCAGGCGCTGCATGTACTCGATATCGATGGCATTACCCAATAAAACTCTTCCCAACACATACAAACCAGAAATTTCGTCACGCGCTAAAATGGGCATTATCACAATGCGGTAGTATTTTTCATCATGCTGCAAAAGAGCCATCTTGCCGGAATGCGCTTGCGTTTGAAACAACAAGGAATCGGGATGAATATCTGAGGAATGAAAATTCACAAATCCCTGTTGCGCTAAAATTTGATCATTTTGGTTGAGGATGAGTAAAACGTCGCTGCGAATGGTCTCAACGACTTCTCGAGCGACTTCCTGAACCGTGGAGGAGTCATCGGTATCGACCGCTGCTTTGAGGTACGGCGTTTCTGCCAGGATTTGACTACGCTCCAGCAGATGCTGCATTTCACTGTACTCAAGCTCCTGCAGGATGCGTTTGGATTGAACCAGATCGTTCGCCACACTTTTCTTAACTTGTTGGCGAACTACATGATTGATAATAAATAACGCCGCCGCGATGATACTTAGATTGAGAATGGTTGCGGGAATCAGGACTTTTATGCGTAAATTGAAAATCTTCATTTAAAAAAATACCGCCATTTGTAACGCGAGCCGGTTGTCGCGCGGGTCGCCGCCCGCCACATCTCTGGTTTTATTTAAGCGTCCCATAATTTTAACGATGGCATTTCGATTTACGTGGTAACCGAATGCCAGATCCATTTGATAGATATCATAATCCCAGGATTCCCGCAAATTGCCGTCGATGTCTACATCAGAGAGGTCGTCGATTTGACTGAAATTGATGAGACTAAACCGTCCGGCGCCATAAAAACGCGTCCAGAAGGTATATTTGCTATCCAGATAGAAAGCCATCAGGTCCAGGTCTTCCGTGAGGAACGGCGTCTGCCAGCGATTCAGAATGAGCTCCGAATGGAGTTCCAGATGGCCAAGACTGTAAGTGACATCAAAGCCCACGGCTAATTGTTTGAAATCCTCCACGCTTTTACCTGCATTTTGCAGCTGGGTGTTGGTCACATTATGATCTAAGTAACTGCCAACTGAAAATGAGACGCCTAAATCCAATCCCATATTGATTTGATAGTCTAAGCGACCCAAAAGCTGCACTCCGTTGCTGTTGTTGATGTCCACGGGATTTGACAGCGAGCCGTTCGCCGCCCCAAGATGATAACCGAATTGACCGGCTGTGCCAAATACCTGCACACCTGTGACGTACGCTTCGTGCGAAATGATTTCCAGCCCTAGTGGTTTCGTATCTGAATTATCAGAGGTAATTGAATTAACTTTTTTAGTACCTAAAGATTCACCTCTGGGGTTGTAATTTAGATTCAGACCTCGTCCACGATTCAACAGAAGAGCGTGTTCGCTGCCGGGCAATTCCATGCTTGATATGGGCGTGTGATATTCATACATCAATGGCAGGCCCACAAACGGATTCTCCGAATCCCACCGGCGCTGAAGGGCCGTGCCAAAGGGAATGAGAAATTTGCCGATTTCAATATTAAGCTGGTCTAACCACTCCGTCTGATAGATTGCCGAGAGTCCGTAGATCTCAATTTCAATTCCGTCTTCTGCTTCCAGAAGCGTATAAAGCGAAAGATTGTCTTTGATCTGTGCGTTCAAAAGAAACGACCAAAAATTTAAAAAACTGCCGTTTCCATGGTTGATCAACAATGGCGTTTCATCCGGCTGACTTTTGATATAGTTTAATGAGAATATGGCACCGAATTCTACGTTTGGATAGGTTTGACAGAACGAGCTGGTGGAAACTGACCAAAATAAGATTGTGAGGATACCGTATAATTTATGCATAAGCTGTTGCTTCTATTAACAAAAGGTTTGCGCAAACTCAATAAACCTGTGTCGGAATAATTGTTTATGGAAAAACGAAATTTACTTCGGTCGCCCCTGAGCCTTTTACCTCAACTTGCATTTCTATTTCAGGCCAGCGACCGTACCAGGCTTTGAGTGTATAAGTGCCAGGCGGAATGTCTTTAATTAGAAAGTTACCATCTTCGTCCACTGTGGCAAAATACGGATTTTCCAGTACCAGTATGAATGCATTCATTTGAGTGTGGATATCGCAATACACTTTTACCACGCCCGGTTTCAGAAACTTGATACTGCGATATTTGCCTTTGGCATACCTTCCTAAATTAAAACTTTTTGTTGAAGAGTAGGAAAAGACATTGTGATACACATCGTCGCTGTTCGAAAATCTCACAGTGGTTCCGACTAAAATCGGCAGCACATGTGGGACGAATTTCTCATTGTTCTGATCCATCACCACCACCGGTTTCTCGGTGCCGGGCTTACCACCTCGATAGCCATCGATGTAAACAATTACGGATGGTTTGTGCGCTGCCCCTTCTTTATTGTTGGCGCTTTTGGACGCGTATTTTTGAATAATGGATCGACTTACGATTTTTGATTTTGAGGGTGGGATCGGTTTGATAATTACCTTTCCTTTGATATCGCCAGCCGGCAATGACCCGACATCCATTGCAAATATAAGGCCCAAAGCCAAATAACAGATAAAAAAGTCCCATTTACATGTCATTATCGATCCCAGCATAGTTTTGGTGCGGGTGGTAAAATTAAGATTAACAATATTTTGCAATCGGTTTGAAATGTATAGAATGTGGTGCGTTTCAGCATGCTTTGTTGCCTAATAATCAACTTTCAAATTATTTCGATGTCATAAAAGTGTATTTTCTGCAACAACTTGCAGATGCCGGATTGTATATATTGCAATCGTGTGAACGAATACAATTCTAATCTTCCAACCCAAAAAGGTTATTTAAAGATATATTTATCTTATTTTTATTAGGGTTAAACACAGTGATTTGCGTAAATTCCCGGTGTTTTATTTTTCCATTTGAAACTGGCATGTAATTTGCAAAATTGTCAAATGTTCCACAAAACAAAACGTTTGGGGTAAAGATTT
Organism: bacterium; assembly: GCA_046757025.1. Taxonomy (GTDB): domain Bacteria; phylum Zhuqueibacterota; class Zhuqueibacteria; order Oceanimicrobiales; family Oceanimicrobiaceae; genus JBHHXN01. The sequence continues at coordinate 7,186 of JBHHXN010000200.1, forward strand.
TTTTTAAATTATTATACAAGATATTCGGCAAGTAATAAGTATATAAAACTAATTCATAAATAACTGCCAATGTTAACTTGTTCAAATTGAGCAGTCGATTTGAATGATAAGGTATATGATTTATAAAATATCAATCGTTTACTGAGTTTACGGGGAGTAAAGATGAATCATCGCTTTTCACAATCGAATTCGAAACACTATTTGAATTCATAAGTGGCTCAAGTGGGGAGGAAAAAGTCAAGCTTCAAGCTTTATTGAAGTGATATTTCAAATCCCTCGCCCTTTTCAAATTCAATTCCGGTCCGCAGATATCCTAACAGATAAACTTAACTATTAAGACAATCCCCTTCCCTGAATGATTAGACTCAAGGTACTCAGAGAATCTACATTGATGAGATGGTATTACTAGGAAATGAGTAAATCTTGACGACCCCGAACAATCTAAATAAAGAATATTTAGAATGTTAAAAAGAAAATAACTCCTAAACCAAAGTTAGACGACCATAAAAAAGCCAGAGGCCAACTTTCATTTTTCCAGATCCGCCCGATCCTGAAATGAAATTTTCCCTGCCTATAAAGGCATTTTTGTCTAAAAAAAGTGGGTGTTGGCCTCTTTTGGTTAATATAAAAAATTTCAGATCTTTTTACAACTTATTTTTTATGCAACCATGCAAAAAATAAATTCATTTTTCAGCTGAATGATTAATTGGGTTACACTTCATGCAAAGACCTAAATTCAATGATTCCTGATCGAGTGAAAACGACATGCTGGGTAGAAGGGAAAACACGCTGAAGCGTGAGCACCCTTGATCCTGAACACTTTCGTCCCGTGATAGGACTCTTCAACGCAAAATCGATCAATTTTAGGAAAGAGATGAAAAGTTATACTTATATGTTAATGAAATTTTGGTCTGGTTTATTCTTTTTCCCTTAATAGATGTGGGGAATTGTATGAACATAGGAAGCTTTTCCTTTGTAGTTATTTATTTAAGCTTATTCTCCGCGTCACAAGAAGTAAAAATGAAGTATCCTTTACGCACAAATACAAGAGGAGATCAGCCATGTACCACAGATACAAAATTGTATTATTAATCTGTTGTTTACTTTTACTTTGTACACAAAATTTCAGTTTTGCACAAGGTCAAGTCACTTTTAATCCAACCGACGACTCTTTTGTTTTGTCGAGCAGTCCCACGAGTAACCGCGGAGCCGCAAGTGACCTCAGAATACGCGCAGGCAGCAAAACCATTTACACTTATTTGAAGTTTGATGTCAACGCACTGGGCGGTGCGGTTTTGAGCGCTAAAATTCGATTGAAAGTTCTCAACGGCGGTGACGACGGCGGCACGATTTTTTCAACCGCAAACGCCTGGGATGAGGGCAGCATCATCTTCAACAACGCTCCCCCTACCACGGGCAGCGCATTGAGCTCAGCGGGCGCGGTAGCTGTGGACGACATCGTGGAATTTGACGTCACCAGCGCCATTTCGGGCACAGGTATTTACAGCTTTCGTATCCATTCTGGTTCTTCAGACCGAGTGCTGTTCAGCTCGAAAGAAGGAAGCGTAGCGCCCGAGCTGGTCATCCAATATGCTAGCGGAGGAAATCTGCCGCCGGTGGCCAACGCCGGTCCCGATCAGACGGTCACCGATAGCGATAACAGCGGCTCGGAAAACGTCACGTTGGACGGCAGCGGCTCCTCCGATCCAGACGGCTCCATTGCCAGTTATGACTGGTC
>JBHHXN010000201.1:0-8892 GCA_046757025.1 bacterium
TGATCGGTAAAACAATCCTTCATTACAAAATCACAGAAAAACTCGGCGAAGGCGGCATGGGCGTGGTTTACAAAGCCGAGGATACGAAGCTCAAACGCGCCGTCGCCATCAAATTCCTGCCGCGGCAGATCGCCGCCAGCGACGAAGAACGCGCGCGCTTCAAAATCGAAGCACAGGTCCCGACTTTCCACAAGAATTACAAAATGAGGGTCGGGACGCTGAACCACCCGAACATCGCAACCATTTACGCAATCGAATAACATGATAGCGGGATGTTCATTGCTATGGAAGTCATCGAGCTTCGGGAATGGCAGGAAACAATTCCTGATTTGCTATTCATACTTGACCTTGTTGACTGCTTTCGCTCGCAGGTATCGGCGACGGCTTGGTCATAAAAATCAAACGACGAAATGACGCTTAGAACCGCAATTATCTGTCTGCTCTGGGGAATGAGTCTGCTGCCAGTAAACGCGCCGGCACAGGAACCCTCTCCCCGCTTCCGGCACCTAACTATAGACGACGGTCTGTCGCAGAGTGCGGTCTACGCCCTGTTACAAGACCAGCAGGGATTTGTCTGGATCGGCACCAAGGACGGTTTGAACCGGTATGACGGCTACGATTTTACCATCTACAAAAACGACGCCTCAGACAGCACCAGCCTCTCCAACAACTTTGTCACAGCGCTGTTTGAGGACAGCCGCGGCTACCTCTGGGTCGGCACGCTCGAGGGCGGGCTCAACCGTCTGGATCGCGCCAGCGGTCGTTTTCGACGCTTCGTGCACTCGCCCGAAAAGCCCGCCAGCCTCAGCAGCGACCACGTCACCGCCATCGCCGAGGACAGCACGGGCGCGTTGTGGATCGGCACTAGCCGCGGCCTCAACCGCCTGACTGCCGATGAGGCCGGGCAGTCGCAGCCCCGTTTCGAGAAATTTTTCCACGACTCGCAAAATCCCAGCACTCTAAGCGACAACATTATTGAATCCCTGCTCGTGGATGAGCAGGAGCAATTGTGGGTCGGCACGAGTCATGGGCTAAATCGCCTCCCGACGTACGATTCACTCCAGGCACCAGTATTCGTCCGCTACTTTTTAGAAGAAGGTCGAGAAGGCGGTGCAAGGGAAAACCGCGTGCCGGCTTTGTACCCGGATCGAGATGGCCATATCTGGGCCGGCACGGTGTCAGGTTTAAACCGGCTGCAGCCGAAGACCGACACCTTCCAGTCCTTCCCCCACCATTTTCACACCTATCGTCGCGGCTGGGGCACGGTCCTGGATATCGAGGAAGACCAGCGGGGTCGATTGTGGCTCGCCACCGCCGGCGAGCTGATGATCTTTGATCCCGAAGGCCAGGAATATCAGTCCGTTCGCAGCGAGAAGCTCAATCCCCACTCCCTGAGCAGCAACAACCTCACCCGAATTTTGCGGGATCGCTCCGGCGTGTTCTGGATCGGCACCAACGGCTACGGAGTGAACCTGTACGACCCCAAGGCCGATCGTTTTTTCACCTATCGCCGGCCGCGCGATTTTCCGTCGCGGATCCAGCGCTTCAGCATCACCGCCCTGCTGGAAGATCGGCAGGGGCAACTCTGGATCAGCGCCGACGTGCTCTACCGCTGGAACCGGCGCACCGGCGAGCTGAAAAGCTTCGAAACCGATTCCGACCACCCGCAGGATTTCGGCAACACCGGTTCCTGGTGTCTGCTGCAGGACGCCGGCGGTTTCATCTGGCTGGCCGGCTTCGAGGGCGTGTACCGCTACGATCCCGCTTCGGAAACCGCTCGGCGTTTTGGTCTGGACAGCGGATTGAAAGAAAAGATGGCCTTCCGGGTTTACCTGGACCGGGAGCAGCGCATCTGGGTGGCCACGGAAAACTACTTTAGTCGGTACGATGGCGAAGGGGATCGTTTTACGCACTACGGCTATCGTGAGAACCCGGCCTCGCGTTTTGTGTCCACTACGGCTGTGCATCAGGATACCAGCCGTGTTTTTTGGCTGGCCACCGACGACGGTCTGGCGCGCTTTGATCCGCGAACCGAGCGCTTTCGCTATTTCCGGAACGATCCCCAGGATGCCGGCAGCCTTTCCAACAACGTGGTGCTGTCCATCACGCCGGACCTGCGGCATCCCCACGTTTTGTGGCTGGGCACGGCCGGTGGTGGCCTGAATCGCTTTGACTCTGCGCAGCTTCATTTTGAACATTTTACCGCAAAAGATGGCCTGCCCAACGACGTGGTGTACAGCGTCCTGCCGGATGAATTCGGCAATCTATGGCTCAGCACCAACAAAGGACTGTCGCGTTTCAATCCAGCGACCCGGACCTTTCGCAATTTCGATGTCAACGACGGCTTGCAGAGCAACGAGTTCAACACCGGCGCTTATTTCAAAAGCCGAACCGGCGAAATGTTTTTTGGCGGCATCAAAGGACTGACCTATTTTTGTCCGCAGCAGATCGCCGACAACCCACATGTTCCCAATGTGGCGATCACCGGCCTGCGCATCTTTAACCGCGAGATTACGCCAGAAAGCGACCCGAGGATTCTCAGCAGTGTGATTACTCAGGCCCGGAAAATCACCCTGTCGCACCGGCAATATGTCATCGCTTTCGAATTTGCGGCGCTGGATTTTTCGGCGCCTTCCCGCAACGAATACGCCTACCGAATGCGGGGCTTTAACGAGGAGTGGATCCCCGCAAGCGCGGCGCGCAGCGCCACCTACACCAACCTGCCGCCGGGGGATTACGTGTTTCAAGTCAAAGGCTCCAACAACGACAGCGTCTGGAATGAGCAGGGCGCCAGGCTGGCCATTCACATCAGCGCGCCGCCCTGGCGTAGCTGGTGGGCCTATGCGCTTTACACCCTGACTGCTCTGGGCCTGCTCTACGGCATCCGCCGCTACGAGATGAACCGCATCCGCCTGAAAAACCGCCTGCAGATGGAACGCGTGGAAGGGGAAAAATTGCGGGAGCTGGACCAGCTGAAGTCGCGTTTTTTTGCCAACATTTCGCACGAGTTCCGCACGCCCCTCACCTTAATCGTCGGGCCGCTGCAGCAAATGATCGAGAGGCTTCAGGACAAAGAGTCGCAGCGCCAGCTCGGCATGATGCAGCGAAACGCCCGCCGTCTGCTGCAGCTCATCAACCAGCTGCTCGATCTCTCGAAATTGGACGCTGGCAAAATGGAGCTTTACCTGCGTCAGGGCGACCTAGTGGCTTTTCTGCGCAGGGTGCTGCAGTCCTACGACGCTCTGGCGGAAAGCAAAAACATCCATGTGCAATTTGCCGCCAAACGCGAGTCGTTCGTCATGCTGTTCGACCACGAAAAAATGGAAAACATCTTCCACAATTTGCTGTCCAACGCCTTCAAGTTCACACCCGAGGGCGGCGCGGTCAGCCTCTCCGTAGCCTTTCCAGAGGACGCGGCAAACCCCGCTTCCATAGTGGTCACGGTGGCCGACAGCGGCGCTGGCATTCCGGCGCGGCATCTTGCACACGTATTCGACCGGTTTTTTCAGGGGGATGAAGTCGGTGGCGAAAAGGGCGGCAGCGGCGTCGGACTGGCGCTGGTGAAAGAGCTAGTAGAGCTGCAGCGCGGCGAAATTTCGGTGCAGAGCCGGGTCAGAGAGGGAACGACGTTTACCGTGACGCTGCCGGTGCAAAGCGCGGAGGTCGTTCTAACAGAGGGCATGGAGAAGGAAGCGCCCGCCGATTTGGACAGGGAAACCCCGGCGCAAATCCCGGCCGACCGGGAAGATGGCAATGAGAACGGAGGGATTGTGCTGGTGATCGAGGACAACCAAGATATGCGCGACTTCATCCGAACGGTGCTGTGCGGCGAATTGGAGGTACTGGAAGCGGCCGACGGACAGACGGGCGTCGAAATGGCCGCGGAGGCCATTCCAGATCTGGTCATCTGCGACCTAATGCTGCCCAATATGGACGGCTACGAAGTGTGTCGGCGGCTCAAGAGCGACCAGAAAACCAGTCACATTCCGCTCGTGCTCCTCACCGCGCGTGCCGCCGCAGAGGACAAACTTGCCGGGCTGCAGGCCGGCGCGGATGACTACCTCATCAAGCCGTTCCGTTCGGATGAGCTGCTGGCGCGGGTACACAATCTCATCGCCGTGCGTAAAAATCTCATCGCCAGTCTGGGTAAAAAGGCTTTGCTGTCTCCCTCCGAATTGGCGGTGACGCCGGTGGACCAGGCGTTCCTTGAAAAGGTGCGTCAGGTGATCGAACGTGAAATGGACAACGAGACCTTTGGAGTGGAGAACTTGTGCACCGAAATGGCCATGAGCGAGCGCCAGTTTCGCCGCAAACTCAAAGCGCTCACCGGGCAGGTGCCCAATCAAGTGATCCGCTCTATGCGTCTGCAGCGCGCCCGGCAATTGTTGCAACAAAACACCGCCACCATCGCTGAGATTTCCTTTCAAGTGGGTTTCGGCAGTCCGGCCTATTTTACCAAGACCTTTCGGGAAGAATTTGGGGTGCTGCCGTCGGAAATAGGGTCGCAGAGCAACCTAAAGGATTCCTGATGCAGTTCGGCTGCAAACAAATTCTATTTTCCACGCGAAGCAGCAAAGAAATGGAACACGGATTATAAGGATAGAACGGATTGACACAGATCTGATATTATTTGAAGATTCGCCACCTTCAATTAAGTCGAATCCGTGGACATCTGTCAAATCCGTGCCATCCGTGTTCTATTTCTCCACCTTTTGGCCGAAATCTTACAGCATTTGTCCTTTTTGTGATATTCCCCCTACCTGATTTTTTAGTATTTTGAATGCGAGCAGACGAATCATTTTCTAAAAGGATTAAATCATATCTGCTCACAATCTTTTAACTCAATCGTAAGGAGGTCATATCATGATAAAGGTGTTTCGTTTATTAGTGCCGGCCCTGGCTGCGGTTTTGGTTATCGGTTTGTTTGCCAGACCGGCCTCGGCACAGGACCCCACCAAAGTCGATTCTAAACACTACAAAGTGGTGTTCGAGAACGACCAGGTGCGGGTGGTGCACATCACATACGGTGCTGGTGAGAAGTCCGTGATGCATTATCATCCAGCCAACGTCGCCGTATTCCTCAACGACAACCAGGTAAACTTTACTTTGCCTGACGGTAAATCCGTTGACGTCAAAGGAGAAAAAGGGCAGACCGTCTGGGATGCGGGAGGCATGCATTTGCCCAAGAATACGGGCGACAAGTCGATGGAGGTCATACTGGTGGAGATGAAGGGTAAACACGACGAGATGACACTACGCAAAGCCATCGAGGCGCAAAACGCCAAATTCAGCGCCGCGTTCAACCGCGGGGATGCCGCAGGGGTGGCAGCGCTCTACACGGAAAATGCTGTCACTCAGCCTCCGAACAGCGAACCGGTGCATGGCCGGCAAGCCATCCAGAAATCTTTTGCTGCGGATCTCAAAATGGGGCTGACAGACCTGACTTTGACTACCGTTTCTGTTGAGGGCAACGGTGATACTGCGTACGAAATCGGCTCTTACACCATCAAAATAGCGCCAGAAGGGAAAGCTGCCATGACCGACTCCGGGAAATACATGGTTGTCTGGAAACAGGACGCTGATGGTGTGTGGAAATTGCACGCGGACATCTGGAACAGCAGCCTGCCAGCAAGCACCAACTAAAACCGGGTTGCACGCGATTCTTTGGGGACAGGGCGTCAAATCTGAGCCATTGGCGCCCTGGTCCAATTCAACCCCGGTTTGCGATAATCGCATCAAAAAACAGAAGTACAATGAAAACACACAAAACCTGAACTCGCCTAATTCTTTGATTTCGGAGAGCTTCGGTGTTTAATTTCCACAGCCGGGTTCGATCAACGGCAGTCAAAAATGAGGAGACCCTATTATGCAAAACGTTGAATTGGTACAGAAGGGATACCAGCACTTTTCAGAAGGCGACATCGAATCGGTTCTTGAGCTGTTCCATCCTGATATAATCTGGGATGAGTGCCAGGGGTTCCCTTTCATCACCGGCGAGGGCATTTTCAAGGGTGCGGAAGCCGTGGTGCAGGGGGTGTTTTCCCATTTGCCGACCCACTACGAGGGCTTCCGAATCGACATTTTGGAGTTGTTCGAATGCGGCGAAAAAGTCGTCATGGTCGGGCACTACCGCGGAACGTACAAAAACACCGGCAAGCCTTTCAAGGCCAACGCCACGCACGTGTGGACGGTCAAGGATGGCAAGCTGGCGCACTTTTTTCAGGCCGTGGATACGGCCGAGATCATCAATCCAAAGTGATAATTCAATAAATCAGGAAAAGAGGAAATGTCATGATTAGAGGAGATTCATTTTCGTCCAGAAAATTGAGATATTCGGTTTTGGTGGGAATCTTTTTATGCCTCATGCTGCTTGGGCTGGCGTGTGCTGCTCCGGCAGGCAAGGACGAGGCTCAGCTCAGGAAGACCAGCAAAACATGGGAGGCCGCGTTCAATGCTGGCGACGACCGGGCGCTGGCCGCGATCTATGCAGCGGAGGGCATGCTGCTGCCGCCCAACTCGGAGTTTGTGCAAGGGCGGGAAGCCATTGCACAGTTCTGGGCCGAGCTCATAACCAACATCGATGGTGAGCTGGCGATTCAGGAAGTTTCCGTGCAGGGGGACCTGGCTTACATACTTGGCACGTTTAAATTGTTTGCAACCGGCGGCGAAGTCGTGGATCAGGGAAAGTACATTGAAATTTGGAAGCGCAGCAACGGGCAATGGCAATTGTACCGAGATATCTGGAACACCAGCCTGCCGCTGCCAGAGACCGGGATACAATAGCAGCCATCTTAACCGCAAATAATGAGGTATATCGATGGTAGGGGACGCGGTTCAGGAAGACATGGCGGCTGGAGTAAGTCGCACAAATCAAATCAATGAATTACAAATCACAATCCATACGGAGAAATATCATGCAAAAACAAATCATCATTCTGCTGACTTTGGTTCTATTCGGATTCACCCTGACGGCGGTTGCGCAAACCAACGATCAGGTTGCCAAGGAAGTCATTGCCATCACAAAAGCGCAATGGGCAGCGCAAAGTGCCAAGAAACCCGCTTCTGATTGGATGAAAACTGTGGCAGAAGAATACACAGAGTTTAACCCGGATTCGCCGATCCGCCTGGATGGCAAAGCACTTAACGGTCGGCTCAGTGACGTTGTCGCCAGTGGCAGTGGCGAGTTTGTTATTGACGAGATGGTTAACGAGAAAGTCCAGGTGTATGGAAACGTGGCCATCCTCAGCTACAACTATGTCGGATTGACAAAAGACAAAGAGGGCAAGGTCGAAACCAGTCTGGCAAAGTCAACTCGGGTTTACGTAAAAAAGGGCGGAAAATGGATGCTGGTGCACGCCAATTTTGCTCCGGTTGAATGAATGCATAAGTTTTAGAAAGACATGGATTCGCATCAGATAGTCGAGGTGATGCAAGAGAACACCTAAGCGGAACCAAAGTTTTCTTTAGAGCTGCAAAGACATAAAGCTAGTGATGAACTTGACACGGCCTTTGGCCGCAACCAAATAATTGATTAAACCACAGATTTTCACTGATTGACACGGATGAAAACATGGTCCACGAAAACCAAATCCTAAAACCTTGGTTGCCACACTTTGTTGTTGACCGTTTTCAATATCAAAGTTTATCAGCGACAGAACCCACGATAGAAGTAAGGGTGTTAAAACCGGGCACTTTTTAAAATCAGTGATTCATCAGTGGGAATCTGTGGTTAAATATTTTATTACAAAATCAGATCAGATGAAAACTTTACTTTTAACGCACGAGGTTGTGGATCTCTAGGACAAAAATATGGAGGAATACCGTGAATAATAAACCAGACCCAACCAAAATTCTCGAAGTCGGGTTCGCATTTTGGCCCGCAAAAACGCTTTTAAGTGCCGTGGAAATGGAGCTGTTTACCGAGCTGGCCAAACACCCGGAAGATTTGCAAACGCTTCAGGGAAGACTCGGCTTACATCCCCGCTCCGCCGCGGATTTTCTGGACACGTTGGTCGCGCTGGGTTTTTTGCAGCGAATCGACGACACATACCACAACACACCCGAAACCGATCTTTTTCTGGATAAGAAAAAACCGTCTTACATCGGTGGACTGCTGGAAATGGCCAACCACCGACTGTACGGTTTTTGGAACCATCTAACCGAAGCGTTACGCACCGGTAAACCGCAAAACGAATTGCAAGACGGCGGCGGAGGGCTGTTTGAGACACTCTACGCCGACCCGGCACGGCTGAAACAATTCATGGCAGCCATGACTGGCGTCAGCCGTGGCGCCAACATGGCAATCGCCAACAACTTCCCCTGGAAAGAGTACACGTACTTCGCCGATATCGGCACGGCGCAGGGAGATTTGGCGGTGCAGATCGCCCTGGCCAATCCGCACCTCACCGGCATCGGCTTCGATCTGCCGGAAGTGGAACCCATTTTCGAAGAGTACGCCCTGCAGAACGGTCTGGCTCAGCGGCTAAGTTTTGTCGCCGGCGATTTCTTTGACCAGCCGCTACCCGAAGCCGACGTCCTGCTCATGGGACACATTCTGCATGACTGGAACTTAGAGGAAAAGAAGCAGCTCATCCGCAAGGCCTACGATGCCCTGCCGGCTGGCGGCGCCCTGGTGGTGTACGAGTCCATCATCGATGATGCCCGCTCGCAAAATGCCTTCGGTTTGATGATGAGCTTGAACATGCTGATCGAGACGCCCGGCGGCTTCGATTACACCGGCGCAGACTGCACTGGCTGGATGAAAGAAAGCGGCTTTAAGGAAACGCGTGTGGAACATCTGGTTGGGCCGGAGTCCATGGTGATCGGGATTAAATAGTGTCCATCCGTAAAGAGCCCTTTTTTGTCATTCCCGCAATTTTTAAGCGGGAATCC
>JBHHXN010000202.1:0-8860 GCA_046757025.1 bacterium
CCGATTATACCCAAATGAATTTGTTATCTTTGTTTTTTGTGACATGGAGTTTTTCCATGAAGAGAATCAGAGGCACACTAAGAGCAATTGTATTTTGGGGAAGTTCGCTTAGCATTCTCCTTCCGGTTTTTGCCCAGGACAGCAACATCCTTCATCCGATTGAAGATATTGAGAGACGCCTTCTTTACGAGCCTTTTGAAGTTTTCACATTACGAAATTTGCGCCTTCAGGGCAATGTCCCCAAAAGGGCAATCTTAAGATGGTCGGATGGTGTTGCCATGCAGGTTAAGTGGAAAAGAGCAGAGCGGGGCGGTTGGGCAGTAAACAATCAGCCGCGTTATGAAATCGCTGCCTATGAGTTGCAGAAACTGTTTCTTGATCCTGGCAGCTATGTCGTTCCGCCAACAATTGGAAGAAGTTTACCTTTGGATGAATATCGTCAGTTTGAGTCGATAGTTGAACCGACTTTTAGGAATACCAACTGTGTGTTTCTTTGTCTTCAATATTGGCTGGAAGAGGTAACCGCTAAGAAAATATATGACAAAAAGAGATTTAATTCGGACACGACTTACGCCAGACATTTGGGGAACATGAATATTCTTTCTTATCTTATTAAGCACAATGATTCAAATGTTGGGAATTTCCTAATCTCAAAGGATCCAGGAAATCCACGAGTGTTTGCCGTAGATAATGGTTTTGCATTTGGGAGGTTAGAGAGCACAAAGGGGTATAAGTGGCGGAACATTAGAGTAAAGTATCTTCCTGAAAAAACAATTGACCGTCTTAGAAGAATTCAAGAAGGAGATCTGGTGAACGCACTCGGTGTGGTTGCCCAATATGAAATAAAGAACGGACAACTTATTCCCGTTGTACCAACGCATGCACTCGATGACAACAAAGGTGTGCGGATCTCTAATGAAATCATACAGTTTGGACTCACCAAGCGTGAAATTAGAGGTGTTTTTGATAGAATGAAAAGACTACTGAAACTGGTTGATTCTGGCAAAATTAAGACTTTCTAATTTTAGAAAAGCGAGGTTGTTTTTTTAAGGCAAGAAAATGTTGCTGGCAGTCATGAGGTCATGGGTTCGATCCCCATCGGCTCCACTGAGAAGCCCTTTTGTCAAATCTACGCGCTTTCTTTTTGCTCAAAGGTTAATCTCTTTTTAACGTGCCGACTGTAATGAAACTGTAAAGATTCCTACCGCAATTATTTTCACACGTAAATTGTTTGAAAATTAGCTCTGAGTCTTGCTCGTTTCTCACCGTAAATTTTTTAACACTGCCACAAGCTTCGCATGTAATGATGAATTCTTTAACCTCAATTGTGTCCATGTCGCAAGCTCCTTCAAGCTGCTTGTTATAGTATTATCTTTGAACTTTTGCATTTTTTTGCAAAAAAATATGACATGTTTTCTTTGGACGATTATTGTGAGATGTGAGACGTCAAACGTGAGACGTGCCCTTCCCCAACACACCATGTTGAGGGGCACGTTTCACATCTCACGTTTCACGTTTGCCAGTGCGGCTTCGCCGCGCTGGGTACTGCGCTAAATATATGAAATTTTTCTTGATGTTGAAAGCTAAAACTTCTAAATTTTATTTCAATTTAAATGAAATGGATAGTACATTAACCGCATCACGGCACTTGATTTTTTTTGTTACATTTTTCTGTTCACTTTCGCTATCAGCGTCTGAAGAATCTTCGAATACGGTAATTACTGGAAGGGTCGTCGACAGACAAGACAATCCGCTTGAGCATGTTCAAGTAATTATTGAATCGAGCAATAGAGGAGACGTCACGAACGAAAATGGTGAATTCCTTATAACCGGACTACCCGCCGGCAAATATAATATTCGTTTTCAATTACTGGGCTATGAACCTTTGAGAAAAGTAGGCGTCATTTTAAACTCACAGAAAACGGTTCAGTTAAATATATCTTTGAAACCCACCATAATCGAATTAGCAGATATTCTCGTGACCGCGTCGCGAAATCTTGAAGAGGTGCATGACATCCCCCAATTTGTTTCTGTAATTAATTCGAGGGAAATAAGGGAGCGAAATACTCAACAAACTCCTGAGCTATTGCGCGAAGAGCCGGGTTTAGTGGTCCAAAAAACCAATCAGGGCGGCGGGTCTCCGATTATGCGCGGATTCAAGGCCAACAAGCTGCTTTTTCTCGTGGACGGTATCCGGTTGAACAGCTCTACCTACCGCGGTGGTAATATTCAGTACCTCAACAGCGTTGACTCAGAAACCCTGGAAAGAGTTGAAATTGTGCATGGGCCGATTTCCGTCATGTACGGCAGCGACGCCCTCGGCGGTGCAATTAATCTCATTACCAAAAGCCCGCGTCTTACCCTGGACGGGAGGCATACATTCGGTGGCTCAGTGTCTGCTTCGATTTCAACCGCGGATGAAACAAAAACAACACACTTCAACTTGAGGACTGCCAATTCAAAATGGGGTCTGATTTTTGAAGGCTCGTTCAAATCATTTGGAGATATTACCAGGGGGAGTAACGGTGGCAACACTTTAATGCGCCGCCTTCGGAATGACTCAAGAACAAATCGAGTCCTAAACAAAAAACAATCGCCTAACGGCTATGACGCCTATGACCTTAGCTCGAAAGTGCGGGTAAAATTATCCGACTTGCAGGACCTGACCCTGGCCTTGCAACTTAACCGTCAGAATTCGGTTCCCCGCTACGATGTGGTCGAAACGCTTAGCGATTCAATACGATTATTTGACCCGCAAGAAAGAGACCTTTTTTATTTAACTTATACTAATAAAAACCCTACCCGCTGGTTCAACAAATTTACTTCAACCGTTTCGCTGCACAGACAGTTTGAACGGCGGCGTCGAATTAAATTCGGCAGTACAACCGAAACCTTAGACCAATTTCGAACCTTGACCAGCGGTGTGCAAATGCATTTCAACAAATTGCTCTGGAACAACCATCAATTCGTTTACGGTGCAGAACTCTATCACGACAACGTCGCAACGAAATCCACTGGCCGCAACAGTACAATTGATAAAGAGACCGAACGCACACCCATTTTTCCTGATGGGTCTTCCTTTTTGACATTCGGTTTGTTTGCCCAGGATGCTTTTCATATCTTGGCAAAATGGAAATTAATTCTGGGCGCCCGGTTTAGCGCAACTAAGTTGAAAGCGCCTTTTGAAAACAGCCCTGGAGTTTCGCAATTCGGGACGATTGAGCAATCCACCTCATCTTTAACTAGCAGTCTGGGGTCACAAATTCAAATCAGCGATGAGGTTGGCTTTGTCGCCAATTTCGCTCAGGGATTCCGGACGCCGAATTTAGATGATGTGTCCAAATTAGGTCCCGGTAAAGGAAGCAGCTTTTTCGATGTACCGAACGCTGATATAAAGCCGGAAAAGTCTTTGAGTATAGACGCCGGATTTAAAATTTTCTCAACCCAAGTACTTGCGAATGTCTTTGGATTTTACAACTCTATCACGGATTTACTCGTTCGAAAGCCAACCACATTTGATGGCTCACCTTTTGTTATCGAAGAGGGCGACACGCTGGTGGTTTTTCACAAAGAAAACGCCGGCAAGGCGTATACGACCGGCATTGCAATGAATGCTGAATTGTCAATCACTCCACATTTAGCATTCCTTGGGAACATCAGCTACACCTACGGCCAAAACACCTCCGATGGTGAGCCGCTTAGTGGCATTCCTCCTTTTGGCGGATTGGTGGGTCTTCGCTGGCGTAAAAATCACTACTGGGCTGAACTAAACTCACGGTTCGCAGCAGAACAAACACGCCTCGCCCTTGAGGACAAAGAAGATCTGCGCATTGCCGAAGCCGGCACGCCCGGATGGTATACGTTGAATTTCAGATTCGGGGCAAATGTCACAAAGGCGTTTAATTTCAAAATTTCAGTCACAAACATCCTGGATCAAAATTACCGTGAGCACTTGAGCGGCTTCAATGCACCCGGAAGGAATTTTATCTTCTCTGCGCAACTTACAAAGTAGACCAGAAATATCTGAAGGTCGAACCCTTTTTCTTACCCTGTCACATGACCAACCATCACATTTTCAATGATTTCTTTTGACATTATACTCAGATTTTCATAATTTCGCGTGTAAAAAATAGCGGGAGGAGTGTTATGAGCCAAGTAAAATATTTTCTAATTGCTCTTGCGGGGGTTGCTTTACTAAACAGCACAAACGCCACAGCACAATCCGAAACGGGCGTGGCAAAGTGTGCTTTTACTACAGAAATTGTCGATCGAGAGCCTGTTAACGACCTGGATTCGCTTTCTTCCGATATAAACAAAATCTATTTTTACACGGATATTCGAAATATGGAAGGGAATCGAGTTACCCATCGTTGGCTGCATGACGGCCAGACCCGTGCGGAAGTTTCGTTTCGTATTGGCGGACCGCGCTGGCGAGTTCATTCCAGCAAGAAGCTGATTCCAGAATGGATTGGAGACTGGAAAGTTGAAGTCGTCGACTCTTCTGGCAGCGTCATCCATGAAGATTCATTTGTCTACGTAAAAGGGACATCAGAAATGACGCCCACTCCAAAGAGTGAGGCCCGGGCAGAAATGAAAACCGAAAGTGCGGCGGCAATTCCGTCTGGCGATGGTTCCATAACCAGAGGAGTCTTCACAACTGAGATAGTCGCTCGTGAGCCGGTTGATGAGGTTGATTCGGTTTATACCGATGTCAAAAGAATCTTTTTCTTTACCGACATCAGGAACATGCAAGGGAAGACAGTGCTGCATCGCTGGGTTCACGAAGGCCAAATTCGCGCGGAGATTGTTTTCGAGGTTGGGGGTCCCAGATGGCGAGTCTATTCCAGCAAAAACTTAGCCGAAGACTGGTTGGGAAATTGGAAAGTCGAGGTTTTCGATACCGAGGGAAATTTACTAACCACAGGCAAATTTGTTTATTTGAAACGCGAATAGAGAATCGTCACTAATTGCAGATAGTAATACAAAAGGAGACGTCATGCAAACAGGTTTAGAGCAGTCCACTAGCAGGTTGGAATGGAAGAAGGGCATCTGTGGTATCTGTCCCGCTGGCTGCTGGGTTGAAGTTGGGCTAAACGATGGCAAACTGGTTGACATCAAACAAGATACCAGCCATCCGCTGGGAATGATTTGCAGGCGTGGACAACACGCCCCGGAAATCGTTTATTCCGAACACAGGCTTAAATACCCGATGAAACGGGTTGGACCTAAAGGCACCCACGAATTTGAGCGCATTGGTTGGGATGAAGCCTATGATATCATCGTTGAAAATCTCAATAAAATCAAGCAAGAATCCGGGCCGGAGGCAGTTGCTATTTACACCGGCCGCGGCGCCTTTGAACTTTCTTTGTGCGACATGTACCAGCCCAAAGGGGTTGCGGTGTCTTCGGCGTCAAATATTTTGTTTCCATTTGGATCGCCAAATACCATGGGCGTCGGGGCGCTTTGCTATGTCTCATTTGCCATGATTGCGCCGCATGTGACCATGGGGCGCATGCTTGTCAACATGTTCACGGATATGGAAAACGCTGAGCTGCTTGTGGTCTGGGGCGCGAATCCAGCAACCGATTCACCGCCGTTGGATATGCACCGTCTTGAAACGGCCGCCAAACGCGGTGCTGATATCGTGGTGATCGACCCGCGCCGTACGGAAACCGCCATTCGCACCAATGCGCAGTGGGTTCCCATTCGCCCCGGAACGGACGGCGCCTTAGCCCTCAGCATGATCGAGGTTATGATCGATGAGGAGCTTTACGACGAAGATTTTGCTGAAAACTGGTGCCATGGTTTTGACGAGCTTGCAACGTACGTACAGCACTTTCGCCCGGACGTTGCGGAATCCATCACGGGCGTTCCGGCAGAGACGATTCGCGATCTGGCGCGCCGTATTTGCCACGCGACTGGGGCTTGCCCGGTTATGTACACCGGTTTGGAATATTCCAACAGCGGAATTCAGGCGATTCGGGCGGTTCACTCACTTTTTGCTTTGGCGGGTCAACTCGATGTCCCGGGCGGCATCGGCCTCGCCATGCTGGATACCCATTTCCCCATTAACCGTTCTTGCAATCAAGAAAATCCAAATATCGATCTTGCAGTGGCCAGAGATAAAGTGCCGATTTACAGCAACTACCGCGGCGAGTCGCATGCTAGCGGGCTTGTGGAGTCGGTTCTTGAAGGCAAACCCTATAAAATACGCGGGCTCATTATTCATGGCGCCTCGCTGCTAACCTCCTGGCCACAGACTCGCATCTGGCGCGAAACACTTTCGAAGCTGGACTTTCAAGTGAGCATTGATCGCCAGATGACGGCGGACGCGGCTTATGCCGATATCGTTTTGCCTGCCACTACGATGTTTGAAATCGACTCCTATATGGTCTACGGTCCCGTTTTTCGATTAAGAGAAAAACTGGTCGAACCCGTTGGAGAAGCAAGAAATGATTATCTCATTATGGCTGAATTGGCTAAAAGATTGGGCTATGGCCACCTCTACCCACAAACCGAGGAGGAGTTGGTTCGGTTTGCACTAAAGGGCTCAAATTATACTTTAGAGGATGTCAAAAAAGAGGGTGGTTGGGTGAAAATCCCGACTCCAATGATGGAATATAAAAAGTGGCAAAAGGGCGGCCTGCGCAACGACGGCAAACCCGGATTCGAGACACAGACTGGCAAATTCGAACTCTGGTCCACAGTTTTAGAGGATTACGGCTATGAACCTTTACCTAAATACGTAGAACCAACAGAAGGGCCGCAAGGCAGCCCGGATGTGGCAAAAGAGTATCCTCTGGTTTTTAACTCAGGCGCCCGACCGCACACCGATTTTCGTTCGCAGCATCACGGCATCAAAGGTCTGGTAAAAGACAATCCGGAGCCCACAGTCGAATTAAATGTAGAAGACGCTAAATCACGCGATATCAAAAGCGGCGATCTGGTGGAAGTGCAAACGCCGCGTGGTTCCGTGCCATTTCGGGCGCGTGTCAGCCTGAATATTGCTAAAGGGGCTGTGGAGTGCAATATGGGTGGCGGCACATACGTAGGACCAAAAGCCTGGCAAGAATGGAATGTAAACGAACTCACTGACATTACCAACTACGACAAAATATCCGGTTTTCCGGTCTATAAAGCTTTGCTTTGTGACCTTGTGAAAGTTGAAGCGGGAACGAAGGCAACCGCGCGAAAAGTCAATCGACATGTTGAAGCCTGCGGGCCGCAATTGCTGTTGCCCAAATCAAAAAACGGTATGCCTGAGAATCGAATCTATCTCGATAACAACGCCACAACCCGCGTTGCGGATGAAGTGCGACAGGCGATGCTGCCTTATTTAGAAACCGACCATGGCAATCCATCCAGTATTCATGGTGTGGGACGAGACGCCCGTGAAGCCATTGAGAACGCCAGACGTCAAATTGCCAAACTAATTAACGCCCGCCCGCGCAGAATTATTTTTACCGGCGGAGGCTCCGAAGCCGATAATATGGCCCTGAAAGGCGTTGCCTTTGCGAATCGGGGCAAAGGTAGCCATATAATTACAACCAGCATTGAACATCCGGCAATCCTCGGTACCTGTGCTTTTCTGGAAAAGCTGGGTTACAAAGTCACTTATCTCGACGTGGACGAAAGCGGCTGGATTTCCCCGGAGACTTTGAAAAAAGCAATCACAGGCGACACAATCCTGGTCTCCATCATGATGGCCAACAATGAAGTCGGTACGATTTTGCCGATCAAGGAGCTGTGTGGAATTGCTCACGAAAAAGAGATTCTCTTCCACACCGACGCCGTTCAGGCGGCCGGTAAGATCAAAGTGGATGTCGAGGACATCGGTGTCGACCTGCTCAGTCTCTCCGGTCACAAATTTCATGCACCCAAAGGAATCGGCGTGCTTTATGTGAAAAAAGGAATTAAACTTGAGCCGCTGATTCACGGCGGCAAACAAGAGAACGGTCTGCGTGCCGGTACTGAGAATGTGCCGGCGATTGTGGGATTCGGCAAAGCGGCGGAACTTGCTCAGCATGCTTTAGCAGAAGCTGAAAAAATGCAAACTTTACGAGATAAGTTGGAAAGCGGCATTAAAAAGCTGGTACCTGAGGCGCAATTAAACGGCCACCCGGATAAACGGTTGCCGAACACACTGAATCTTACCTTACCAGAACTCCGGGGTGAATCGCTGGTGGTAGCGCTCGATCAGCACGGCATCTCCCTTTCTTCCGGCTCTGCCTGCAAATCCGGGTCTCCAAAACCGACCCATGTTCTCATGGCCATGGGCAAAACCGAAGAAGAAGCCCATTGTGCGGTGCGGCTTTCCCTCTCCCACCAGACAACCGAAAAAGATGTAAATGCAACGGTTTCAGCGCTCGAACAGGTGCTTGAGGAGATGGAGACCACAGTGAGGTTCTTGCCGTGTAAGTGAGTCGCTGTTTTTGATGATAGAGATTTCCAATATTAGGAACTTCGCTTACTCTAAAAATTATTGACAAAGTGCCCCAATATTGGTACATTCCCCTATGACCGATGAGCTTCGTTTGAAAGTTCTGTTTTACCGAACAGATTCAGGAAATGAACCCGTAAGAGAGTGGCTTCAAAAACTATCCCGTGAAGAGAAGAAAACAATTGGTGAAGATATAAAAACTGTTCAATTTGCGTGGCCTTTGGGTATGCCACTTATTCGAAAATTAGATTCAGACTTGTGGGAAGTCAGAAGTCATTTAGAGAAACAAATTGCGCGAGTACTTTTACAATCGTAAATGAAAACATGGTACTTTTGCATGGGTTTATTAAAAAGTCTCAGAAAACGCCCAAAGATGATATTAAATTAGCAAAGAAACGAGCTTCAGAAGTTAGGAGTTAA
>JBHHXN010000203.1:0-8741 GCA_046757025.1 bacterium
TTTTAAATACTGAATTCAGTAATAACCCCGTTTCTGAGCAAACTGGATAGCCGTAATCACATCACGAAGTGAGAAATGTTAATTATTAAGTTGGAAATTTCGGGATTCTATTCAGTTTTGATAACGATTCCTTTCGGGAAAGTCTGGAGTTGGGTCTTATTGATTCATGTCACCGGCAATTATGGTGCCAGAATGATTCGAACACGAGATTATTTATGTATTCTAACTCATTGATTTCATTAACTTCATTTTTAAGTTTGACGTTACTTGAATCAACTTTCGGTTTCATTCCCAACTATAAGAACCTGACCATGCCCAATTCCTAATATTGGGAAAATTTTTTCCGTGAGCAAAACTTTTAACTGACCTGCAGATTTTCATCCACTTCGAAATCATCGGGAACTTCGATTTCCATCAATAGCAGCGCTTGGCCGTGGGTTTTGCCCTGAGCGTCGTTTCGCAAGCTTTCGCTACCGCCCCCACCCAGGGAATCGCGCAAAATAAAATTCAAGCCCAACAAATTGGGAAGCGGGTAAACTTCTACATTGCCATTGACCATGCCTTTGAAATGCTGCTTCACACGCTGCACAGTCACTTCTTTTTTGATGATTTCATAAGCCTCGCGGGAGTTGGCCAGCAGTCCGACATTGGAGCTGTCGCCTTTGTCTCCGGAACGGGCATGAGCAATTTGTCTCAATTGAATGCGTTTCAAATTCACACCTCCTCAACCGTTACGTGGGTTTCCACCAAACTTTTGTCGATGAGCGCCGGCCAGAATGCCACGATTTCCTGCGGCTTGGGACGACCGCCGGCAAAACCGGTGACCCCCGGCGGCCCGTTGGTTATGAGCGGCGCCAGTTCTTTACCGAAGCGGACGATGCGACTTTCATGGCTGTCGCGTACGCCCAGCCGCAGTACGACTTCGTTTATCTGCTCCGGCATCGGATTGATGTCGCCGTGACAGGAATTTAAACCCAAATATTCGGTGCTGGTTTCTTCAAATCGGCAGCCGGCACCTCGTAAACGTTCCCAGATGATTTCTGCACACTTTTGAGCTTTGGCATAGGCATCCGGGCCACAGATGGTGAGATTGCCCGAAGCTTTGTAACCGTTGTGGTAACTGATGGACACCTTGTAGCTGTCGGTTTTGGGCATGCCTCTGATGCCGAAAACTCGTACTCTATCCTTTCCAACCTGTTCCAATTGGATGGAAGTAAAATCCACGCTGACGTCCGGTGAAATGTAGTGAGTGGGGTCTCCCATCTCGTACACGATCTGCTCACTTACCGTATCCACCGTCACCATGCCGCCGGTGCCAGGATGTTTAGTGATAATGAAGGAACCGTCTTCCTGCACTTCCACGATGGGGTAACCGATGTGGGCATAATCCGGCACCTCCCACCAACGTGTAAAATTGCCGCCGGTGGTCTGAGCGCCGCATTCGAGAATGTGACCCGCTACTGTGCCTGCGGCCAGTTTATCCCATTCCCTTTCCTGCCACCCGAATTCATAAATCATCGGCGCTAGTACCAGACCCGGATCCGTCGCCCGACCGGTGATAATGATATCCGCCCCTTTTGCCAGGGCCTCGGCTATGGGAAAAGAGCTGATGTACACGTTGGCTGAATGAATTTTATCCTGGAGATTTGTGATGGGCTCGCCGGTTTGCTTATGATTCAGATACACGCCGGCCTCGATCAATTCGGGCAGCCGGTGGTAGATGTCGTCGCCTTCAACAATGCCGATGCGTAAACCCTTGATGCCGGACTGGCGGGCGATTTCGAACACGGCCTCCTGGCAGGCGCGCGGGTTGACTCCGCCGGCGCTGGCGATGACCTTGATGTTTTTTTCAACCAGCATGGGGAGTATTTTGCGCAGCAGATCCACAAAATCGCTGGCGTAACCTTTGCGGGGATTGCGTTGTTTCTGGCGCTGCATGATGGACATGGTGACTTCTGCCAGATAATCCATAGTGAGATAGTGAAGGGGACCGCCCTCTATCATTTTAACGGGCGCGTCGATGCTGTCGCCCCAGAATCCCTGTCCATTTCCGATCAAAACCGGTGCACGATTACGGCTCATCCTTTACCCTTTATTATATTAACACGGAACTTTTGCATTTTTGTGTAGAAATATCTCCAAAGCTTTGTGAAGAATTTAATATGCAAAGTGAAAAATGCAAATTTCAAAGTACAAAGTTGATAGTTTTTCTAACCCTTTTTTTGCAACCTTCGTCCGGGTGGGTTTCCGAAAAGTAATTTTGTATATTGCACTTTCAATCTTCCATTTGCATTTGTGGCTTCGCCGCGCCAAGTGTTTAGTAGATTGATGTCAATAATCAGCACTATAAATGATCAACTGAAAAAATATCCTTCGACTCAGCTCAGGCTGAATCGTATTTTTTCAGGGTGAGTCCCGAAGTAAATTCGGGAAACCATGGAAACTCTTTAATAATCCGTTAAAACAGATTTTAAACTGGTCATTTATACAAGCACTTGCCCCATTCATCACAACCGCAAAACGCCGGTCTTGTATTCCGGAATGTCTGGATTGTGCTGCGCCATCTCCAATCCCCAGATCAATGTTTTGCGGGTCTCGCGTGGATCGATGACGCCGTCCACCACCAGCCGGGCAGCCGAATAGTAGGGCGACGCCTCGTACTCATATTTTTTGATCAGCTCCTCGCGAAATTTTTTACGGGTTTCTTCATCCATATCTTTTTTCGTCAGCAGCACCGTGTCCGCGGCGATGCCGCCATCCATCACCGCCAGACGCGCGGTGGGCCAGGAAAAAATCAAGCGCGGATCGTACGCCTTTCCGCACATGGCGTAGTTGCCAGCGCCAAAACTGTTGCGAACGATGACGGAAAATTTTGGCACCACGGAATTGGCCTGAACGTTGACCATTTCCGCTCCGTCTTTGATGATGCCGGTGTTTTCCGCCATTTTACCCACCATAAACCCCGTGACGTCGTGCAAAAAGATCAGCGGAATCAAGCGCTCGTTGCAGAGCATGATGAAATGGGAAGCCTTGTCCGCAGAATCGCTGTAGATCACGTTGCCGATCTGAACTTGCGGTGGCTGCGGATTGCCGTTGTGATCCGGCGGCATTTGCCGGTAAACCGGCTTGCCCTGGTTGGCCACGATGCCCACAGCGAAACCGCCCATTCTCGCAAAACAGGTAATCACGGTCTGGCCGAAATGCGGCTTGAACTCTTCGAACCGGCTGCCGTCCACCATGCGGGCGATAATTTCGCGCATTTCATAGGTGCCGGTGGGGGTGTTGGGTAAAATCCCTAGAATTTCATCCACATCATAAGCCGGGGCTTCGGAGTCGGTGCGGTGGAAGCCAGCCAGCGGTTTCTGTGCAAGCGCTCGTACCTGGTCGCGAATCCACTCAAACGCTTCGTTTTCGGTGTCGAATTGATAGTCGGCCACGCCGCTGATCTGGTTGTGCATGCTGGCGCCGCCCAGGGTTTGCATATCCACCACCTGTCCCAGCGCCGACTGCACTAAAAACGGTCCTGCTAAAAACATGCTGGAATTTTTGGTGATCATGGCCAGCTCGCTGCTCATCCCAGGCAGATAAGCTCCGCCGGCCACACAGAAGCCGAACACACAGGAAATCTGTGGGATGCCCATGGCCGCCATCACCGCGTTATTTCTAAATATACGCCCAAAATGCAGTTTGTCCGGAAAAATCTCCGCCTGACGTTCCAGATTCACCCCGGCAGAATCCACCATGTAAATGATCGGCAGGCGGTTTTCCATGGCGATTTCCTGCGCCCGTAGATTTTTTTTGCAGGTGGTTTCGACCCAGGCGCCGGATTTCACCAGCGGATCGTTTACCATGATCACCACCTTGCGGCCACAGACCGTGGCCACCACGATGTTTGTGCCTGCCGACGGGTAGCCGCCCGGAATATCGTGATACATGTCATCGGCCGCCAGTGCACCGATTTCCAATACTTCCGTACCTTTGTCGATGATGTTGGCGATTTTTTCACGCGCAGGATATTTGCCTCTTTTGCGCAATTTTTCAACCGCTTTGGGATTGGTTTTCTTGACTTCTTTCATTTTCAGATTCAGCTCATTCAAAAGCGTGAGCATGTATCCGCGGCGATTTTTATATTCTTCCGATTGGAGTTTGAGCTGACTTTGAAATTGTTTCATGCGGTTGCGACTTTCACCCAAAAAAGCATTTACCTTAAATCCTTTACACGAAGCTGAATGGTGCTGCGCCCCTGCCACTCATTTTCATCGATGGTGTAAACCATTTCGACATTTTTTTCGCCGGCAGAAATGCGATAAAGGAGTTCTCCCAAATTGAACCCAATGGCGTCCATCACCACGCCGTTTTGACGTACCTTAAATTTCAAGTGATTTTTACCCACGATGCCTGGCGTGCCCACCACTTCCAGTTTTCGAGTAAGAAACACCGGCCGCATATTTTGCGGACCAAATGGCGCCATTTTATTCAAAATTTTTAAAAGCTCGCTGTTGATCTCGTTAAGTTCGACTTCTGCGTCGATGATCAATTTGGGCATGAGCATCTCTTCGGTTAACACATCCGCGGCAATGCGTGCAAAGGTTTCACGAAACAAAGTAATTTTTTCGATATCGATGGTTAAACCGGCGGCGTATTTATGACCGCCAAAATCCAGCATCAGATGTTTGCAGGCATTCAGCGCCTGGTAGATGTCGAAGCCGGGAATGCTTCGGGCCGAGCCTTTTCCCTTGCCATCTTCGGTAGCGATCATAATCGTAGGTCGATAGAATTTTTCCACAATGCGCGACGCCACGATTCCGATGACACCCGGATGCCAGCCATCCTGGTTGAGCACAAACACCCGGTCGTTTTCCGCATCGTATTTCGATTCGATCAAAGCGATAGCCTGCTCAAAAGTTTCTTCGTCGACGTTACGACGATGGCGATTTTCTGCTTCCAAAATGGTGGCGATATTTTTCGCCTGCTGCTCATTTTCGGTGGTCAGCAAACGCACCGCCCGGCCCGCGTCTCCCATGCGGCCCACGGCGTTGATTCGAGGCGCGATCATAAAAACCACCTGCCCGGTGCCGATGTTCTTTTTGTTTAAACCGACGCTGTCCAGCAAAGCGCGAATACCCACATTATCGGTGGTGCCCATGTTTTCCAACCCGAATTTCACAAAGATGCGGTTTTCGTCCACCAAGGGTACGATATCCGCTGCACTGCCCAGAGCCACGTGGCCAAAAAAATTCTGCAAGATTTCGGGATCCAGATTCAACTGTTTCTGCAGGGCTTGAATGAGCTTGAAGGCCACTCCCACACCCGCCAGCTCCTTGAAGGGGTAGGGACAATCGGATTTCTTGGGATTCAAAATCGCCAGGGCCTGGGGCAATTCCGCTCCCGGTTGATGATGGTCGCACACGATGACATCCATACCGAGCTGGCCGGCCAGGGCAATTTCCCTGTTGGCGGTGATGCCGCAATCCACCGTGATGATCAGATCGATACTATTTTTTTGAGCGTTTTTGATGCCGAGCTCCGAAAGACCGTAACCCTCCAGCAATCTATCGGGCACATAAAATTCCACCTGCACATTTAACCGCTTTAAAAACCGCAGCAGCATGGAAGTCGCAGTGGTTCCGTCCACATCGTAATCGCCGTAGATCAACACTTTCTGGCTGCGCACAACGGCCTGTTCGATCCTTTCCACAGCTTTGTGCATGTCGGACATGGCGAAGGGATCGTGCAGATTGTTTAAATCCGGTTTAAAAAAAATTCGGGCGTCTTCGAGGTTATCTATTCCGCGGTTCAGCAAAACGTTTGCTAAAATGGGAGAAGAGTTCAGTTCGGATGCAAACGCGTTGATTTTTTCGATTGGATATTTATTTTTAATTTGCCAATGCAATTCCATCTGAAAGACTCCGGGTTCGGTACCATATAAAATCAATCCAAAGCAGTTCGATAAGCCGAATTCTGTCTTCCCCGAAACGGGGGAGGCGACCATTTATCTAGCCCCGATATTGCTATCGGGGTCAAGCGACCTACCCGTTGCGCCATCCCGCACGTGCCGGATGTAGAACGGGCCGCTCTACTATTCACCCTTTCAACAAAACACTTGCTGAAAAAAAGCGAATAAGCGCAACTTATTTGGTCTTGCTCCAGGCGGGGTTTACCTCGCTTCCAACATCGCTGTTGAAACGGTGAGCTCTTACCTCACCATTGCACCTTTACCTGTTTCCCGAATAGTCGGGCTCATCGGCTGTGTATTTCTGTGGCACTGGCCGTAGGGTCACCCCTCCTCCGTGTTACGGAGCGCCCTGCCCTGCGGAGTTCGGACTTTCCTCATTTCAGCGCCGATCGTACAGCGTCGAAACGCGGCCGCCTGAACTACTTTGGATTGATTTAATTTTGCTTCAAAATTAAGTATTGGAGATAACATTTGCAATGAATTTCTTACAATCTAAACCTGGCCAGGCCAGTACAAAAACGGCCAAACGATTGGCAGCAAAACCATTTAACATAAAAATCGTATTTCACTTAATTGTTTCAAAGGCCAATCACAAAATGAAAATGGCCACATGTCCGCGTCTCCAAAAAATCATTGGGTGTTTTGCACTTTACAATTATCATTTTGATGCGATTCTTCATCCTTTTGTCTTTTCAACACCTGGCCATATATGCAACGATATTATTGAATAGGTACGCCTACCTCAATCGGCGATTTCAGCTTGCCACCATCGGCTTGTCATTGGTATAAACCATAATTCTTCCGCACGATTCACATAGAATCAGCTGATTCATGTGACGAACTTCCACCGCTTTTTGCGGAGGAATGGCGGAAAAACAACCCCCGCAAGCGTATTTGTTAATTTCAACCACGGTGGTAGCGCCTTTGACTTTACGTATCCGCTCGTACTGATAAAGCACCGGCTTTTTTATTTGACTGGCCAATTCCAATCTTTTCTGCTGGTAAAGCTGAAATTCGTCTTCCGTGGATTTTATTTTTTCATGCAATTCCCGCTCTTTTACCTGCAGGTTTTGTTCCAGAATTTCAATCTTGTCTTGCAACTGCTGGGTTTTTTCCGTAAGCTCCTGTTCCTTTTTCTCAAACTCCTTTTTGTTTTTATCCCCCTCGCTGATCTTTTCATTCACGTTTTCGATCTGCATGGTAATGGCATCGTACTGTCGGTTAGTGGTAACCGAGTACAATTGATTCTGAAACTTTTCCAAATTTTCCTTTAAAAGATCGACCTCCCCTTCCCAGTGCAGCCTTAACCGTTTGGTCTCTTGCAGCTCGCTTAATTGCTTCTCAAGATCGTCCTTTATCTCCTGCAGCTCAGATTTTAAAGCCACCACTCGTTGTGGTAAATCGCCTTTTAAATCTTCCAGAGCCTGAAGTTTGCTGTCGATTTTTTGCAGCTCAATTAAATTATGTAAATTACTTTTCAATTTTACCTCCACAATTTTGAAGAAGCGGGCATCAATTCCTCAGCTATTCGTTCGGCTATAAACAAAAAATGCACCGCCGTTTGGGGGTGCATTTAATTCACGTCTCTTCTTGTATTTTTTATAGTGACAAATTTTATGGACTTTATTTCTCCTCTAATCAATAGGGATGCATAAATTACAAATTTCATTACTTATTCAATTTAGTATTCATAGTACTTAATTATCTCATTTAAAACGAATTCAAATATATCAATTCAATCCTAAAAATGCAAGCAATTTATCGGCATTTTACGAAAATAAACGGCCTGTCAAACAGATGCGCACACAGAGTGACTGTTTATAGAACTGCTAAGTAAAAAAAGGGGGTTGCGGCTGCCAGCTCATGCCTGAGGATTATTTTTCTTTTGAGTTGTTTTTAACATGCACATCTTCGAAATGATGTTTGATGGTTCTCGCCTCTACCATGTAGATGACTTCCTCACAGATGTTGGTGGAAAGATCCGCGATTCTCTCCAAGTTTTTGGCCACCATGGACAGGCTGAGCGCCTGGGAAATATTTCTGGCATCCTCCATCATGTAGGTAAGGAGTTCTCGGTTAATCTGGTCTTCCAGTCCATCCACCATGTCATCGTTTTCGCACACTTTTTTGGCTTTGACGACATCGCCTTCTACAAAAGAATCCAGCGAATCTCTGACCATGTTTTGCGCCAGACTGGCCATGTACGGAATATCAATCAACGGTTTGACGGGCTGTGCCTGGCTCAAGATTTCCGCTTTTTGCGCCACGTTCACGGCGTGGTCGCCCATGCGCTCGAGATCGTTGTTGATTTTGATAGACGCCATAATGAAGCGCAGATCCATGGCGACCGGCTGGTGTTTGGCCAAAAGCAGACGGCATTTCTGCTCAACCCGAATCTCGAGTTCATTGATTTCTGTGTCGTTTTCTATCACCTCTCGTGCCAGCTCCGCATCACGGTTTTTGAGCGCCCGCACTGCAGAATCGATGGCGGTTTCCACTTTGCCGCCCATTTTAATCAGGTTTTCTTTTATCTCCTGAATTTCAACTACAAAGTGACGTTCCATTTTTTCCCTCAAAAATATTTTGAATTGTAACTATTCAACATCTGACGTCATTCCGGCGTATCAGGAATCTCCTTTGACAGCTATTTAGTGATTGACCGAAAACGAGCGTCTTCATGCTGAGCGGAGTCGAAGCATGACTTAAAAACAACAGCTTATCACCCTTCGACTACGGTTATCCAGTTAACTCAGCTTGAACTTATAAAAGCTCTTTTCGATTGATA
>JBHHXN010000204.1:0-8683 GCA_046757025.1 bacterium
TCTATGAGAATGCTTTAGCTATTGAATTGAGGAAGGCTGGATTTAAAATCCAAAAACAAATGCCCATAAAAGTTTTTTATGAGGGAGAAGTAGTTGGTAAATTCAAAGCGGATAGGGTCGTGAACGAGGTCATGATTCTTGAACTAAAATCAGTTCAAACGATTATCAAGGATTTTGAAGTGCCGTTAGTTAATTATTTAACGGCTACCGGAAAACCTGTGGGTTTACTCCTGAACTTTGGGCCAAAGAAAGGTGAAGTCAAAAGAAAAGTTAGAGTTTTACCTGGAGAGGAGTCATCCTGTAAATTCGGTTTATCCTGTTATCCTGTCAAAAAAAAATTAATGACCCTATGATCGATTCAATTTAACCTGATCATTCAGCAATTTACAATCTGATTACAGCTAACAACTTGAATCCTTACTTTGTGTGGAGTTTCTATGCGTCTTTTAACAATTATTTGGAAAGGTCTCAAAATGTTCTGGACATTTTTGACAAGAATTATTAAGGCGGTTCGAATAAGACGAGTGCACGTATGGGCGGCTTTCTATTTCATCGGTATTTGGAATTTTCTTGAACCGATGATTACCTTTTTTGGCTTTTCAGATCCCACCATTGAAATAATTCGAAATCTGGGCATTGCGGTGTTCCCTTTGATCATTATTTCAGCCTGGTTCCATGGCGAGCCCGGCACGCAAAAGTTTAAGCCCGTCGAGGGGGCAAGTCTTATTTTCGGATTGGTGTTGGCGAGTTTCATCTATTATAATTTGAGCCGGACGCCCACGCCGGTTTATTCGGTGATTGTGCCTTACTCAAATGAGCAAAAAGCTGAATTCCATGAAAATGTTTTACGGAGATTTGAAGAAAAACATAAAGTGCAGATCGTGCTGAAATCTTTTGATGAAAACTATGAGGAGAATCTGTTCAACGTGCTGAATTCGGAACAAGATTCATCGAATGTGATTCTGGCAAAAGTTCCGTTGCACTACACCGGCATCCTGCTAAACGGCAATCGGGCACGCCTGATTTCTTATGATGACCTCGTTTCTCAGTCCGCCACACTCGATGAGAGACCATTGGATTCGCTGCTGGCACAGTTAGATGCGGATGCCGTGCGCCTGGGCCGACGCCAGACCACCAGCGGCGAGTTGTATTTTATGCCCGCAGAATTTCAAACAACCGTGCTGGTTTATTCGACGTCTAAAGTCGCCGACGCAGTACAAAACTGGCAAAGTCAAAAGCCGCTCGTGGATGCCGCGTTTTATGCCATCACGGGCCATTCGTTGCCGGCGGATTATCGGTTAGAAGATAATCCGGAATTGTGGGATTATTTCGATATGTTTACGGTCAACTGGTACTGGACGCACCAATCCGATGAGGGGTACGGTACCCCCAAATTTGCCAGTCCCTGTTTCAAAGATGAAAAGATGGTCACGTATTTGATGAACCGGGCGCTGAGCCACGGCGCCAGTTTGGAGCAGGTATTTAACTTACCGTACAAAACCGATGTCTTTCCGCCCGCAGCCATTGCGGAAATGTATTACTGGGAAGCTATTTTTCGTAGAGCCGGTCTGTATTATTCCGGTATGTGGCTGGGGGATGGCATCACCGAGCCTGAAATAGTGGAGCTGTTAAAAACGGGCAAAATATATATGGCATTTGTTTCCAATGACCAACTGCCCAATCTGCTTGCAAACCAGGCTGATTTGCAAATCGCCACATTGCCGGCCGGCGCTTCGGTCACGGGCAAACGCGGTTTGAAAAAAGGACTCTTAGATGTCTGGTTCTGGGCGGCGCCGGCAGTGTCGCCGGCTCAGGATCTGTCGTGCAAGCTGGCATTTTATCTGTCACAGAAAAAAAGCCAGAAAAAAATCGCGCAAAAATTTTATGCCATTCCCACGCGCAAGAAATTGTTGAATGATGAAATATTAAAAGCAGAACCCGCGCACCCGATCTGGCCAGTCTTGATCGATCAAGTACACATCAACAAAAAAAGCGAGCAGGGCATCAATCCTTACAAACATTTTCAAAAATCGAATTACGACATCTTGGTGCAATTCTATTATATGAAATGGCAGGCCATTGTCAAAGGGGAAGGATTCCTGACCCTGCGGGAGAAATTCAATGAAAAAAGTATTGTGGGGATTTTGATGCTTTAGGTGGCGAGAAGCCATGGGTATGCAGGAGCATTGAGGTTGCAGTTAAAACTCAATTTTTAGTGACAGCATTAGAATTGTGCGGAATTAACTTTTAAGCAGTGTCTTCATGGTTACCCGAATGCGTTTCGGGATTCACCAGGAAGGCATTAAAATTGTTTAATTGAAATATTTAGAATTTACTTCATCCTGAGCGGAGTCGAAGGATGAAATGTGTAAAGCATAATTTCGCAGAACTCTATTGATATTATTAAAAAGGAGTTGGACAGATATGCAAAATTTAATAGGTCGTATCCTGTTGATTTTCTGCATTCTTTGGTTGTTTTCCAGTCTGTCTCTTGCGCAGGGACTGTTTAGTGATGAGATTGTTATTTTTCGTTCGGAGACCAGTTATCCGCTGTCCGTTTATGCGGCAGACCTGGATGGGGATGGCGACATGGATGTTCTTTCAGGTTCCTGGGGTGATGACAAGATCGCCTGGTATGAAAACACCGACGGCCGGGGCCACTTTGGGCTGAAGCAAGTCCTCTTCACCTTGGAAGGTGATGCAAAGTCTGTTTATGCCGCGGACCTGGATGGTGACGGCGATCTTGATGTGCTATCAGCCTCATCAGCTTTACTGCGCAATTTTATAATCGCCTGGTATGAGAACACCGACGGCAAAGGCAACTTTGGGCCACAGAAGGTCATTTCTATTTCGGTAAATTGGCCAGAGTCGGTCTATGCCGCGGATCTGGACGGTGATGGCGATGTGGATGTACTCTCGGCTTCATCGGGAGATGACAAGATCGCCTGGTATGAGAATAGCAATGGTCAGGGCCGTTTTGGGCCGCAGCAAGTCATGACCACCTCAGCAGATGGAGCAAAATGTGTTTATGCTGCGGATCTGGACGGGGATGGAGATCTGGATGTGCTGTCAGCGTCATGGTAGGATGACAAGATTGCCTGGTATGAGAACACGGATAGCCAAGGGAGCTTTGGGGAGCAGCGGGTGATTACCACCTCGGCAGAGGGAGCCGAGTCTGTCTATGCCGCGGACCTGGACGGCGACGGCGACTTCGATGTGCTCTCTGCTTCAGGTGAGGATGACAAGATCGCCTGGTATGAGAACACCGACGGCAAAGGCAACTTTGGGCCACAGAAGGTCATTTCTATTTCGGTAAATTGGCCAGAGTCGGTCTATGCCGCGGATCTGGACGGTGATGGCGATGTGGATGTGCTCTCGGCTTCCGATATGGATGGCAAGATCACATTCTATGAGAACACTGACAGCAAAGGGCATTTTGAGCAGCAACAGGTCATTACCACCTCGGCAGAGTGGGGCTTATTTATCTATGTGGCGGACCTGGACGGCGATGGTGATCTGGATGTGCTTACAGCATCATCGGGTGATGTCGAGATCGCCTGGTATCGCAATCTTTCGCGTTCAGTCCGTAATGTGCGCAAACAATGAATTGGTTTTTTAACCTTGCCAAGGTTAGCATCCTGTCAGGGTTGGGGCCAGAACTGAGCCGAAAAAACAAACTGGTCTGCTATGGTAAACCAAATTAAGATAAAAAAACGAACAGGGCAACATGACCTGATAGCGTTTAACAAGTCGTATGAATCCTAACGCGGCGAAGCCGCAAATAAATGGAACGCGGATTTAACGGATAGAACGAATTTACACGGATCTCATTTTAGTAAAAACAAGAGGCATGCGCTACACAATTCAAATTCACTGACTTCGACTCATTCAGTTCCTTTTAGATCCGTTAATTCTCTCTTATCTGTGTTCCACTTTTTGCACTTTTTTACAAAAGATTGGTGGTAATAACATAAAAAGGTGGTTTAAAATGAAATTAAAAAAATCAGTTTTGGTATTTTTGATCGCGGGGGTTTCAGCAGCGCTGTTTTTCATGGGTTGTGTGACGGGTCTGGATCTGACCCGGCCAAGCACGCCGCGAACGGAAAAGCAATATGTCAGATTCATTCAAAAAAATGCTCCTTCAGAAGACGCGTTCGTGGCGGTGCATCGCATTGCCGAAAATTATATTGAGAAGAAAATGTGGCCGGAGGCCGCCGGCGTTTTTGAGAAGTACCATCCGCTGTTCAAATTCATGGATACGCGTTTTGAGAAAATCATTGGATTGCTGAACGCCGAAGAAGAGGAGGAGATCAAAATAGCCAACCTCGGGCCCAACATCAACTCGGCGAGTTCAGAATACAAGCCCACACCCGCAGCCGACGGAACGAGCCTTTATTTTACTGGTGGCTGGCGGGAGGATGGTTTTGGCGGCGAGGATATTTTTGTATCAAAATTCGAAAACGGTAGCTGGCAAGCTGCCGAAAATCTGGGATTCAGTATCAATTCTTTCGGCAACGAATCCATCAATTCCATCTCGGCCGATGGCAACAAAATTCTTCTGTTTGGAAACTATGACGCCAGTCTGGGCAACGGTGATATATTTTACACCGATAAAACTTTCTCCGGCTGGGGGGAAGTACAGCATTTTCCCGAGCCCTTGAACAGCCAATATTTCGACGCCGACTCCTACATCACCAGCGACGGCAAAGCGATTTTCTTTACCTCGGACCGGCCCGGCGGCGTGGGCGAGTACCACGAAAAAGATCGTTTGTTCCATGGCAGCTACTGGGGCAACACGGACATTTACGTTTGTTTGTTGACGGACGCCGGCTGGAGCAAGCTCATCAATTTGGGCTCGGTGGTCAACACACCTTACTGTGAGCGCAGTCCGTTTCTACATCCGGACGGCAAAACGCTCTATTTTAGCTCGGACGGACATTACGGGCTCGGAGGGCTGGACGTGTTCAAAACCACTCGCTTGAGTGAGGACTCGTGGACCGAGTGGAGCGAGCCGGAGAATTTGGGCAAAAGCATCAACACCGCCAACGACGATTGGGGATACAAAATATCCACTGCCGGCGACGTCGCTTATTTTGCGGCGTATGACCGAGGCGATGGTCTGGGAAAGTCGGATATTTACTCCAAAACGTTGCCCAAAGAATGGCGGCCGAACCTGGTGGCCACCATCACCGGCAAAGTGACCGACACGGAGGGTAACCCGCTAGCGGTGGATATCAAATGGGAAAATCTCACCACCGGTGAGAACGTCGGCCAGCTCAAAAGCGATCCCCAGGATGGTAGTTTTTTTATTGCCCTGCCTCTGGGGAAAAAATACGGTTACTATGCTGAATTACCGGGTTACTATCCCGTTTCCGATAACGTCGATTTGAGCAGCGAGGTGCAAGCGGTGAACATTGCAAAAGATATCGTTTTGATGTCGGTGGAAGAACTGAAAAAGCAGGATATTTCCGTGCGCATGGAGAATCTGTTTTTTGAATTCGACAGTTTCTCTTTGTTGCCGGAATCGTATCCCGAGCTCAAACGGCTGGCTAATTTCATGCAGCAGAATCCCTTCATTCAGGTAGAAATCGCCGGGCACACGGACGACCGGGGCTCGAAGGAGTATAATCACGTTTTGTCCAAAAAACGAGCTCAAGCAGTAGTAGATTATCTAACAAAGCTGGGAGTACACAAGGATAAATTATTTGCCATTGGCTACGGCGAAGAAAAACCCATCGCCAGCAACGAAACCGAAGAAGGGCAACAGCTAAACCGTCGGGTGGAATTCCGAATCGTTCAAACCACGGCCAAAAAATAAAACTTATTGTTAAGGAGTATGTCATGGGTCAAAATAAATTTTTAGATCGAGCGTCGCTAGCGGGGAGAGGTTTGGGCACACTTATTTTCACGCTGTTTTTCGTTGGAGCGGGCGTGACTTTTGGCCAGAATTTAAACCGACTCAATCCCGATTCCAGCCAGGTCGAAGTGCCAACCGCATCCCTGTCAGACTCATTTGAAATTGTCAATTTAGGAGCAAATATCAATACCAAATACGGCGATTATCGGCCGCGAATTACCACCGACGGCAGCACGCTGTATTTTTGTCGCAGGGTGGGAGATGAGAGCGCCAGACGCGAATTCACCAGCCTGGTTGGCCTTTCGCTGGAAGAATTTCTGGAGTTGCCGGATTATCAGCAAAAAGGCAAAATTCAAAAAGCCACGTCCAATATGGATTTTGCAGAGCGCCTTGATTTTATCCTGATGGTGCAAAAAATTGACGGCAATGAAGACATCTACGAATCTCATTTTATGGACAACGCCTGGACACCGGCTGAGCCCATGGGCAGCGAATTGAACACCAGCGAAAATCACGAAGCGCCGGAATCCATTTCCACAGACAATAATCAATTTTTCATCTTCAAAAATGGCGACGTCTATTTGACCAAAAGAGAGGGCGAACAGTGGGGCGCCATGGAAAAAATACCCGAGCCCATCAACTCCGATTCCTGGGACGGCGATATTTGTTTTTCCTCCGACGGGGTGACCCTGTTCTTTGTTTCAAAACGGCCGGGTTTTACCACCAGCTATGTCGATACGGCTAAAAATCACGATATCTGGGTCTCTGTAAAAAACGAATTCGGCTGGGGCGAGCCAGTAAATTTGGGTGCCACCATCAACACACCGCAGGCAGAGCGCACGCCGTTTTTTCATTCCGACGGCCGTACTTTGTATTTCGCTTCCGATGGCCACGGTGGAAAAGGCGGACTGGATCTCTTTAAAACGACCCGCATCGGCGACTCCACCTGGACCGACTGGACGGAACCGGTTAATTTAGCCCGGTTGAACACTACTGGCGATGACTGGGATCTCACCATGCCCGCAAACAGTATCTGGGGCTATTTCAGCTCCAAACAACAGACCGGATTCGGTCAGGATGATATCTATCAATTTCGTGTGGATGATTCCATCGCCCCACAGCGAAAAGTCACCCTGATTACGGGTGTGGTGACCT
This sequence comes from bacterium, assembly GCA_046757025.1. GTDB lineage: Bacteria > Zhuqueibacterota > Zhuqueibacteria > Oceanimicrobiales > Oceanimicrobiaceae > JBHHXN01. The sequence continues at coordinate 7,013 of JBHHXN010000204.1, forward strand.
CCACCGACGGGGAGCCGCTGGAAGTGGAAATTAGATGGGAGGATCTGGAAACCGGCAATTTTATCGGCATGGCTACCAGTAATAAGAAGACCGGCAAATATACCATTGCGTTGCCGGCGGGGCGACTCTATGGCTATTACGCCACCATGGAAAATTATTGGGATAAATCAGAACGGATTGACCTGACCGATCTGCTAAATTATCAAGAATTGCGCGTGGATATTCAACTGCATCGTATCGCCCCGCCGCCTGACTCTGATCCTGATACAGTTCAGGTGGCCGGTGAGATTGCTGAGCCGACAGGTGGACCTCCAATTCCCCTGACCAACATCTTTTTTGCATTTGACCAGTACACTTTGGACAAGAAATCGTATTCCGAGCTCAACCGACTAACGGAGAAACTGCTGAAAAACCCGCAGGTCAATATCCAGATTGAAGGGCACACAGATGATTTCGGCACAAAGGCCTACAATGATACGCTTTCACAAAGACGTGCAGACGCGGTTAGAGCGTATTTGGTGGCCAGGGGGGTCGAACCCACTCGCCTGATCGCCATTGGTTTTGGTGAAAGCAGACCGGTCGACACCAATACCACCGAAGAAGGCCGGGAAAAGAACCGCCGGGTGCAGTTCATACAGCTCAGCGCTATCACCAGGAAATAGAAAAGGCGACCAGCCAGAGGATGCACTTAAGTCGATGGTGTTACAACGTAAGTTTTGCACTTTTGTGCTGTGGAGCGAGAGAGTATGGAAACTTCAGCATCTCCAATTGTGCAACACTCCTCTACTGTTTTGGGAGTATGACGGTCTTACGTTGATAAGGACTGACATTGTGCGAGTTATTATTACCTGCGGCTTTGCCGGGAGGAGTTAGATTATGAATCGAATAAAGTTATTATTGTTAACTATGACATTAATCGCGCTTTTTGCAAGCTGTCAGACCACCACGACTGGAAAACGCATACGTCAAGCAAAAAAATCTGAAACACGACTGCAGCATTATCAATTCGCCCACAAATTGTTGCCGCGTTTGTTTTTTTCAGATCCAGCTAACATGAAAATTGTCTTAGATCTTGGAGGATTGGATTTTATCAAATCCATCTGGGACAAATTTGGATCCGAATTTGGTGATACAGAGAGAATAGGTTCTGAGAACCTTGATTTAATCGTAAGAAATCCACAGGATAAGGTTTTTATCTATGTGATCAAATTTCCTCCGCCCAAAGACTTAGCCGAGGCCTATTTTTCAGCAATGGTCTTCGATGGAGAAAATCAATCTTACATGACTCTGGAGTATAGCTATTTTTTTACCGGAACAGTGTTAGGAGCATGGACGAAAGATGGAAGTCATTTAAACTACGGCAGCGGACCAAATCCAACTGTGGGTGAGTTTGTAGAAGCAATCTTGGAACTACTGAGGTGAATGAATCGTGTAGCGAGGAAATAGAAAATGATCAAGCATTTCGTCATCGGTTTTTGTGTTTTGTTGGTAACGACCTCCTCGAGAACTCTCTGGCAGGAAAGCTCGCTTGATTGCACCGATGTGGTCAAGATCGAGAAAATCCGCGCAGAGAGGAATCGTAATTGTAATTTATCCACCGCTCGCTGCGGCGACCGGTATGTTTTTGACCTTGGACTGCGTTGTGTCCAGAGCGACCATGACGTCCAGAGT
>JBHHXN010000205.1:0-8613 GCA_046757025.1 bacterium
CAAAACAAAATTCAAAATCCGGCGCAACTGCATCGTCTGGTGCAGCTCATCGACAGCGAAACCTGGGTTGGGATGGAAGTGGACGTCAAAGGCGAAATCTACGAAAGTCTGCTGGAGCGATTTGCCGCCGACACCAAGACGGGCGCGGGCCAATATTTTACGCCTCGGCCTCTAATCAAGGCAATTGTCGAAGTCATGCAGCCGGAACCCGGGAAAACCATGGCCGATCCCGCCTGTGGTACGGGCGGCTTCTTTCTGGCATTTCATGATTTTATTCGAGACACGCACATCAAATCCATGAACAAAGACGACATCGACTTCCTGAAACGCAAGACGTTCAAAGGGTGGGAAATTGTGCCCGGAACCGCGCGTTTGTGTTTGATGAATCTGGTTCTGCACAATATCGGAGATTTGAACAGCGAGCCGCCAATTGAACGGAACGATAGTTTAGCAGCGGATGCAGGCGACCGCTTCGACTATGTGATGACCAATCCGCCGTTCGGCAAGAAAAGCAGCATCACGATTACCAATGAAGACGGCACCCAGAAGAAAGAATCGTTCACCTACCAGCGGCAGGACTTCTGGGCTACCACCTCCAACAAACAGCTCAATTTTGTCCAGCACATTCGCACCATGCTGAAAATAGACGGCAAAGCCGCGGTGGTGGTGCCGGACAATGTTTTGTTCGAAGGCGGCGCCGGAGAGACCATTCGCAAAAAATTGTTGGAATCCACCGACCTGCACACCATTTTACGCTTGCCCACCGGACTCTTTTACGCACAAGGTGTGAAAGCCAATGTCATCTTTTTCGACAACAAACCGGCCAGCAAGCATCCCTGGACCAAAGAAGTGTGGTATTACGATTTGCGAACGAATAGGCATTTCACCCTCAAAACCAAACAAATGCAGTATGAAGATTTGCAGGATTTCATCAAATGCTACCATCCAGAAAATCGACATAACCGTAAAGAAACCGAGCGTTTTAAAAAATTCACATACGACGAAATAATCGCACGGGACAAAACCAGTCTGGACATATTCTGGCTCAAAGACGACAGTTTGGTCGACCTGGATAACCTTCCTGACCCAGATATTTTAGCGCTTGAAATTATTGACAATCTGGAATCAGGTCTAAATAGTTTTCGGGAAGTTGTTGAGTCCTTGAAAAAGGAACAAAATTAGAGCTAACATTTTGATTATGAAGTAGTAAATTTACAACACATGAAAAGCAAAACAGAAGAATTTATAACTGTGAAAATCTGGCTTAAAACCCGAAGAAAGCTATGCCAGATAGCTGCATTAACAGACAAAAATATGGTCGAGGTAGTCGAATTAATGGTTGCAAGGGAACTCGAACGCCTTCAGAAGCAAAATAAATAAAGCAGTTTCTATTTTCATTTTGGATACGATTTAGTGATTAACAGTAGGTGATGCCTATAACAATAACTCCGTGCGTGTCGTCGTGTCGTCGTGTTGCCTCTGGCGGTTTTTTTATTGACTTTTAGGATTAATTTATTATATTTGGTGCTTGTCTTTTAATAATTGAGGAGAACACATGTCGAAAGATAGAAGTTTCGCAGCGAAAGTAGCCAAAGCGACTTCCGAAGGAAAAGGTCATCACTGTCCGGAATGCGGTGAGCTGCTCACCGCCGTGAAAGTCGTCATTTCAGAAAAATCGGAAACAAAAAACTCCTGGAAATTTAACCAGAAGCTGGTGCGAGTTTGCAAATGCAACGAAGCCGAAGTGTACGGCTAAGATTTAACCGGAGAGTCATTTGATACTCGCAAAAGTTATCGGCACAGTTTGGGCAACCCGCAAAGATGAAAAACTGGTGGGAATGAAGTTTCAAATCGTGAAACCGGTCGATTTAGAGTACAAGAAAAAGGAAGGTTTCCTAGTGGCGGTGGACGCAGTTGGAGCGGGAGTTGGAGAGGTCGTGTTAGTGGCTCAGGGCAGCTCAGCCCGCCAAACCATTTTAACGGAAAACAAAGCCGTGGACGCCACCATCATGGCCATCGTCGATAAACTGGACGTGGAAACCAAAGTATGAATCTCGCAAAAGTCATCGGCACGGTGTGGGCAACGGTGAAAGATGAAAATTTAGAGGGCGCGAAAATGCAGATCATTCAGCCCCTCGACCACCACGAGCAAAAGGTGGGTTCGCCTATCGTAGCAGTGGACACCGTTGGCGCCGGACCGGGTGAGCTGATTTACTACGTCACGGCTCGCGAGGCCACGATTCCGTACCCCACACGCATCGCACCCATCGACGCCGCCATCGTAGGTATTGTGGATTGGGTAGAGGTTTATGAACAAAAACAAATCTGATCGCGTGTGCACAAGAAACTCATTTTAGCCACCAGAAATCAGGATAAAATAAAGGAGATAAAAGAGCTTTTAGGGGATCTCGACCTAAGTATTTTCACACTGGCTGATTTTCCCGAAGCGCCAGAGGTGGTGGAAGACGGCAGCAGCCTGACAAAGAACGCCATCAAAAAGGCGAGTGTTATTTCCGAATTTACGGGTCTAACCGCTGTGGCAGACGACACCGGCCTGGAAGTGGATTATCTGAACGGTCGGCCGGGGGTGTTCTCCAGTCGCTATGCAGGTGAAAATGCCACCTATGCTCAAAATGTCGCAAAGCTTTTGCAGGAACTAAAAGGGATTCAACGAGTAGAACGCAATGCAAGATTCCGCTGTGTGGTGGCTTTGTGCAATAAAAAGGACGCTCGAACTGTCGAGGGAATTTGTGAAGGCGTGATCATCGACCATGTGCGAGGAGCAGGCGGCTTCGGTTATGATCCCGTATTTTATGTGCCGGAATATGAACGCACTTTTGCCGAGATGGAGATGGCGCTGAAGAATCGCATCAGCCATCGCGCGCAGGCTTTTAAAGCTTTGAAAGAAAAGATCAAAACAGGAGAATTTGTCATCAACTAAAAGAATTATTAAATAGATAATTCGGGGCGTGGCGCAGTCCGGTAGCGCATCTGCTTTGGGAGCAGAGGGTCGTAGGTTCAAATCCTATCGCCCCGACAAAGAAGCCTGCGGTCATGAAAATGGCCGCAGGCTTCTTTTATGCATGGAAGTGTTGTTTTTTTTGTATTTGTTTTATATATTTGACCGGAATGGAGCACAAACCACCGAAATACCAGCAGATCGATCACACCGCCGACGTGGGTATTAAAATATACGGCGAAACTCTGGCGGAGCTATTCTGCCATGCGGCGCTTGGAATGTTTGACGTCATTGCCAATCTTGAGACCGTGGCACTCATAATCGAAAGGAAAATACAAGTCGAAGCCACCGACCTGGAGGCGCTGCTGGTGGCCTGGCTGTCCGAGCTGAATTATCTTTTTTTCACTGAGGAAGTGCTTTTCAAGGATTTTAAGATTGAATTGATCGATGATTCAAAATTATTGGCCAGGGTGCGAGGAGAAAAAATTGATGAAAATAAACATGAAATTTACACGGAGGTCAAAGCGGTGACTTATCACAAATTATATGTCACGAAAAAAGAACAGGGCTGGGAAGCGCAGGTGATTTTTGATTTGTAAAATTTAATGAGGATTATTTAAATAGAAAATGAAGATACGTAAAGTAACCGACTACCTTTGGGAAATTCCCAAAGAGGGGAAGATGCGGGTGCCCGCCAGAATTTATGCGACCGAAAAAATGATGGACGTTATCCGCAGCGACAACGCGCCGGAACAAGCCGCCAACGTCGCACACTTGCCCGGCATCGTCGGGCATTCCCTGGCCATGCCGGATATTCACTGGGGTTACGGATTTCCCATCGGCGGCGTGGCGGCTTTTGACATGGACAAAGGCGTGATTTCTCCTGGCGGCGTGGGCTACGACATCAATTGCGGGGTGCGGCTCATGGCTTCCAAATTGCGCCGGCAGGATATTCAGCCCAGAATGCGAGAGCTGGTGAACGCGCTCTACCAGCACGTTCCCACCGGCGTGGGCTCCAAAAGTCAATTGCGCGTTTCGCACGCGGTGGAAAAGAAAGTGCTGCTGCAAGGCGCCGAGTGGGCCATTAAAAATGGTTACGGCAGTGCGGAAGATTTAGAATATATCGAAGAAAATGGCCGCATGGATGGCGCCAATCCGCAAGTGGTTAGTCAAAAAGCTCTGGAGCGCGGGCGCGCGCAGTTAGGCACGCTGGGCTCGGGCAATCATTTTCTGGAAGTGGGCTACGTGGCGGAAATTTATGATGAGGACATCGCTCGGGTTCTGGGCTTACAATTGGATCAGGTGACGGTGATCATTCACTGCGGCTCCAGAGGATTTGGCTACCAGGTGTGCGACGATTATTTAGGCGTCATGAATAAAGCGGTGCAGAAGTATGGCATCGAGCTGCCCGACCGCCAGCTCTGCTGTGCGCCCATCCAATCTCCTGAGGGACAGGAATATCTGCAGGCCATGCGCTGCGCGGTGAATTACGCTTTTGCTAATCGTCAGGTGATCGCGGCCTGGACCCGGCTGGCGTTTGAAGAGGCGCTGAGGATGGGGCCTAAGGCTATCGGCTTGCGGATGGTTTATGAAGTGGCGCACAATATCGCAAAAATGGAGCGTCACCAAATTAACGGCAAGGAAAAGCAAGTGTGCGTGCATCGGAAGGGCGCCACGCGTGCCTTTGCCGCGGGTTCGAAGGATATTCCTGCGGCCTATCGCGGTGTGGGCCAGCCGGTGCTCATTCCGGGCGATATGGGACGGTACTCCTATGTACTGGTGGGCACGGAGGGCGCCATGGAAAATACCTTTGGCTCCACCTGTCACGGCGCCGGCCGCGCCATGAGCCGCAACAAGGCCAAGAGAGTCGCCAAAGGCCGCGCCATCGTGCAGGAGTTGGAAGACCGGGGCATCATTGTGAAAGCCTCCAGCCGCCGCACCGTGGATGAAGAAATTTCCGAAGCTTACAAAGACGTGGCCAACGTGGTGGATGCCTGCCAGTTGGCTGGCATCTCCAAAAAAGTGGCGCAACTGCGTCCGCTGGGCTGTATAAAAGGATAATTCAATTTAATCTAATCTATCATCTGATGAATTACTGTGTTATCACAGCCGATGTGAACAAATCGCGGGATATCCCGGAAAGACAGGCCCTGCAGGGGCGCATTCTCGAAGCGATATCTCAGGTCAATCGCGATTTCAAAGACCATCTGATTGCGAAATTCGCCATCACTTTGGGCGACGAATGGCAGGGTGTTTTACAGGATCTCACCCAAAGCTACCGTGTGGTTTCATTTTTTCAGGAAGCGCTGCATCCGATTTCGGTTTCCTTCGGAGTCGGCACTGGAGAAATTACTACCGAGCTTGCTTCCAATCCTGCGGAAATGGATGGCAGTGTATTTCACCATTCGCGCCAGGCTCTGGAATCGGGTAAGCAAAGCGCCCAGCAGGTTTTCTATGTGACCCAAAATGCAGCCAGCGATCTGATTTTAAATACCGCGCTTCATCTTTTGCAAATTCTCAGAACATCCTGGACTGAGCGCCAGTACCAGAAAGTCGTGCTGTACAAAAAATATCAAAAGGAAAAGTTAGTGGCGTCTGAGTTGAAGGTGACTCAGGCCGACATCAACAAAGCTCTTTTAGCCACCAATGGCCGCGCCTATTTGGAAGCCGAGAAGAAAATAAATCATTATCTTGATCTATTGTTATCCTCTTATCCTACCGGTGACGATTAATATATAACCAAAAAAGGTTGTAATTTAAAAATATAACCAAAAAAGGTTGTAATTTACAAATATAACTAAAAGAGGTTTTTAAAAATGAACAGATACAAATGATGGTTGACTACGAGCTAATTAAATCCTATTTAATCGCGTTGGCAATATTGATTCCGGGCTATCTTTTTGCAACCATTGGAGTCGGGTGGCTGATAGGGTGGATGACAAAAAGGTTGATCCGAAATGAAAATGACAAAGAATTTCAAAAAATGATCGACTCGGGATTGCCCAACGCCGGGCGCTATATTGGTTGGCTGGAACGCATGCTGATCATTACTTTTATTTTGGTAGAAAATTACAATGGCATCGGCTTCATTCTGGCGGCAAAAGGCATTCTGCGTTTCGGTGAAATTAAACGAGGCGCTGACCGTAAATTTGCTGAGTACGTGATTTTAGGAACGCTGATGAGTTTTTCCATCTCATTTATAGTCGGGCTACTATTAAAATTTTTGTTAGAGTTTTTTACATAAAATAACATGGTTCAAGTCGTGCAGAAGAAAGATCGAATTAGAGAATTACAAAAACGGCTCAACTACCACATTTACCGCTATTACGTGCTGAACGATCCGGAGATTTCTGATACCGAATATGACCGACTGTTTCGGGAGCTACAGGAGCTGGAGGCCGTGTTTCCCGAATCGGTCACACCGGATTCGCCAACCCAGCGTGTGGGTGCGCCGCCGCTGGAATCCTTTCAAACCGTCACTCACACCATCCCCATGCTCAGTCTGGATAATGCGTTTGGAGAGGGCGAATTGCGCGACTTTGATGGCCGGGTCAGAAGATTTTTGGAAACCGCCGAGGAAATCGAATATGTGGTGGAGCCCAAAATCGACGGCGTGGCGGTGGAACTGGTGTATGAGAATGGTCTGTTCACGGCGGGCTCCACGCGCGGAGACGGCTTTGTGGGCGAGGATATCACTCAAAATTTGCGCACCATCAATTCCATTCCATTGCGTTTGCTCTCTGATGAAATAAGCGTGCCGGAGAAGATAGAAGTGCGGGGCGAAGTCTATTATCCCACTTCGGGTTTTATCGAGCTCAACAAACAGCGGATTGCAGAGGGTGAGCCGGCCTTTGCCAATCCCCGCAATACCGCGGCCGGCACTCTACGCCAGCTCGATTCCAACATCACCGCGGCCCGGCCGCTGGATATTTTCGTGCACAGTATCGGACACGTGGTGGGCTGTGCATTTACACGGCATTCTGAGGCGCTGGACACGTTTAAAAAATGGGGTTTTCGCGTGAACCCTCACATCGTGGTTTGCAAGGGAATCGCCGCGGTCATCAATCGTTGCGCCGAAATCGGCCAATTGCGCAATCAGTTGGATTACGCCATCGACGGCGCGGTGGTGAAGGTGAACAGTTTGCAGCTGCAAGCACAGCTCGGCACGCGCACCCGCAGTCCGCGCTGGGCAGTAGCATGGAAGTTTGAGGCCAAACAGGAAACCACGCAAATTCTAGACGTAATCGTTCAGGTGGGCCGCACCGGCGCTTTGACGCCCGTGGCCATCATGATGCCAGTGAAAATCGAGGGCGTGGAAATCAGCCGCGCCACCCTGCACAATCAGGATGAAATCGATCGTAAAGACATTCGCATCGGCGATTGGGTGGTGATTCAGCGCGCCGGCGACGTCATTCCAGAGGTGGTGAAGGTCATCGAATCGAAACGCACCGGTAAGGAGGAAAAATACCAAATTCCTTCGACTTGCCCGGTCTGCGGCTCACAGGTGGTGCGAATAGAAGGGGAGGCGGTGCACCGTTGCCAGAACCATTCCTGCCCGGCGCAATTGAAAGAAGGCATCCGGCACTTTGCTTCCAAAGGCGCCATGGATATCGACGGGCTGGGAGAAAAACTGGTAGATCAGTTGGTCGAAAAAGGGCTGGTACAAAACGTTGCGGATCTCTATTCCCTGACTCTGGAGCAAATCGCCGGGCTGGAGCGCATGGCGGAAAAATCCGCCCGCAATCTTCTGGAGGCCATTGAAAAATCCAAAAACGCCGATCTCAGCCGGCTGCTTTTTGCTCTGGGTATCCGGTTTGTGGGCGAGCATGTGGCCCGCCTTTTAGCGCAGGAATTCAAATCTGTTGAAAATTTACAAAATGCGACCCTGGACGAATTGCAGCAGGTTTATGAGATTGGGCCGCAGGTGGCAGAAAGCGTGGTGGCATATTTTCGCGAAGAACACAATCTTGAGACGCTTGAACGGTTGCGGCAGGCTGGTATCAAAATGCAGCAGTTAGAATCGAAAAAAGATGGTAAATTCAACGGCAAAACCTTTGTCTTCACCGGCGTTCTACGGCATTTCAGCCGGTCCGAAGCGGAACGACTGGTGGAGAGTCTAGGCGGACGCGCCGCTTCCTCGGTGAGTCGCAATACGGATTTCGTGGTGGTTGGAGAAAATGCCGGATCAAAAGCCCAAAAAGCACGAGAGCTCGGCGTCCCCATTGTCAGAGAAGAAGAATTTCGAAAAATGGTTTAAATCTTTGGGAGTGACTACTATTATTTTGACTCAAGTTTCGCACTTAAACCCGCGTTCGACAGTGGTAGTGAAAAAAATATATGCATATCACATTAATAAACATTGAGATAGAATAATTTCTCTAAGTGCACTCGTGTTACTACAAAATCAAGCATCGTGTATGCCTACAACCGTTGACGGTTCTTTGATATTTAGAGAGTTAAGTATTCTTTTCTGTTCGAGAGTGAGCTCGGTTAGTTGTTGGACTTTCTTGCCATCGATTTCAAATTCGCCATGATGCAACCGACTCATCTCGTTGCGGACTTTTGGCCAGCTGAGGCCGGTTTTATTTTCCACAATTCGGACCAGCACCAGCGCGATAAAACAGAGAAACACATGACATCGAATCCGTTCATCT
>JBHHXN010000206.1:0-8454 GCA_046757025.1 bacterium
TCTGACCAGAAAATTCAACTTTGCATTAACAACCGTTTCAGTTAGGTCAACGGCTTCGGCAAGCGTTGTGAGGTCTGGTAAACGCTGTTCCTGGTCGTATTGGTTGATCAAATATTTGGCAATCAATTTTTCGTCATTGCTTAAAAGGTAGTTGTTGACGCCCCACCATTTCAGATTGTTGGCCAGATCGGTGTGCTTCCGAAAATACCGAGCGATATTCAAGCGAAAATCGTCATCGGGTTGCAAGTCAAGATTTTTCATGGCCAGCGGGATACTGGTGGAACGGAACTGCTTGTTCCAATCCGCCAATAAATAATCCACGACTTTTTGTTCTTCAGCATTGAGAGCTGCGGCTGAATTTTTAGCCTGTTCTTTCTCCTCACTACAGGAAAAAATGACAAACCAGATTAAGGCTAACAAAGAAATTTGTAGAAATTTTCGGTTCATGGTGTCCTCCTTTAGTAATTCGATGTTTAGATTCTATGTTCTGGATTTCTCAGAGATGGTTTCTGACTTTTTTATCAAATCTGTATCCTTAAAAATTAACCACGTTATTGATGTGTGTTTTTAACTGACCATACCATGATTTCAAGTTTTGACAGTCAAATAATTGAAATATTTTTGGTTAGATTTTATCTCTAAATAGCGAGCGATTTTTATGTGCGCCTATTTGTCCTGTGCGCTCTTTTTTTTACTGACCTGAAGCACGTCTGCATTAATTTGTGAGTAAAGATTTTTCACTTCACCGACATACTTTTTGTACATTTTGCCATCGGAATCGATCAAAAGATAAGTCGGATAACCGATGACTTCGAAGCGTTGCACCAGCGTTTCATCTGCCACTACGATTGTGTAAATCAGTTTATGTTTTTTCAAAAACTTGTGGACATCTTCGGGCGTGCCGGAATACGCTGCCAGGCCGACCACTGCAAAATTCTCGTTGGCGAGATCCCGCTGCAACCGATTCAAGGTGGGAAACGCGGCCACACAGGGCGCACACCAAACCGCCCAGAAATCCAGCAGCACGGTTTTCCCCAGAAGCGAACCGCCATCAAAAGGCTGGCCGTCCAGCCCCATGGCTGTGAAATCGATGGCCAGCCGATTGGTACGGGACGAGGTCACGGTCTCAGAGCGCACACGGTCATCCTGCGTTTTTTGTTTCAAAGAGCAGGATACCCAAAGCAGAAGGAAGGTGGTAAAAATAATAAAAAAGTGACGTGTAAAATTTCGCATAACTCGCAACGATCCGTTATTAAAATTGTTCACTAATTTTGTTGCGGAGATCACCGCGACGACCTCCGCAACATGATTGTTTACAGATGAAATCCCCGCAGAATTTCAAGATTTACATCGGTCAAACAGAAACCGGTCAATCAGAGAGGTGCGTTTGGGATTGAGATTGTAATTTGACCAGCTTGCTAAATGCCCGGTCCAGCACGTCTTTGTTTTTGAAGCCCACATATTTTTTGATGACCTGTCCCTGGCGGTCGATGAGAAAGGTCGAAGGCACCATACGACTGTGGTAAGCGTTGGACACTTTCTTGTTTGGTGAAACCACCAGTGGAAACCCCAGCTTCATTTTTGAGCTCCAGGTCAGGATGTCATTTACCGAACCGCTGTTTACGTACACCGGTAAAATGACCAGCTCATTCCGGTCGTATTTTTTGTGCAATTCCGCTAATATCGGCAGCGTGTCGAAGCTGTGTGAGCAGTGACCGGAGAGAAAAACTAGCGCCACTGGTTTACCGCGGTAATCCGAAAGACTGGCTTGTCTTCCGTGGGTGGTTGGCAGGGTGAAATCGGGCGCATGAAAGTTCTCGAAGGGCTTGGCATCCTGAGACTTTTCAAATTGATAGCGCTCCAGTTCTTCGCCGCTGGCACCGCTCAAGTCTCGGTCCACTGAACAGGCGCTGAATTTCGAGCAGTAACTGCCGCCGCTCAGACGGCCGAAGTTAAAATTTCTACGATTCAGTTCGGCCAGCACACCGGCTTTGAGTTTATCATTGTTCATGGCTTGCACGGAAACGCCGGTGGCTTTTTCCAGCTCGTCGTCATCAAAATTTGTCTTACCATTTGCCATCACTTGATCGCAAATGTAATCGACGACATTTTGTTCATCGTCAGTGAACTGCGTTAAAGCTGCTGTGTTGCTCGATGGCAAACAAGATGAATTGTTGGCACAGGAAGCCGCCCTGTCCTGCACGTCAGCCACGGTGGCGGCGAAAGCGTCACATTCACAAAAGCCGGCGTCGTGGCTCAGGTTGTGTAATGTGTCAGCGACATCGCTGCCGCGCGCCGAGAGATAAAAAACGCCGGCCAGGATGACTACCCCGACGAAACTGAGCATGATGTATTTGTTCATATTAATACCTCTGTTTTGTTAAGGTTTACTACAACTTGTAGTAGTTCAGGTTTAAAAAAAAGTCAATTAATGTTCACATATACTGCTGCAAATGTGCAAGAGGGTGTTTTCCCCGAATCCGAAATCGAGATGGCCGTATTTCGAATAAAATTGCCAAAGAAAAATCGAAGTCGATAAAATGAAGAGCACCGCCGCCACCCGCAAAGCTTTGCCGAGAAAAAATTTAAACCAGGGGCGCTTGTAGTTGAGTAGTCGTTGCACGCGGGTTTCCAGGCGCATGGTTGCAGGCAAAAGTGTTTGCGTAAAGGCGAGTCCGGTCTGCCAACGGTAACGCGGCAGGGATTTTGCCAACCGCCAGACATTCGTGATGGAAGCGGCCAGAATCAGCGGATCTTTGATTTTATCGACGGACAGGTCATCACAGGAAAGTTCGCGCAGAAAAAGGATGCGTTTCCACACAAAAGCTTTAAAAACCGTCAGGCCGACGAGCGTCCCTAAAATTGCGTAAACGGAGTTCTGGACGCTGAAAACAAAACTGATGGCAAACACCTGTATGAACAATATCGGAATCGCCAGAAAAAAGATTTCCAGAAACCACACCAGCAAATTATCTCGTCGTTTGATGTGCGTGAGTTCATGCACAAAGATGGCTTCGAGCTCATCACTTTTTAATTTGTTAACCAGTGCAGGCGCAAGAAAAATGGCCGGGCGTAACGAGCCAATGGTAAAGACCAGGGGACGCACGTTTTCAAAGGCAAACAGCGCTGGCAGCTTTTTTAGTATCATGATTTGCGCCGATCTTTCGTAAAGTCGAAAAAGCTCGGGGTGACTCCTGACGGAATATCTGGAAAATTTTCTTTTCAAGTAATTAAAAATGAGAAGATGCGCGCCCAGCTTGAGTGCAAAAACCGCGATCAGGGTAAAACTGAACAATCGCAACAGCTCTACCGTTCCGCAGCCAGAAGGGTTTCCCAGCAGGATCTGGTAATTCAAAATCAGTTTGATATATTGTTGCGACAGCCATTCAAACATGTTTGTTCTTGCGTTTTTTTTCGATCAGCCGGGCTAATTCTTCCATTTTCTCGGGATCGGCTTCTTCTACCGAATCCAGAAACTGGCTGATGGCCGGCGCGCTAAAATCAGCTAACAGCTCGTTGATCACTTTTTTTAAGGTGGACCTGGTAAATTCCTCTTTACTGGAGGTGGGCTGGTAAATGTGAGCCGTGCCATGCTTTATTTTTTTTAGCAGCCCTTTCTCTGCCAATCGCGACATCACCGTCATCACCGTAGTGTAGGCGATGTCTCGCTGCGATTGCAGCAGTTCGGTTACTTGCCGCACGGTGATTTCCGGTTTGCGCCAAGCGATTTCCATGATGTCGGCTTCCAGATCGCCCAATATTTTGCGCAGCCCTTTTTTGTTTGGATTAAAAGTAAAAGCAAATTCTTTTGGATTCATTGAATTCAGGATGAAGGTAAATTTGATTTTTTGTTTAGTCTTACTACGCTATGTAGTAACAAAAGTTTCATCAAAAAATTCCCCTGATAAATTAGACTTTTTGGGCTCTATAATATTACAAATGAACTTTTGCATTTTTGTGCAAAAGATTTCACGCAAGGACGCAAAAGCGCAAAGGTTACACAAAGAAAAACAAGGAGCGGGAAATTTCAGCATTCCAAACCAAAAACATCTTAACATCTCCTGTCGATGATCATATTGATTTTGACCCAAAGTTATGGGTGAAAATAAAATAGCAAAAAAACTTTACGGATTCTTTGAGTCTCTGTCCCGCCTTTATGCGGGATGCACTTTTGCCCATTTTGGAACACGGATTTAACACCTGCCTGTCGGCAGACAGGGATAGAACGGATTGACACGGATCTGATTTTTGTTGAAACCAAAAAATTCATGAGCAATACAATACACATTCCACTGACTTCGACAAGTTCATCCGTTCAGATCCGTTAAATCCGTGTCATCCGCGTTCTTTTTTTTTACACTTTTTTGCAAAAGTTCAGTGTTAATACTAACCAAAAATAATTGAACTTTTTAAATGTTAAAACCTGAAATAATTATCAAGTCAGTATAACATTCAGCTATTGGCATTTAGCCTGCCTGTGCGAAAGAATGCACCTGTCTGCCGCCTGCCTGTCCTGCGGAAGCAGGCAGGTGCCGGCCCGCTTGCGCGCAACGCGCAGGCAAGCACAGGCAGACGCAGACAGGCTGTTGGCTTTTGGCCCTTGTTTATAAATTGGTTGCACACAATGAGAAATTTCAGGACTCTGAATATTTGGAAATGTGGGATTGCGCTCGTTAAACAAGTTCACCGATTGGCAGAATTCCTTCTCGTTGAAGAAAAATAGGACTTAAAAAGTCAGAGACAATCTCAGGATATAAAATCTCAGTAACGGTGGCGGTGCAACTCGTTGCCGGGGAAATCTCAGGAAAGAGAATGGCGGATATTTTATTTCTTTTTATCTTTGTATTCCCGTGTCAAAAATTTCAACAGCGCGTCCACCGCGCGTTGATCCTTGAATTCGCGCAGGGCGAACAGGGCTTTGGAGCGCACCTCGCGGCTTGGATCGCTTTTGGCCGCTTCCAGCAGCGGTTCGATGGCGCGCGCGTCCTCCAAATCTTCGAGCACACTGACTGCGCGCAAACGAATATTTTTGTCCGGATCGTCGCGCAGGGCCGCGATCACAGCCGGCACGATTTCCTCTGTACCGATTTCTTCCAGAGCGTACAGCGCCCGCAGCCGAAGGTTGGTGCTATCGTCTTGTTTTAACACTTTCGACAGCACCGGAACCGCCCGCTCGTCTTCCATATTTTCCAACGCATATAACGCCCGCAGCCGGAGATTCGGGTCGGTTTCCTTTTCCAACACTTCGATGAGAATGGGCACGCTCTGGGGAGATTCCATGTCTTCTAAAATGTACAGGGCACGTAATCGCAGATTTTTGTCCTTTTCGTTTTTGAGGATGTGTAGAAGGATGCCGCTGTATTTGCTGTATAATTCTTCATCGTCGAAATCCTCCAGGGCATACAAAGCGCGTAATTTTAAATTGATATCGGATTCATTTTTCAAAATTGCGATGAGGGCGTCCATCGCCTGGGCGTCTTCTCGGTCCTCCAGCGCATAAAGCGCCCGCAATTTGATGTTTTTATCCTCCTGTTTGTTTTGCAAAATTTCCACCAGCACCGGCACGATGCGCTCATCTTCGATGTCTTCCAGGGCATACAACGCCCGCAAGCGCAAATTGGTGTCTCTATCGTTTTTTAAAACATCGAGCAAGGCCGGCACCGCTTTCGGACTTTCCATTTCTTCCAGTACGTACATTGCTCTCAGTCGCAAATTTGTATCCTGCTCATGGCTGAGCACTTCCAGAACGGCCGGCAGGGCGCGTTCATCGCCGATTTCTTCCAGATAAAATAACGCCCGCAGTTTCATGTTGTTGTTCTTTTCAGTGCGCAAAACTTCCAGAACCGCCGGCAGCGCTTCGGGCGCTTCCAAATCTTCCAGAGCCATCATGGCGCGCAGCCGAATGCTGGTATCGGATTCATTTTTTAGAATTTTGATGAGCACCGGAATGGCTTTGGGGTCTTTCATGTCGCTGATGGCGATGAGGGCCTGCAATCGCGCCATGCGGTTGTCTTTTTCCAGCCCTTCTTCCACATAACGCTGGTACTTGGTGTGACCTTTTTCCACCAGCTCGCTGGCGATTTCCACCATTTTCGCTTCGGCTTCATCCACCCAGGGACTGTCCGGATAGTTTTGGGTTACCGTTTCAAATTTTTGGAAGGCTTCTTCGGTGGCGCCGTGTTGCTTTTCGTAGCAGTAAGCCATCCAGAATTGCGCGTCATCATGGTAATTGCTGTCGGGAAAGCGTTCCTGTAACTGCGAGAAAGATTTGATGGCTGAGCTCCATTCTTTTTTGTCGCGAAAACGCTTGCCTTCCTGCAAAAGCAAATAGTCTTTTTCTTGACTGATCCAGCTTGTGAATTCAAATGTGGTGAAAAAAGCGCGGGCCGGCGCAAAATTCGTGCAAAATATTAGGGTAAAACTCAGGTAACACAATTTCGCTGCATGCATATTCAAGTGCTCCAGACATTTAAATCGTTGATTTCTTTTTGTGTAAAGGGCTTGATTTTCGACCTTTCAAAAACGGTTTATTTTTCTCAAAACTTTTGAGATCGAATATTTCTATTTTGATCAGGATATCCTGTTTGAGGATGATCGCTTTCAGCATTTCGATGTCCAATTTTTCGTTCTTCTCTTTAAGATTGGCTAATTCCATGAGCACCAGTTGCAATTGTTCCACGGTGGAGGATAGCTCCGTCAGCTCGGAATCCTGCAGATCATTTTTGATCAAAACCGACTTCTCCAGCAGTTTTTGAGATTGGGAACGCAAACTGGCTAGATCCATCGCTTCTTTTTCGGGTTCGCTGTTTTTGATTTCCATCAACAGCACCGCGGTCTGTTCAAAATAGTTTTGAATCTCCTCGGTCCATTCCGGCTGCGACATTTGAGTTCGCTCAAGACTTCGGCCCGGCTGCGCTGGAAAACCCGAATTCACTGTGGGGGCTGTTGACTCTTTTTTTACCAAATTGCTCGTGGTCGGCTCCGTTTGAAATGGATTTTTTATGAAAAACATGAACGCAATCACCGCAACCGCAAAAGTAATTTGTGCCGTACGAATATAGGCTGGCGGTCTTACGATGTAGACCTCCCACAGATGACGCAGCGTACCGCACCAGCGCGCAAACAACGACGACGGCTGATTTTGCAGCCGGGATTCTATTTTAGTCCAGGCTTCGTGGGCCGGCTGAAAACGAGACAGGGTTTGTTGGAACAAACGCGTGCTGTGTTCAAAACGGCGCAAGGTTTCAGCGCATCTCACGCACGATTGGATGTGGGCCTGCGCTTCCTGCCAGTCCGAAGGGGTGACTTCGCCATCCAGGTGGGCGGAAATCAAAACTTCAACTTTTTCGCATTTCATTTTTCACAACCTCTATGCTTGAAAATAAGGGCGCAATTTTTTGCTAAGCAACGTACGCGCCCGAAACACCCGGGTCTTGACGTTGTTCACGGAACAGCCAAGCGATTTGGCCACTTCTTTGTAAGAATACCCTTCCATGACTCCCATGATGAACGCCGCACGCACGATTTCCGGCAGCTCGTTCAGGGCGGCTTGCATCTTTTGTTCGAGCTCCTGCTGTTCCGTTTTTCGGTCCGGATTCGTGTGCGTCTCTTTTTCTGGCATCCGCCATTTTTCGGTAAAATCGCGGTCATCAAGGGAATCACGCATCCCGGGGCGATTTTTGCGGAGATGATTGAAGGTTTCGTTTTTGGCGATGCGAAATAACCAGGACGAAAATAAGCGGGCTTCCCGCAGTGTCGGTAATTTCTGGAACATCTTCACAAACACCTCCTGCAAAATGTCTTCGGCATCCTGTTGGCGACCGTTCATGCGCAAAATAAAATTATACACAGGTAGTTTATATATTTCAAATAATTTTCGGAACGCATGTGTGTCATTCTGCTGCGCTTGAATGATGAGTTCCGTTACGTGAACTGTTGTTTTCAATCTCCGCTACCGGTAATCATGATTGATTCTATTCTGCTTTTACTGTTAAGACAAAAATCGAAAGTGAAGGTTACATACTTAGTATTCTATTTCAAAATTGCTTGTCGGGTACCTATCATCATGCTGAGTCCCAATGCAAAATCGGAAAACCATGATCTTCACGCTGAGTGGCGTCGAAGGGTGAAGATCGGTAGCTGCTATTGTCTCATGTGAATCCTACAACCATTTCTGAAATGGAGCTCTTAGTGTCAGAACGCAAACGACCCGATCTTACCGAAGGCCTCCTGGCCGAGGGTGAATTCCTTCCTGGCTGGACCTGTTCTGAGCCCTTCGACAAGCTCAGGACAGGCTTTGTCGGAGGGACGCCTTCGCGAAGATGCTCTTAAATCGCGAATTTCTCGAGTTCCCGTTCAGACACTACTTATTATCCACCCCAGAAAAAACCAGTTTAATTCATAATTCCTAGCGCGGCGGAGCCGCAAATGTTTAAATGACTTGCTTTGTTGTGG
>JBHHXN010000207.1:0-8425 GCA_046757025.1 bacterium
AACAACCAACTTTCTAAACAACTGTTTTTGTTCGATTAATATCGGGACAGTAGTGTTCATTTTCAAAAAAACAACTCGGGAGTGAGCAGATCAGTTGCTCTGCACATATCTGGGGTTTGTAAGCCAGTCTCGCGCTGCCAAAACCGCCATGAAATAACAAGCTGCGGCTAGGGCCATGACCGCGGTAAACCCCCATTCCAGAGCTGTGAGTACTGCCAGTGAAGCACCCACAACCGAAGCCGCACCGTTTGCTCCATAAGCCCAGGGGATGTATTTTTCTTCGATTGCTCCGAGCCGGCGAATGCCTACTGGAAAGGCAAATCCCATTAAAAAACCCGGCAGCGCCATGAGCAGCCCCGTCAAGAGAAAGCGCACGGTGGTGGTATATTTCAACCAGGCGTTGACGACCTGTGCGAGGCCGAACAAATAAATCACCAGCAGCAGACACAAGGCCGTGATATGTCGTTGAAGGTTCCAGAACGAAAATCGCTCCGCACGATTGGAGACATAACTGCCGATGGCCGCGGAAACGAGTAAACTGGCAACCACCGTGGCGACGGCATACAGAGGATGATCCAAAAACAGAATTATGCGTTGAATGAGCACCATTTCAGTGAGCATGAAGCCCAGACCGATGCAGAAAAAGTAAAGCAATATAGCTGTTACATTTTTTGTTGGTGGCTGGTTGTTCGGCTGTCTTCTGAGCAAGAGCAGCGGGGCGATCAGGAAGAACAGACTGAGGAAACCGGCTTGCACAAAAAGCGCGGCCACCAAATAACCTCCTTCAAAAAAGGCGGTCCATCTTCGGCTCAGTTGGTTATAGGCTTCCGACAATTTTGCCAAACGAAAAAAATGACCAAAGAACGGACGATCATCGCCGGGGGGTTTGACATCAAAAGCATAATTCTCGTAAAAAGCCGCTCGCGAGTTTTTTGAGATTATCCTGGAAATGGTTTCGTAAAAGATGGGGCTTGAAAATCGGTTGAAGCGATTCAGCTCTGATTGGGAAATACCTGCATAGAAGACCGTGTCAAATCCGCGCTGTTCACAAAATGCTTTGAAGATTTCGCAATCTTGTACCGTCACGGCCGTAGATTTCACCAGAACCGTGAACGTTTCCAACGTTCGAAACGCCAGCAGGTGGTTTTCCGGCGGCGTTTTATTTACGCGTTCAAGTCCGTGGATTGCCAGCGATATCAGCCGCAGCTCCTGACGCAAGGGCGGTAAAATATAACAGGTGACGGCCAGCCAGCCGGACGCCGTTAATTTTTGCAGATATTCTGCAAACGCTTCTACCGTAAGCAGATAATCTTCCGAAGGCCCGTAGATGCCGGTGCTGGCGGCGCCGAAACTGTCTGAAACAGGCAGCACTATCAAATCGTATTTTTGGGAAGTGGACCGCAACTGGGTTCGCGGTGCTTTCTTGAATTGTTTGATGTTAAAATGACTGAACACCCCGCCGCTGAAATCTGGAAATTTCTGTGCGGCGACTTCAGTCAATTGCTGGTGAATACCGGCACCGGCGATTCCTCTGGTGCCGAAATATAAAGCCGTTAAAAATTCCAGGCCGCCAAGCGGTTCGCATACGAACACCGAAGAAATATCGGAAAGTTTGTAGGGCAGCGCGGACGGCAGCATTTCGATGAACTCCAAGGAAGTGGGCTCGCCGTTGAATTTTGTTACCGCGTTGAGGATACCGCCGTCGATAACCACCCCCAGCTGTTCGGGCAGGGTGGCTCGGTTTTTCAGCGAAAGTCCGGGCGCAAAATGCACCAGGCTGCTTGCCACAAAGTCGTACCGCGCCACGGGGGTCCATTCTGTATGCAGGATTTTCGAATTCTGCGGACGCAGCAGTTGCGGCAGCGCTTTGTATTCAGAAAGTTTCAAGGACACCGTCTCGAAGTTAGAGCGCCAGAATACGGCTACCAGGCTCATTAAAATAAGAGTGAACAGCGCTCGACTTCTTTTGGGTGAAAACAAAAGACTGCTTACCAGGCCGGCAAACGCCGCGCTCCAGATGCCGCCAAGTCCATTGGCACGAGAGCTCACCCACAAAACGAGTACAGAACCGATGGCTGCTCCAGCGATATCAAAAAAATATAGCCGGTGTATTTTTTGCGATTGCCAAGCATAAAGCGTGGCCAGGGCCAATCCGCTAAAAAAAGGCGGCGCCGAAAGAATGAGGTAATACAGCAGCAGATATAAAAATTGTTTTTGTTCGAAGGCGATTTTTTGTTGATCAAACGGGATGAGGTTGACCAGCAGGTAGCAGCCGACCACAGCCAGGGCAAATAAAAGTGCGAAATTGGCCAAACGTCTTCGCCAATTCGTCGTTTGTGGTTTTGTAAAGATCGTGACATAAACGCCCGCCGCCCCCAATCCGAGCATGGCAATGCTGACCACCAGAAAGGCAAAGTGATAGTGATGCGCTACCGAAAACAAGCGAATCAACGAGAGCTCGTAAATCAGGGTGCCACAGGTTAATAAGAAAATGGCAGCGTACAAAAAACCCGACGGGTACTTAACGGTTTGGGAGGGCATTAAGTTTTTTCTGCTTTGCCGGTCATGGGCACAAACGCCACGGTGCCGAGATATTCCACTTCCACATCGTTCTCTTTTTTAGTCACGCATACGAGCGTCTGATAGTAAAGCGTGCTGCCCAGCGGCAGGATCAGGTGGCCGCCTACTTTGAGCTGGTCGAGCAGCGGCTGGGGCACATGATTCACGGCGCAGGTGATGATGATGGCATCGAATGGCGCTTTTTCAGGCCAGCCAAAATAACCATCGGCACAGCGGGTCACGACGTTTTCGTAGCCCAGTTTCTGCAATCGTTTGCTTGCCAGCTCAGCCAGCCTGGTTTTGATTTCGATGGTGAACACGCTGTCGATGAGAACCGACAACACCGCCGCTTGGTAACCGGAACCCGTGCCGATTTCCAGTACTCTGAAGTTGCTGTCCGGCTTGAGCTCCTGCGTCATCAAGGCTACGATGTAAGGTTGTGAAATGGTTTGCCCTTCGCCGATGGGCAGAGCGTGGTTGCCGTAGGCGCGGTGGCGAAGATTTTTCGGTACAAAAAGATGGCGCGGTACCTCATCCATGGCGTTCAGAACCCGTTCATCTGTGATTTTGTATTGCCGCAGGGTTTCCAGCATTTTTGAACGGTTTTGCTCATGTTTGGCCTTTTCGTCAGACAGTAGAAACCAGGCAAACAACGCCGTGAACATCCAAAGAGAAATACGCATCTGGGCTCCTTACCCTTGTAGGTACAGGCTTTGTGTCATATTTTTTAGCTGGTAAATTGTTTACTGCAGGATATCTAAATTAGCTAATGTAACAATGCATAGATTAGTTCCAGACAAATGCGGCTGCGCAATTGAAAATAGTAATCCGATTTTATTCAGCCAGGCAATTTATCAAAAATGGGACAGATTTTTTAAACTTCGATCAGATTCAACAAACTGGTGATCAACAGCATCCCCCCCAGCCCCACCATCACCCCCCAGGCGGTGAGACTGCGCCCGCCCTCCTTTAACGCTTCGGGAATGAGCTCCAGCACCACCAGATAGATCATGGCGCCGCCGGCAAATCCCAGACCCGTGGCCAGGAGCGGTTGAAAAAACCAGACCGCCAGCGCCGCCGGTACCGCGGCCAGCGGCTGCGGCACACTGGAGAGCACGGAATAGCCAAAACATTTGCTGAACGATTCCCCTTCCGTGTGCAGCGGCAAAGAAATCGCCATGCCCTCTGGAATGTTGTGAACGGATATAGCGATAGCCATGATCAAACCAAAATTAAAATCGCCAGTCGCAAAACCCACTCCAATCGCCACCCCTTCTGGAAAGGAATGAATGAGCATGGCCACAAAAATCAGGTAGCCCCTTTTCGATTTAAACTGTATGCTGTTGTGTGAGTGTGGATGCTCGTAATTGAGTTTTTTATCCACAAACCAGAAGAAAGCGGCGCCAAGCATCAGGCCCATCACCACCTCGTAAGGAGCCGTGGTGCGCACCGCTTTCAAGGCTATGCCTTCTTGCGCCAGAGAAAACACCGAGGCGGAAATCATCATGCCGGCGGCAATGGCCCCGGAAAAAGCCCGCACCAGTGTTGATTTCCGCGAGATAAAGGCGACTGGTATGGCCCCTAAACCAGTCGCCAGAGCACTGATGGTGCCGGTAGTAAGCGTCCAGAAGATGAGATCGGTTTTTTGCATTTTTAAAATATCCTGAAGTGTTGAGTTTTTCAACTTCAGGATTCAGTTGGGTTCATGGATTTTATTGCTCCACCGGAAAGAACTGTTTCAATCCCGTAGCCAAATCTTTGAGCCGTAAATCCACCAGGTTATTTACCGTGCCCTTCGGGAATCGTCCACTGGCATCTCGCTTGCCAGCGGCTACCCCCGTGAGAATTTCAATGCCTTCGTCGATGGTGCAGACCGGGTAAATATGGAATTTATTCGCTTTCACGCTTTCCACGATTTCGGGTTTGAGCATCAGATTCTGTACATTTTGATGAGGAATCATTACCCCTTGTTGGCCGGTGAGTTTTTTGGCTTTGCAAACCGCATAAAATCCTTCGATTTTCTGGTTGACGCCGCCGATGGGCTGAATCTGACCTTTTTGATTTACCGAACCGGTGACAGCGATATCCTGCCTGAGCGGCAGCTTGGAGAGCTCGGAAAGAATGGCGTAAATTTCGGTGGAAGAGGCGCTGTCGCCATCTACTCCTGAGTAGTTCTGCTCGAAGGCCAGGCTGGCGCTCATGCTCAGCGGTTTGTCCTGGGCGAATTTACCTCGGAAATAACCGCCGATGATGAGAACGCCTTTGTTGTGGGTTTTACCGCTCAAATCCGCTTCCCGCTCGATATTGATGATGCCGGCCCGGCCCATGCTGACTTCAGCGGTGATTTTAGTGGGCCGGCCAAAACGGTAATCCCCCAAATCGTAAACCGACAGCCCGTTGATTTGCCCGATTTTTTTTCCTTCGATGTCGATCAGGATGGTACCGTCGTCGATCATCTCCTGTACTTTTTCTTCCACAATTTGCGAGCGGTAGCTTTTTTCGTCCAGGGCCTGGTTCACATGGTCGCCGTCGATGACTTTGCTTTTGTTCTGTTTCGCCCAGTAGTCGGCTTCGCGCAGCACGTCGGCGATGTCGCTGAACCGGGTGGAGATTTTGTTTTGCTTGCCTGCCAGCCGCACACCGTATTCGATGACTTCGGCCACGCCGGAGTTGGTGAAAGGCAGCAGGCCTTCTTCATCGCAGATCTTTTTCACAAACGCAGTATAGTTACCGATGGCCATGCCGTTTTTAGGCATGACGGTGTCAAACTCGGCTTTGACTTTGAATATCTTTTTGAAGTCGGGATCGTAAAAATAGAGCCGCTGATAAAGAGCGGCGTCGCCGATGATGGCCACTTTCACGTCGATGTCCACGGCTTCGGGTTTCAGAGCGGAGGTTGGGTATGGGTAGATGGAACTGTACGCTACGATGTCCAACTTGCGGTTCTTTAAGGTGCGCTTCAATGCCGCCCAGACGCCAGGCTCCACCAAAGCATCGGAAAGATTTAACACCAGATAGCCGCCATTGGCTTTCAACAGTGAGCCGGCTTTGATTTTGGTGAAATCCGTTTTCCAGGCGCCGCCGTCGTCTTTGGTTCTTTCGATGGTGCCGAACAGGTTCTGATAATTTGGCGCGGTTTCAATGATGACCGGTACGCGTTTTAATTTTGAATTGTCCACCACCACGTTGACTTTGAATTCAATCAATTCCTCCGCTTTTGAGGCAGACGAAGTATCTGATTTGGACTCATCCGTGTCCTCTTCCTGAAACCATGCCAGGTTTTCTAAAATATGAGTTTGCACATCATCGAGATATTTGACAGCGTTGGCGTCGCTGAATTTACCCTGCAGCTCTTTGATCAATTCTTGCACTACCGGCGAGCAGATCTGGTATTTCAACTCCTCTAAAGAGGCGGTCACTTGCTTTTCGATTTTACGATTTTCCAGCAAGGTGTTTTCCAACTCTGCAGCGAGGGTCTTATGGGATTTTCGTAGTTTCTGAAATGTTTTCTCTTTGAATTCGCCTTTTTCTACTAACGCGGTGAGTTTGTCCCACGGCAGCACTTCTTTATTTACCACCGGGAAAATTTCCGGCCGCACCAGCGAGCCCAATTGAATCTGTACCAGTGTAAAGCCGGATTTTTTTATTTTATCATCCAGCTTTTTAAGCAGCGACTTGGAGCGGATTTCCAGTTTTTCGATGACGCTGGTGCAGCGCTTTTTATATTCGTCACTCTGGAAGATTTTAGGAACGTGTTGGTGGAGATAATGAATCAGATCGTCCATATCCCGTGCAAGCTTCCGTCCCTGACCGGCCGGTAGACTCAGGACTTTCGGGGTATCCGGTTGCACGAAATTGTGGACGTAGCAGATATCGTTGGGAACCGGTCCCTGGCTGTCAACCCGCTCCAAAATGTGTTTGATGGTGGTGGTTTTACCGGTGCCGGTAAGCCCCGCCACAAAAATATTGTAACCCGGGCTCTTGACTTCCAGACCCAATTTGATGGCTTTCAGGGCACGTTCCTGCCCGATGATGTCCTGGCAGCATTTGAGCTCATCGGTAGTCTTGAAACCCAATGAATCCGGCTCACATTGCCAGCGAAGTTTTTCAACTGGCACTTCCTTAATTTGCAGGTTGCTCATTTAGTCCTCCCTGATAGAGTGAGGTGTCCACTCTCTTTGATGGTCATGAATTAAAAATCCACTTTTGTAATTTAAAAGTGTTGCAACGATTTCAATTTTCGTTCAATAGTCCATGGCATACGCGCCCGGCGCTTGTTTAAACGTATCTAAACAATCGAGGCAGTCAAAATAGTTCATTTTATTCAAATAAGTCAAGGTCAGTTGCGCGGCTTCGGCTTGCGCCATCGACACCGGTGCGGAGCAAACCGGACAGCGGGCGTCAGCGTCTTCTTCTGAAACGGTCTGGTATTTTTGGGCATGTAGTCCGGCGATAAAATGACTCAGCGCCCGAATTTCCGTGTCGGTCAATTCGATGGGCGGCATTTTGCTGGTTTCCACCAATTTGAGGTGGGTTTGGATGAAAGAACTGTCTTTAGCTAAAATAGCCCGTGCCAAATCCGGCGCCTCAGCTTTGACAGATTCCTCACCAGTGGTGTGACATCGGCCGCAATTTTTTACAGCGAAAATTTCTTTGCCTTTTTCGGCCATCAAATCGGTTTGGGTCGTTTCGGTTTTTTGCGATTCACTACAGCCCCAGATTCCTATCATGATGAAGAGAAAAATGGTTTGTTTTAAAAACGTATTCATCTTCATAATTCCTCCTGGGTTAAGATTCTTTGGTTTCTGCTAAACCAAAATACAGTAAGGTGTCCGGCTTCAGTTTGCTGCAACTTAATAGGACTGTGTGAAAATGCGCAAACCACGGTTCGGCCATTGCCCGCTTTGCGGGACATGCTGTAGAAATCTTTTTCTTTAGACGTAAAGTGCTGTTTATTAAAACCTAAATTGAGCGATTCCTGACCGATGGGGAGACGGTGTGCTGCGGTGAGGGAAAACCACGCTGAAGCGTGAACCCCCTTGATTCTGAACACCTGGACCCGTTGACAGGACAATTCGACGCTGAATCGCCCAATTTAGGTAAAAAGATTTTTCCAGCCTGCTCCGAGTTGTTTTCGGAGAATGACAGTGATGGCATTCTTGGTTATTAAGTTGCATTTCGACTTTTCTTGCTGCCTCTAATAGTTGAACAAGCTATTTTTACAGCAATCGAAAAATTAGGTAAACGCAGTAGTCATTTTTTCAAGTGCATACAGACGGCTGTTCGTTCAATGATGAGATTTCAAATGGGTGTCTTTTGATTGTTGTATGATGATCGTATGAGATCCCTCCATTTTAGTAGCGATCCCAAGATTTTCTTACCGCGGCATTTCAGAAACGGTGTTAAGGTGCACAAGAACCCGTAGCAGCTTCCGCTCTTCACCCTGAGTCCTGAAACGAGTTCGGGAAAGGGTGAAGTTCATGGCTTCCCAAATATGATTCGAGACTCACCATGACGACAGGTGCCCGGCAATATATTTTGTAATTGCGCACTTAGCGTCAATAGCCCTGGTAACTTTTTATAGTATTACTTCTGAACTTTTGCATTTTTTTACAAGAAAATGGCTAAATGACGCGAAGTGAATGACACGACCCGTCATAAAGTCATCAGGTCATTTGCCTTTGGCGTCATTTTAGACAGCAGCAATAATTCACCTCTGTCAATGACAGCGAGGCTTAATGACGGCTGATAATAGCACCATGGTTTGGACCACAACAAAGCAAGTCATTTAAACATTTGCGGCTCCGCCGCGCTAGGATTAATCAGACGCGTTTGCAGATGGAGCTTAAATTTTTTCATTTAAAAA
>JBHHXN010000208.1:0-8408 GCA_046757025.1 bacterium
CCTCAATTAAATGAGCTCTCTCTACGGGTCGCAATTTTAAAGCATCTTCTAATAAGGTTTCATGAGATATCATCGATTAGCCTCCCAAATTATTGAAATGTAGATATTGAAATAGCACTTAATCGTTTTCTATATAAATATATTAAAAATTATTTAGCATGCAATCTATTCGTCTCTTCTTAATAGCCTGCCCCGGATAAGCCGGAACCAAAAAATATTTAAAAGGCATGTAAAGTCGCCGAGACGCAAAGAATACGCAAAGGTTTTTCTTTGCAATCCCTTTCGCCTTTGCGTGAAATCTTTGCTTTTTGGGATTTGAATTATCATTTCTTGCTAAAAAATGACAGAATTTGACTTCTCAAATACTAACAATTATATGAATGACCAGTTGAAAATCTGATTTATTTGAAAATTGACGAAATATCATGGTTTCCCGAATTTTCTTCGGGACTCACCATGAATGAATACGTTTCATCCTGAGCGGAGTCGAAGGCTGTTTTTTTAGCTAGTCATTCATAATGAATATTATGCTTTTTCGACCTTGTTTTTAATAAACGCAGCTGTATCAAAAAAAATCAACGATTCACACAAAATTCGAATTGATCATTAAAATAAGATAGAAATTACGGTGGATAAATTCAAGAGAATAAAAGCTGGTTACAATCAATTCACAGGATTGGATGTTTTCGGCTTTAGGGAAAAACGGTATTTTTATTGGAGAAACTTCTGGAGTAACCGGCAGCGCCACCCAAGCTTCCCGCGTTATTGCCACCGCGTTTTTCGCTGTCAGGGTGAAGAGGGTTGGCTACCACTGGGTTTTGTGAACCCTGCAACCATTTCTGAAATGGAGCACATAGTCAGCATTTGATTTGTAAAAGGCTCTTTCTGCAGACTCAATCTGTTCCTTGAATTTGACGAAAACGCTCCTGAGTCCATTTATTTTAAATTATGCCCATTGTGAACAGGACACAACTTTCGATTTTATCAATGGTTTGTTGGGAGACTGATCCAAGTTCTCGTTGCAATCGTGTTTTGTCCATTACGCGAAGTTGATGGCACAATACGACGGAGTCGCTTGTAAGCCCACCTTCTCCTTTACTGACTTTAACACACGAGGGTAGTGCTGCTCGCAGTAGATTTGTCGTCAATGGAATGGTTCACACTGTTGTGGTAAACTGGTTGATGGCGTCATTTTGAAAAATGGATAACGGGCCGAGTACCCGCCTGTTCGGAGCCGCGAGTTGGATTTAGATTGGCTAACCAAACCTCCCCACGTTGGATGGTCATTTGTTGTCTTCAGCGAGCAAGTCGTTATAGTAATCTTCCATCGTTGTTTTTCATGCAGTGGTGCGTATCGAACTTTATAGTATTAACACTGAACTTTTGCATTTTTTTGCCAAGAAAAATAAAAATCGAAAACCGGAAACCGAAATTCGTCGTCTATAGATTTTGAAATAGACAAGCCAACTCTGGAATTCCTTTTTGCGAATTTCGCTTTTCGGTTTGCGGCTTTTCGCTGCATTAGGACTTGATTAAAAGTCATGAGTATGCCCGCAGGGATCGGAATGTTCAGCCGCCCCGAATTTTCAGCATGGCGCTTCGCAACGACCTCAAACGTCGCCGTCCCCTCCGAAAACCGAAAATGATGCATCTGCGCAATCATCGGCTGGAAAAAAAAATTAGAAAAAATAATGGCAAAAAGTTATGAACCGTTCTCGGGGCTGTCCAAAAAGTCTGCTTTTTTCATCCAGAACGGAGTCGAATGGTTTTTTAATTTGCCTAAAATCAATCAGGTTTCGACTTCGCTCAGCATGAAAATTGATTTTATCAACAGAGCCATTGATAAACCAATCTTTATTTACGTTAAAAATGGGATAATCTTTTCTTGAGAGCGGCATCAAAATCATTCCCCTGCCTTACGGAAGACCATGACTTGTGAATCATGCAAAGTACTCATTTTAATGCGGTTGCGCAATATCATCCCATGGATTTCCATCCCGTGTCAATTGTCCAGCAATACCGGCGCTATTTGGAAAAACTTGTAATGATTCTTCATCTTAAAAATTAAACACAAAATCCACATAAGGTAAGCCCGGGAAGAAAAAATCTTCTCCGAGGGTATTCAACAGGGCCAGGTCCACGCTGAGTTTTTCTCCAAAAAATCGCACGCCATAAGAGATGATGGCGTCCTCCACACCAGGCAAGACCCAGTTCTCCGAAACCAGTGAAACTCTGCGTGAAACTCTCGCTTCCCCGCCCACCAAAAGCATGGGTTTGTCTGCGAAGTCGTCATCAACAAATCCGTACCCTAACCCCACTGAGAGACTTTTGTCGCTAGTGCCAAAAGTGGCGCCGCCATATAAAATCCCGGCAAATGGGGAGTCGTTATCGATATCCGGCAAAGCGATTAACAGCGCACCGACGGCGAAACTGACATCTTTGGAAGATTGTACGCCGATTTTGGGCGTAAAATAGAAAATTTGGTCCTCAATATCGACGCCCGGAATGAGCGACATGCCGCCGCCGATGGTAATATTGTCCGTAACTCCGTAAGCAAAACCAGGGAAAAATAAATAAATATCGGCAAAATAACCCTCGCCTTGTTTGAGCATACGAGATGTCGGGGCAAAGAACAGCCGCGAAACATTGGGATTGGGAAACCAGTACCCCCCTTTTTTGATTGCCGTGACTGGAATCTCTTTTATCTCTTTTATTTTTGAAATGGCAATGGTCATGCTGCCAAAATCGCCTTCGAATTGAATTTCGGATTCTCGGATTTCGGTGATACGCCCGAGCAGGGATGAACCATCCGTGGTTTTAATTACCTGAACGTGATTTGAATCGGGAATGGATACCTGCCCACGAATTTTCTGCTGCTCTTGTGAAAAGACATCCCCGCAAAAAAACAAAACAATGACCAAACTAAACTTAAACAGCAATAAACATCTCGTTGGTTTTTTGTTCATGGTTCCTTCCTCCTTAATTAGGACACAATTTTTATGGGAATGAAAATATGTGTAAGAAAATCTAACTACCAGAGCGCCGTTTCACAAGCAGATTGTATGACAGGTAGTGTTGGACGTAATCAACTTAGAAAAAGATAAAGATAGTAAAAATGACAAGCAAGTAAAATAATTCTTAACAGTTCACCCCGCTTTTTCGGACACTGATTTTCGGTGATTGCCGCAGATTAAAGACCAAATCATGGATATTGAAAAGTGTATTAAGATAATCTAACACTTTTTGAAACGAGTTGTCAAAGAGTTGTCCAAAAAATCAGCAATTATCTGCGTTTATCAGCGTCCAAAAGCTCACTGTGTGAACTTTTACAATAATTCTAAAAAAAATTACATCCGCCAGTACTCACTTCAGCAGAATAAACGACCTTGGCTAAACGTACAAATCAATTGCAAATCAAAAATAGAATTCTTATATTTGCCACTTGTAAATCCGGCACCCTTATCATAAAAGTTAGATGAATATGAATCCCAATCCGTTTGTCTTTTTCACCGAGTTGTATGAACAGTTTGCGCTAGCCGGTGTACCGGAACCCTCTGCTTTTACTCTGGCCACGGCGACTCCTGAGGGCAAGCCTTCTGCACGCGTGCTGCTGCTAAAGGAATACGACAAAGAGGGTTTCGTGTTTTACACCAATCTTGGGAGTCGCAAGGTAAAAGAGCTCCAAAGCAATCCACAGGCAGCGCTGTGCTTTTACTGGGAAGCTATTCACTACCAGGTGCGAGTTGAAGGACGGGTGACGCAAATTCCCGATGCAGAAGCGGATGCGTATTTCGCCAGCCGGCCGCGCGGCAGCCAGATCGGCGCCTGGGCCTCAAAACAGAGCGCCCCACTGGCAGACCGCGCCGAATTGGAGCGGCGCTTCAGGGAGGTTGAGGAACAGTTTCACGGCCGCGATATTCCGCGTCCGCCATTCTGGTCAGGCTTTCGTTTACTACCTGAACAATTCGAATTCTGGTTGCGGCAGGAAGATCGGCTGCACGAACGCGCTGTTTACATACGTGAAAATGATGGCTGGAAATTACAGCTCTTGTATCCTTGAAATTATCTGAGTGAGCTTACTAAAAAAGGAGCCTATTTATCAAAGGTATTTTGCCGTTGGCTGTTGGCTATTCGCTTTTGTTATTTTTGATGGACGGGCGGTACACCCGAAAAGCTCTCGGGAATCTGAATATTGAAAAAGGTGAGATTGCCGTAACAGACCGGGTTTATTGGGGAGTAGTATTTCCTTCCAGTACATGAAAATAAGGGTTTGTATTCATCAAACAACGAATAGAATTTGTTGAAAATCTCCAAAAAATTGGCGAGGCCAAAAGCCAACAGCTAAAAGCCAAAACCTTTTTTCCATTAGAAAAACAAAAATATGAAAAACATATCGCACCTCACACCCCATAAGTTCGCAATCTTTCTGCTGATGTTTTTGTGGATGCCCGTCCTGACCTTTTCACAAAATCCGAACCTGGATGTTTGGGCTTTCTCACCGTTCGATCCATTCGGGAATCAGGACAAATGCGGATTCAGCGAAGACGAAGCCCGGCATCAGCTCACGCTCCTGGGCGATCGCTGGGGATATGGTTATGACCACTTACTCGCGGACTTGCAGCGCTGGCAGCAAAGTCCGTATGTCAAAATCGATTCTCTGGGGGCCAGCGTCCAGAATCGCGCTTTGTGGCAGTTGACCATCACCTCCGAGGTGGAACCCACTTTTCCACGCAAAACCATTTTCATACATGCGCGCACGCACCCCGGCGAGGTGCAGGGCTGGTGGGTCACCAATGAAATCATCAACTTGCTGCTTTCCGAAGATGAATTCGCGCAATTTCTGCGCGAACGCTGTGTGTTTTACATCGTTCCCATGTACAACCCGGACGGCGTGGAATTGGAGCGGCCGCGTCAAAATGCCCACGGCATCGACATCGAGAGCAACTGGGACAAAAACCTCGTGGAACCCGAAGTAGCCGTCCTCAGAAATCGCTTTGCCGAGCTCATGGCTTCCGAAGCGCCCATCGAAATCGCGTTGAACATGCACTCGGCTCTGGCCTGCAAGCGCTACTTCGTTTACCATGCGGCTGCCGGCACGTCCACCGATTTCACTTTAATGCAAAAAGATTTCATCGGCGCCATTCGCTGGTATTTTGCCACGGGCATTCAGCCGTGGAACTATTTTATTAGCTGGAAATCCGGCACGCCACCGTATTACCCGGAAAGCTGGTTCTGGAATAATTTTCAGGAAAAAGTCATGGCGCTGACTTATGAAGACATGAATTGTGTGCAGGCAGGTGAATATGACCAGACCGCCTTTGCCTTGCTGCACGGTATTTCCGATTATCTGGGATTAATACTGACTACCGTGATGTCGCCGGTTTCCCCGCAGCCTGAGGCTTTTTCACTAAAACAAAATTATCCCAATCCGGTCCGCCTGTCGCAAAACACCACGCTGGCTACCATCATTCAGTACCAGTTAGAAAGTCCGCAGTCCGTGCGGCTGGTGCTGTACGATGTGTTGGGAAAGGAATTGGAGGTTCTGGACCAAGGGTTTCGCACCGCTACTGAACACCGCGTATTTTTTGATGCGTCCAAGTTGTCAAACGGTTTGTATTTTTATCAATTGCAGACTGCCACAGGCATTCGTACCAAACAGCTCACCGTGGTGAAATAACTTGAACCCAAAACACAGGATTGCAAATGAAATATTTTAAAACAGGATTTGTCTTACTCACGTTTTTTTATTTCATGCCCCCGCTGCATGCTCAAAAAACCACCATTCATATTTTAGGAGCCTTCGAAAAAGACTGGCACAAAAACTGGTTAAAACGAGAGTTCGGCAAAAAACCCACGATTTATCAGGTGGTGGAAGAAGACACCAACCGCGTGTTACGCGCCGACAGTGAGAAAACCGCCTCCGGCCTCTGGCACATGCTGAACGTGCGTCCGGAAAACCAGGCGAGATTGTCCTGGCGCTGGAAAGTCGATAACAGTCTTGATAACGACACTCCGCAAAGAACCAAAAAAGGCGATGATTACGCCGCGAGAATTTATGTGGTGTTTGAACCGCATTTCGTGAGCTGGAAAACCCGAGCGATTTGCTACGTCTGGTCGGCCAGCGAACCTGTGGGCGCCATCTTTAAAAATCCCTACACTGCCAGTGTAAGGCATATTGTGGTGGAAAGCGGCAAGAAAAATAAAAGTAAATGGGTGGCCGAAAAAAGAAATGTGCTGGCCGACTACACAAAACTGTTCGGTAAAGCGCCCGAAATGATCACAGCCGTGGCCATCATGGTGGATACGGACAACTCCCATCAGCGCGCCACCGCCTGGTTTGACGACATCGTGCTCGAAGTGCAACCGGCTGCTTCCGACACCTCCAAAAGCAAGGCGCCTGGAGTCCTGTTTGAATTTGAGTAAGTCTATTTAAAGTTTCATGCTCTGATCAATAATCATCAACCACCTGGGATTCGGTACCTAAAAAATGAAAATTCCCAATGGCTTCATATTCCAGCATATAAAAACAACGAATTTTGAAATTTTCACTTTGTATTTGTCATTTTGATTTTTTTAAGCGGCATTCGGAAGTCCAAAAGAATCGTTCACAGATTGAAAGTTGACATCAAGAGCAATGCAGCTGGAAGGCAAACAATCCATTCTGTCGGCGCTGGCGGCACGGAAAAGAAAATTCGAAATCATCTTCCTCAAAGCCGGCGCCAGTCCGGAACGGTTCACGGAGATTTTAGAACAAGCTGAGCGTCAAATTATACCCGTCAAATTTCAGACTGCAGAAGAATTAGACCGCCAGGCACACGGCAAATCCCACGGCGGCATTATCGCCTTATGCAGCCGCAAAAAACTGAACACCCTTTCTGATTTGAGTGAGATTATAGCACACGCTACGGGAGCGCCTTTGCTTTTACTACTGGAAGGGGTGGAAGACGCCCAGCATCTGGGCTACATTATCCGCACGGCGGAAGCGTTGGGGGCGCAGGCGGTGCTGCTCAAAAAACATCTCTGGGATTTTGATGAAACCGCAGTCACCCGCGCCTCCTCCGGCGCCTTTGAACGCCTGCCCATCGTCAAATTCTCACAAGCGGATGAAATCAAAGTTTTGAAAAAATACGACATCAAACTCTGGGGCTGCCTCGCCAACGCCAGAAATTCGATGTATGAAATTGACTTTACCAAACCGGTGGCACTGGCCGTGGGCGGTGAAAAGCGCGGATTGTCCGGGAAAACCCGTCAGAAGTGCGACGGCTTTTTGCGCATTCCTATGTTTGCTGAAACCGCCACTTCCCTGTCGCTAACCCACGCGGCGTGCCTGCTGCTTGGAGAGGCCGCCCGCCAGCGCTGGCTGCAACATACCGTCAGTTGATTGATCGCGATCCTCTCTGTGTGGTCTCTCGATTCATTTGCAGCGGGAGAGGCTCTCGTCAATCAGGCGCCGCTGAGCGCATATTTCTGCACCAGCGCCTGAAATCGCGGCAAATCACGCAGCGGATCGTAGCGCGGATCGAGCTTCAGACGCCAAACGGTGAGCTGGCTGGGAATCGATAACAGCGTTTCCAGATAATCCATCGCCTGGTCATATTCGCCGAGCATGATGTAGATGTAGGCAAGCTGCAACAACAAGCCCTCCCCTTCAGACAACAAATCACTCTTGATGGGCTTCAATTCAACCGCCTTCCGACCCTCTTGTATCGCTTCCTTATTGCGACCGAGGCCGGCGTAGGCCAGGCCCAGAGAACTGTGATGGGCTGCAATTGCCGGATCGGTTCTCACCAGTTCTTCGTACTGCGCACGGGCGGAATCGTACTGAGCTTTTGCCTGCGAGTCATCTCCGAGTAACGTGTAAACAAGACCCTTCCAGATGGGTTTCTGCCTAATCTTCGCATTCGATTCGAGAAAATCCCGGGCATCCTTATAAGCTCGCGAGCAGAGAAGATAGTTTGACTTTAGTTCATCGTGCCAAAAACCATAAGGATGTTTTTTTGCAAACGGCATTCCCTCCTCAATTACAAGCCCCGCATTTTTCAAGTCGCCAAAACCCCACATGAGAATCGCTGCTTTGCGGGTGTAAGCAAAAACATGTTCCGGGTGAGTGGCGACGTATCGATCCGCCCATCTTATTGCCTCTGGCCAGTTGCGCGAGAATAAATAGACGCGGGAGACCCACAGGCCACTGTTTAT
The DNA here is from genome assembly GCA_046757025.1 of bacterium. Lineage (GTDB taxonomy): Bacteria > Zhuqueibacterota > Zhuqueibacteria > Oceanimicrobiales > Oceanimicrobiaceae > JBHHXN01. Next base: position 8,197 of record JBHHXN010000208.1, read on the forward strand.
CCCATGCGGATTCAACTCAAATTCCTTCTTAAAATATTCGGCGGCCTGGTCCATTTTGCGCTGAATCAGCAGAATCACTCCTATATCCTGGAACAGTTCAGCATTATTGGGCTGCTTCTGCAGCGCCAGCTCGAATGATTCCAACGCGCGTGGCAAATCCCGTACGATGTAGCGCAAGTAAACGCCGCGGGCCTGCTGAGTCAGAGGATGAT
>JBHHXN010000209.1:0-8293 GCA_046757025.1 bacterium
ATAGATGGTGCCGTCCGCGGCAATGGCCGGAGAAGAGTAGGTGTTCCTGCCGCCGGTTTCATGCGTCCACACCAGACCCGTAGCAATTTCGATGACATCGTAACTGGCGTGATTGTCGCTGTCCACCACTTTCAAACTCAATTTGTAATGACCCGGCACATGGATGATGACCCCGGTTTTGGCAGCCGTGGCATTGAGAATGGAGACTTTGTCTTCGCCCGAGGAAGAAAAGATCACCGACCATTGGTAGGAAACGGCTCCGCCATCGGCATCGTAACTGGCGCTGCCGTCCAGATCAAACTGCGCACCCGGCACCGCCGTGGTCACGCTTTTATCAATTTTTGCAACCGGATAGGCCGCGTTGTAACTGTTGCCGTCATTGAAATTGTTTTTGTGAAATTTCGGCCAGGGGCTGTTGGCCAGGCCCTGATTTCCACCGTACACAGCAAATAATTGTTTACCAAACGTCCCGAAATAAAGCACGCCGTTTTGGTCCATGACCGGCGAAGAATAAATGGAGCTCGAGGTGTTGTATTCCCACACCTTTTCTCCGGCTGCATTTAAGGCATAAAGCTTACCATTTGTGGATCCCACATAAAGTGTGCCGTCTGCCCCGACCAGTGGAGCGGAACGAATCGTTGAGCCAATATAAAAACTCCATTTGCGTTCACCATTCGGAGAAAATGCATACACGGTACGGCTGCTGCCTATGTACACCGTGCTGTCCACCGCGATTACCGGCGAGTCAAAAGACGAGCCGCTGAAATAACGCCATTTTTGCGTTCCATCCGGATTTATGGCATACATGTAATCGTCATCTGAACCCACATAGATGGTGCCATCCAGTCCGATGGCGGGCGAGGGGGAAACGTCATCCTCCGTATCGAACCGCCACTTGAGGTCGCCTTCTGGACTAAAAGCGAAAACACTGCCGTAAAAGCCGCCGCCCACACCAAAGTCGCTGCCGACGTAAATGGTGCCATCCGGCCCGATGGCTGGCGAGGATTCCATGTTACTAAACTCCGGCAGTGCATAAGCCCATTTCTCCGTTCCATCGGGATTGATAGCGTACAGCTTGTAGTCGTTGGACCCCACATAAACGGTGCCGTCCGCACCGATGGCCGGCGAGGATCGGATCACACCCAGCGTATTGAATGCCCATTTCAGTGTGCCTGCAGGGGTCAATGCATACAGATTTTTGTCATTGGAACCCACATAAATTGTCCCATCTGCGGCGATAGCCGGGGAGGTTCGAAGGTAACCGTTGGTGGCAAACTTCCATTTCAATGTACCATTGGCGTTCAACGCATATAAAGAATAGTCGTCCGTGCCAATATAAATGGTTCCGTCGCTGGCGATGGCCGGATTGGCATATTGCACTCTCCCACCCAAATCAAATGTCCATTTCAGGGACCCCGGAGTCTGGGAAAAGATGATTGCAGGTAAAGTACACAAAGTAAATGCAATCGATCGAAAAACTAATTTCTTGGTGTTCATTACGTCTTCTCCTCTTGTATTTCAAATTGTTTTTGTTGGACTGACAAAGCTTTCTTGCAATCTGAAAACCTGAGCGCCCCTGCAGGGCCGGCCGGCCGCAGCTTTTTTTCGGCCGCTCGTCAGTCCTTTTTCAGGCAGTTTGTTCCATGACAACTTCGGTCATTTCTGCCATGCTTTCAACCTGAATCCAATTTCGTTTTATATACTGCTTCAAGTAATTCCCCATTTTTTGAACATCACAATCCATTTGTAAGCATCGTTTCCGGCGTCCGAATCAATTAGGATGCCAGTAGTGCCCGGTGGTACAGGTTGAACAGTGCCCGTGACAACTGCAAACCGGCTGACAGCCGCAACTGTGTGTGGGACAACCCGCGAACGGATTACAGGTGCAGGTGTTGGTGCTGCAAACGGTGTCGCAGGTGCACACCATGTTGCAATTGCAGCTGGAAACCGGCACACAGGTGCACACCGAATTACAGGAGCAAGTGCCTCTGCCAGAGGGGGCTTTTTCATCGGGCTGCATCAAATGCACCTCTTTGTCCGGGACTTTGATATCCACCGTGCTCAGGATTTTGGGGGCGCCTTTGCTTTTGCCGTTCTTTTTTAATCGATAATTGGGTGCTTTGGCCATTTTTGTTCTCCCGCTTAATTTTCTCTTCAATATTATCCAATTAACTAACAAGTTTTGTTGTCAGCAGTTTTTTGTCCCGTCCCGTTACTTTCAAAATTCGGACGGTACGGTTTGCCTTCGATCAAATTGATCAATCGGCTGCGGATCAAATCGCGGTTTAATACACAGCGCTCGTTGCCGCGGGCGCCGGTATAATCGGTGTGATCCAATTTCGCGGCACACTCGCCGGCGCAGTGCCACTTGGCAAAACAGTCCCGACAGAACTCCAGATTGTCCACGGTCAGCGAATGCAAATAGGCGCGTTTTTTTTCATCGATTTCAAGTCGGCCGTCTTCCTGAATACGGCCGATGAAAAACGTTTCTGATTTGGGATCGTCGTTGCTGGTGATCTCGTAGCAGCCGGTGATGTCGCCATCGGGAGTGATGGAGAAACTATCGGTGGCCACGCCGCAAAACGAGCCGCGCAGATGCTCGAGGTGACAGCCTGAATAGGTCAAGGCGATATTGTACGCCAGGGCTTTCTGCTCGCAATTGCGAAAATTGTCTGCAAACTTCTGCATTTCCGGGCTCAGAATGTTGTTGGTTTTGCAGCGGCCGCAATAAAAGATGGGCTCCAGGTGAACCATTTTGACCTGGTAATTCTGCCCGATGAAATCGATGATGTCTTCCATCCGATCCACATTAAACGAGCTGATGGTGCCGCGGATGCCGTAGTTGAATTGGCGTTCATCGAGAAAGCGCAGGGTGCGATCCACAAATTCAAACGAGCCCTTGCCGCTGATCAGCGGGCGGTGGTAGTTCTGGGCCTCGGGCAGACCGTCGAACGAAATGTTGAGATTGACAAAGTGTTTAACGATCCATTCTAATTGCCGTTGGCTCAACACGCCGTTGGTAGCCGAAAACGCCATCAACTGTAGCCCTTCCTGGGCGCAGCGTTCTTCGGCGTAAGTGATGGTGCGTTTGATGAACTCCCACGGGTAAAGCGGCTCACCCCCGCCATGAAAGCCCAGAGAGAGCGTTTGCATATTCCTTTGTTTCAGATTTTCGATGACGCACTCGATGGCGCTGACGGCGTAATGCCAATCCATGACTTTTGGCTTCCAATCGCCAGCAGAAGCGTAGCAGTAGCGGCAGCGCAAATTGCACTGGTTGGTGGGAAACAGGGTCAGCTCCGTGGGCGAAAATTTCTCCGGAAAAATCGGAATCACCGAAACCTCTGGAGAACCGTTCACCAGGCCCTTTTGATCGAGATAATCCAGTGCAGCGATTTGCTCGTCGTTTAGAGAATCGAAATCCTGCATTTCCAGGTCGGCCAGCAAATTGATGAGATCGACATTGGCGGCGCAGGCAAAACCCACCCGCGGGGCATAAAGAATGGCCGAATCTTCTTTATACGGCAGGGTGAACAGATCGGCGGTGATTTGATATTTTTTTGACATCTTTAAGCTCCTACGACTTTAACCAGCATTTTTTCACCCGTGTAAATCAATCGGGCTTCGTTAAATTCCTGAATGGATTTCGCCGCTTGTTTGCGACAGGATTCGAAGGTGAGACCGTGTCTCCTGGCCAGGATTTCGATCTGGGTGTCGATAAGGATTTCTTCGGCGATTAGCCGCAGAAGATCTGCTTCCAAGCCTTCAAAACCGTGCTTTAATTCCCGGCCGTCGCTCAAATGGGTGAATAGTTCGAGATTGTTCCTGGAGAGCTCTTTGATGCGGAAGGCGGGATTCAAATACCAGACCGCTTCCAGAGTCTGGAATTTATCACGATGACTCTTGAACAAAATCAAACCGGTACCCGTCAAAGTCGCGCCGCCAACCATGCTTGCGGTTAGCTGCATGAATTTTCGGCGCGATAACTTCTTGGCTTTTTTGTCTATCATAGTGGCTTTCTCCTGTAAAATTTATTTTATTTCTCTGTTTGAATTTTATTTGAACCGTGAGTTTTTATCTGGATCTTTTTTTGACCACTCCTGAGCTGGGCGTCCAGCGAGTTAAAGCTGAATGAAAAGTTCAAACCAACCGACCATGTCATTAAGAATGATTCGTTTTAATAAACAGCTCTTTACGTCCGACAAAAAATATTCTTACTGTGTGACAAAAAATCCCAGTGATTGACTTTTCACACCGTCCCTGAAGCTTGAACACCAAGCCCTCCCTCTCAGAATCATTCAATTTAGATTTTTATATTCCCTGCAAAAAATTATCTCTTTCAAACATTTGCCGTATCCGGTGCGCAATAATCTGGCGATTGGTTTCGCAGCGCTCACCACCGCGCGCACCATCGAACTGGTGGTGCCCCAAGCGCGTAACGCAGTCCCCGGCACAGTGCCACCTGGCAAAACAGTCCCGGCAATATTCCAGGTTGTGCACCGAAAGCGAGCGCAAATGATTCAGTTTTTCCCGATCCACTTCAAGCCGGCCATCTGCCAGTACGCGTCCGAAAATAAAATGCTCCGACAGCGGATGTTGTTTGCTAGTCACTTCCCAGCAGTTGGTCAAATACCCGTCCGGGGTCACCGCAAAATTATCGCTGCCGACATAGCAAAACACCGGCGCAATCTTTTCAAACGAAGCGCCGGAATATTCCAGCAGGACGCCCTTCTGCGCACATAAAGGCTCCAAAATTTTAAAACCCTCCACAAATTTATACAGATCGGGTTTTAAATTTTGAACGACTGGCAGGCAACTGCCGCAAACGTAAACGGGCTCTAAAATCAGCAGGTTGGTGCGATAATTTTGCAAAATAAATTCAACGGTCTCTTCGAGCAAATTTTCGTTAAATGAGCTGACCGTGCAGCGGATAGCATAACGGAAACGGTGCTCATCAAAAAATTTCAACGTCTGGTCAACCCGCTCAAAGGAACCGTTATTTTGAACGGTTTGACGATGAAAGTTCTGCACTTGCGGCAAGCCGTCGAACGAGACGTTCAAAGATTGCAAATGCTCAGTAATCCAGCAGAGCTGATTGTCGTTGAGCATGCCGTTGCTGGCGGCATAAACCTCCAGGGTCAACCCTTCCTGCTGACAGCGCTCCTCAGCGTAACCGACGATGCCTTGAACCAGGCTCCAGGCGTAGAATGGTTCGCCCCCGCCGTGGAGCTCCAGTTGAAAAAGTTGCCTGTCATGCTTGCGTAAATAATCGATAAAATAATCTACGGCGCTCACGGCAATTTTCCAATCCATGGTTTGCGCGCTGACATGTGCGTCTGCGGCGTAACAGTATTGACAGTTGAGATTGCAATTGTTGCTGGGAAACAGCGTCAGCTTATCAGGGTCAAGCTCACCACGCGGCTCATATCTCGGCGCGTAAACCGTCCGCCCGTTCACGACGCCTCTTGCTGCCAGAAATTCCAGCACGGCTAATTCATCGCTGCTTAGTTTAGCCGGTTGGAGGTTTTCGAGATCGGCTAAAAAATGGAGCAATGCTTAGTTGACTACGCAGGCAAAACCCAGCAACGGTGCATAAAGTACGGCTTGGCCGTTTTTGTAAGGCAGAGTAAACAGGTCTGTGGTGATTTGATACGGAAGGTTCGAATCGCGGTTCTTCCAGGGGCGCGTTCCGGGCTCAGCTACACCGCAGCATTCGCCATCCTGAGCGGAAAATCCCTTTTCATCCTGAGTGGACAACTTCTCTTCATTCTGAGCGGACAACTTCTTTTCATCCTAAGCGGACAACTTCTTTTCATCCTGAGCGAAGTCGAAGGATGAAGGGTTGATAAAAGAACTTCTTTCGATCAACTTTTTAGACATACCCCTCCCTGCCAGTTCGGGAATGTGGCCCCGGCAATGGTGTTCAAAATATTCATTGCGAACTTAAATTTGAATTTGAAAAGCGCTCGTTACAAATTTCTACCCGAAGCATTTTCCGATGGCTGTCTTTTGTCATGGGGGGGAGAAAGGTGAGTTTCGCGCTGGTTCTGTTTTTTGTTGGCCTTGGGTGCTGGATCTCCTGTGGATGCACCAGGAAGGGTTCGAGCTCTGCCAGCGGTCGTCGCAGAAAATCCTGCAAAGCGTCCTCGGGAAGCTTTTGCGGGTAGCAGAAATAACTCTCGAGCAGCCCATCCGAAGTAAGAACTTCATATTTTTTTTGAAATAACCGGCCCATAGTCAGGCGGCGGCGCCACATCTGCACCTCTTTTTTCTGCAATGAGCAGCTATTCACCAGAATCCTGAGTCCCTGACGTTCGCAAAAGCGCTTGATCTTTTCCGTGTTTTGCAAACTGTCGGCGTCATAATGCAACGACGCTTCTTTGTTGAGAACAAACGTTTTCACACGGGCGTGTTTTTTTTGCGGATCCTCGGGCGTTAAAATATATTCATGCAGATTCAAAAATTTCACGCCTGCCTGATCCAGGGTAGGCAGCACGGCCGTGAGTTTGTCAAAATCGGCCGGGATGGACGGGATTTCCACCGCCACGTTGTTAATCCACTTCAAGGCCGCGGTCAAATTCTGGTGAACTTTCTTCGAATCGTAACCGGTAGCCGCGATATTAAACCGAATTTCATTTAATCCCGCATCAGCCAGGCGAATTAGTTTGCATTCGTCCGCTTCCAGACCGTTGGTGTAGGTCCAGAAATAGCCTTCTGAACTTTGACGCTTAAAAAAGGACAACCACTGCAGCAGGCGCTCAAAAGCTAAAAAACAATCGCCGCCGGAAAAGCCGACGCCGGCAAAATCACAACGTGCATAATATTCGTAAACCTCCTGTAAATCGTCGCCAAAATCGCTGAACACGCGGTCCTCCTGTCGAATGGGTGCCGGGCAGAACGCGCATTTTGCGTTGCAGAGATAGGTCAAATAAACACAAAGCCATTTGCCTTGCTGACAGAGCTGGCAGCCGTGGGAATAAGTATCCGCAAACTCGGGATGCAACGGAGATTGTACAGCGTGATTTTTACCGGCAATCGGCACCAATCCGTTTGTTGACGCCAATTGCCGGATCTCGGCAATCATGTTGCCCACAAACCAGCTTCCGTTGCAAGACAAGCCAAAGTAATCCTTTTCAGAGGAAGATTGCAGCAATTGCTGTTCGAACCAATTTTCTAAAATACCCGGCCAGATATCTGGCCATCGCGCAGCCAAAGCCGCTATAGTAGCTGCTGCAATGCGGTGCGCCAGCAGTTCGCTTTCCAATTGCCGGATTGTTTGAATATCTTCATTGTAGATAACAGCAAATTCAATGGGTGACTCGTCGGCTTGAATGGCTTTATAATAGGCAGGCAAGAGTTTATTTGAATAGTACAACCGCCCCGCGCAGCCGTGGGCATAAGGCCCGATGGCCACGCAATCCTCACCGCGCACAGGATGCGTGAAATAGAGATTGTCTTCGTAAGAACGACCAAACTGGCCGATATGAATGGGCAGCAAACGGTGTTCGTCCATAAAGCGCCAAATCAACTGCCAGAACCGGCGATTCTTTGCCTGCATCTGCTTATCTGTGGCGGCCTCTTTTTTGATGTTGAAATGACGCAGCTCACAAATCGAAAACATGCGGATACCAGCGGCATACAATTGTTCCAGGTCGGATTGTACCGTATCTTCGGTTTGATTTTCAAAACCAATGATCAAATCCACTGAGGTGAGAAAACCGCTGGCGTGTAACTGCCGGATTTTCTGGATGGCGGTATCTGCGGATTCGCGACGTTTGATTTGCCGGCGGATTTCATCGTCCAGCGTCTGAATACCGAGATGAATGCGGTCGATGCCCTGCGATTTCAGTTGCTCCATGACTACTTGATCAAGCGAGGATGTGGTGGTTTCCATGGCCCATTCGCACTTCCGTGAATCGCCAAAAAATGCTCTCAACACGGCGATCAGTTTTGTGAACCTTTGCATGCCGATTGTAAGCGGTGTGCCGCCGCCAAAATGCACGGTGCTGGGAGGTCTTGCAGAAGGGACGGCCGGATGATTCGCCACCGCTTTCTCAACATGCCAGAGGTACTCATCGAAGGTTTCTGTTTGGTTAGCGGTGACCGCACGCGTGTAAAGCGTGCAATAGCTGCAGCGTGAAGTACAGAAAGGCACATGCACGTAGAGACAATACGGCCGGTCAGAAGGGTTACCGTGCCAGGCGTTATCGTACAAAATCTGTTTTGCCGATTCCCCATCTAGTCGGTGGCCGACTTCCAGCCACGGACCTACTTCGATTCTTTGTTCAAACGC
>JBHHXN010000210.1:0-8254 GCA_046757025.1 bacterium
TATCTTCACTTAGTTTATTATCAAATCGTTTAGCAGCACAAACCAATCTAACGAAATATTCTGGAAATCCAGTCTTAGGACCCGGTCCGGCTGCGTGGGATGGTGTCGGAGTGAGCGGAGTAACGGTACTATTTGATGGATCGATTTATCAAATGTGGTATACGGGCTATCACCCAGATGTGGAAGAAATAGGTTATGCAACTTCCACAGATGGTAAAAATTGGACAAAATATTCTGGCAACCCGGTTCTCACAAAGACTGTGGGAGCGTGGGATGGTAATATCAATGATGTCTGCGTTGTATTTGCCAATGGCGAATACAAGATGTATTATAGCGGGGCGGCCAGCGGCTCGTCTCCCCATAGAATCGGTCTCGCGACCTCCACAGATGGAATCCACTGGACTAAGTATTCTGGGAATCCAGTGCTTACCAATGGACCGTCCGGCAGTTGGGACGAAGATTTAGTCAGAAGACCGACGGTATTATTTGATGGAACCGTATTCCATATATGGTACGAAGGCAAACGGTTTGGGCCGTCACATTTCAAAATTGGTTATGCAACATCAAACGATGGAATAAATTGGCAAAAACATTCGGGCAATCCGGTACTGGGTTTTAATAACAGCATTGCATCAAGCCCGTCTGTTTTATGGAATGGTTTTGAATATGTGATGTTTTATTCCAGTAATTTGTGGTCTGGTGATAAAATTGGAGTCGCATTCTCAACCGATGGTGTGAATTGGCAACAAAGTCTTGCCAATCCAGTGCTCTCCCCAGGAAATCCAGGTGAATGGGATAGTGGATTTATAGTTGCTCCGACAGCTCTACTTGATGGAAATTCTTACAAAATGTGGTATTCAGGTAGTGGTAGTGGTGTGGTAGGAATTGGCTATGCAGAAGGAACAAATGACACAATTTCAGGGCCAGTAGCCTACTGCTACAACTATGACACTAAAACGGTGAAGATTTATGACGTAGAAAATAAGATTGAAATAGATGAAATTGTCGTTGGTACTTTCTTGCACTACATTAAGATGAGACCTGGGACAAGTGAACTTTGGGGTGTAAGTCGTATCGGACCGATCTACACGCCGGACACCTTCTTTGTTATTGATACTAAAACTAAGGTTGTTATTGACAATTTTAGTGTAGGTTATGATCTAGGGAATTTAACATTCACAAACAATGGGGATTATGTCTTTACTGCTGCGACACAATACTTCCAGGATCCTGGCCATGCAACTAAGGTCGACGCGAATTCACATCAGTTGATTTTCGCAACACAGGTAGGTGTCAGCCCTCGCCACAACGAATTGTCCTCAGACGAGTCAACTTTATATGTCACCAGTCATTACGGTTCAGCTGATTTAAGTGTTATCAACGCATCAAATGGTACATTGATTCGAAATGTTGACTATGGCGGTTTCAAACCACAAGATTTTGAACTATCTGAGTCCGATAACAAAATCTATATTTCTAATGGAGGTTCTGGTGGCCAAAAAAGAATTAGCGTACTATCGCTTCCTAACTACGCAGTAATTTCCTCAATTAACCTACACAAACAGCCACATTACTTGAAAATTCTTCCTGGTACTGACTTCATGTATGTTTATGCTAATGAAAACTACGTCGATCATATTTATTTTGTCGATGTTCATAACAATTTAGTAAGTACGATATGGACTGGACGAGGCGGTGGTGGAGGAATGTTCGAACTAACGAACGATGAAAAAGAATTGTGGGCAGTGACGAGTGACAAAATAGTTATTTTCGACACACAAAGTAATCAGGTAAAAGCAGAAATACCTGGACATTTCAACTGGATAGATATGGGACAACCCTCAAACCAACCCCCAACCGCCAGCGCTGGCAACAATCAAAATTATCAGTGCACCTCACCTGCTGGCGCGGAAGTCACCCTCAACGGCTCGGGTTCCTCCGACCCGGACGGCGACCCGCTGACTTTCACCTGGCGCGAAAACGGCAACATCCTCGCCGGTCCATCCACCAGCCCGACAGCAAATATGGTGCTCGATTTCGGCAGTCACCAGATCGAGCTTACCGTCGAGGATGGCCAAGGCGGCAGCGATACCGACGAAGTGCTCATCACCGTAGGCGACACCACGCCGCCCACGGTCACCGCGGCATTTGTTCCGATTGCCGCGCCTAATCCTAACGAGGACGATGACGAAGAAGACGAGGAAGAAAATAATCATTTTTATGCCGTAGAGTGTCGTGCCAGCGATGCGTGTGATCCCGATCCAAGATTGACGGCCATTATCAAACTGCCCAATCTGGACGATTCCAAAATTGAATTGAAAGTGAAAAAACACAAACGAGTTAAAGTGGATTTGAAAAAGAATCGGGTGAAAATCGAAGCGCCGGATCCGGAAAACTTCTGGACGGAAATTCAGAACTGGAGCGGCATCGCGGTAGAAAATGCTCAGGAGTTAAAAATAAATCTAAAGCACAAAGATAAATTCGACTTTACATTTGATGAAGCCGGCAATTTAAGTAAAATAAATGCCCGCGAAGTGACCTTGCTCTGCCTGGCGGTGGATGCGACCGGCAACATCGGCGAGGCCAGCGCCACGCTTTCATCAGAACCCAAAAACAACCACCGCAAAAAAGAAAAACAGCACAAAGCCAGTGCTATCACAGCAAATGAAACCGGCATTCCCAGCACATTCGGTCTGCATCAAAACCACCCCAATCCATTCAATCCAGAAACGAAAATTCGGTTCGCGCTGCCCCGTGCCAGCCATGTAGTGCTGAATATTTACAACACCCTCGGCCAGGAAATCCGCACGCTGGTGAATGATCGCTTTGAAGCCGGCTATCAAAGCGTGACCTGGGATGCCAAAGATGACCACGGGCGGAATGTGGCCAGCGGCCTTTATCTGTATCAAATTCAAGCCGGCCAGTTTGTTCAGGTCAAAAAAATGAGTCTGGTGCGATAATGTTCACTGTAAGCGACATATTTCTGGACAAATGTTGCATTCAATGAACATACTGCCAAAATCGGTTGTTCTCTCTGCCATTTTTAATCAAGGATAAGCCGATATAAAATGGTGACTAACGAAACTCGTTTTCCTTTTATTAAATGTTGGCATTAATTTTGTAAGATCCGCATCGGTAGAATCAGACTTACCTGGGAAGATGTAAATCGGTAAATTTTAATTTAAGTAAATTTGCCGAAGACTGGGCTACCGCTGGCGCTTTGGGAGACACGCCAGCGGTTTTTTATTTTTACTAAGCTTACCCTGTCTAAGATCCTGACCCAACTAACTCACATCCTGCTTAATTAATGTCCATCCGTAAAGAACTTTTTTTTGTCATTCCCGCAATCTTTAAGCGGGATGTACCTTCATAATGCACCATTTGGTTAGAGTTGCGGTTTTTTATATACTTAGCTGATTTGGGTTGTTTGTGAACGGAATTTTAAGGCCCTTTTTTATTATTTGTTGAATTTCAGGTTTATTTAATTGTTCTTTGTCAATTAACCACGGGCTGTATCTAATGACCTGGCGAGCTTCGAGAATATTCGCCTTGATCAAACGGCTCACTGTCATCGGATGAACATTAAGTAGTTTGGCGGCCTGTTGTAGGTTGACCAGTCCTCTCTTTTCATACTCGGCGGCATGGAAAGCCGGGATACCATGTTTATGACGAAAGCTTTGAACCCGGCCGGCAGTCCATGATTTTCCTGATGCGGTTGTGAGCTTCAGGCGGTTAAAGATACGCGCAATATCCTGGTCCGAGACCACTTCGGCTAACTTGCGCACAGTTTGTTCCGTATCCGGATGAAGATGACTTTGCCGTTCGCCCTTTTTGCGCCGCCGGATATGATATTGAGTGTGTGTGGCGCCAGCCCAGTGAACGGTCGCAACCAGCCGATTATTCTGTTCATCGATATCGACGACGATTTCTTCGATGAGCGTCTCCAGAATGCGTTTTTTGATGCGGACGTCAGCATGGGGATGCTGCCAGGTTCGGGATAAATCTTCGGCAAGCTGGTAGAGCGCCTGCTTTTGGTTTTCTGAAAGCGGTTGCAATTCGTTGCGAAGCTCAGAGAGCCGGTGTTTCATTTGCTCAACCTTTTCCAGGGCTTCGTTCCAACGGCTTTCCAGGCTTGCCGCGACGAGCCGGTTTTTCGGGTCGACCAAAGTGTATTGTTCAAAAGCGCGGTTGGCTTCATACTCTGCTTGCGTGAGCGCATTGATGAGCTGGTGTTCTTTCTCATGCTGCATTTGCTGCTGCATGCGTTCGGCCTGTTGTGCGGCTGCCATCGCCTGCGGCTCGACAACCCGCAGCACTTCTTCTGCGACGATTTCTTCGAGCCGGGCGCCGTAAAAGCTGATACAATTTTCCGGCAGCCCTAAACTTCTCTGGCCCGGGCAAACATAGCGCGCTTTATACGAGTTTGACCCGGAATAGCGCACCTGAAGCTTTCGGCTGCATCTCTGGCACCTGAGGAGGCCCACGAGCAAAGCCGGGCCGCGTTTGGGAGCGCCTTTCACGGCTTGACCTCGTTTATGAGTGTTTTGCAGTAATCGATTTTGATTGGCCTGATATTCATCCCAGCTAATATAAGGTTTATGATGGTCTAAAATCAAGGATTTCCAGTTTTCGATGGGCAGTATTTTGCTTCGTGATTTCACCGGGTTGCCATCGACAAAATGAATTTGGGTCTGGGTGCGGCCATAGGCATAAGCGCCGGCATATATCGGGTTTTTTAGAAGGCCGGTTATGCTGGAGGTCACCGGGACTTTCCAGATCGTATTATTCGTCAAGCCACCACAGGGTCTCGCCGGAATTTCGAGCTTTTCTTTCTGAAAGTATAGCACAACCTGGTTGATGCTGCCAAGTTCTTTGAATTTTTGAAAGACCAGATGAATGGCATCCTGCACTCGTTTGTCCGGATCCATTTCACAGCGGTTGTCCTCGGTACGGATATAGCCGATGGGCATGCGCCGGTAGAGCTCGCCGCGAAGCGCTTTTTGTTCGATGGCGGCTTGCGCCCGTTGGCGAAAAATCCCCAGTTCAAATTCGCTCATGGTGCCCTTCATGCCGAGAAACACCCGGTCACTGACATTGTTTGCATCAAAGATGCCGTCGAGGTCAATTAACAGGGTGTTGACAACAGCACAATAATCTATAAGCTGATACCATTCACGATTATTTCGGGCCAGTCGCGAGGCTTCAAGGCAAAAAACCGCGCCGGTAGAGTTTTCACGAACGGCCGTGAGCAAGCGTGCAAATCCCGGACGAACCGTGCTGCCAGCGCCGGAACGCCCCAGGTCTTCATCGATAATGACCGGCGCCGTCCAGCCTAATTCATACGCCCGCTGCACGAGCTTATATTGCAGCTTTTGGCTCTCAAGATGGGTTTTGACTTGGTCGAACGATGACTGACGAATATAGATATAGGCTTGTCGTGATAAATGGTCATTTGTAATCTTCGATTGCATGGTGGCGCTCCTTTGTTTGTGTTATTTGACTATGGGAGAGCACGGATATGAAAAGTTGTGCCAACAGCCGCCGGCTATTTCGGCGGCTTGTTTGTGGCAGCTTCTCCCACCCGATTAGGTTTGGGTCTTGCGAAAATAGCTCTATTTGTGCTCTTTTTGTTTTTCTCGGCCCCATTGTGAGTCCTCCAAAAAAGGTTGTGGTCTGCGTGACTTTTCTGGAGTTCAATAAAAGGAAATTAGGGACAGAGTGCAAGACCATCCAAAAGCCTGCGCAACGCATGCAAAGCTGTTAGCGAACACTGAGGCGATTCCTGCACAATGCAAGAAGAACAGTATTCAGAGTCTGTCATCCATGCCGGCAAGAAAGCCGTGGTATTGTCAAAGAGCTGTATCACGTAAATTACACCAGAGGCTGTTCGCTGAACATCAAGAACGGGAACTTCCTTCTGGTAAAGAGGGTGACAAAAATAACGGATTGTCACCCGATCCAGTTGAAGCTGTTTGTGGGCAGTATAGCGCCCATTCGCGGGAATCCATTGTTCCGTTAGGCATGAGATTCCCGCTCAATGCACGCGAGAACGACCCCAAAGGCTGCTTACGGATGGACTCTAATCACAAATCTTGACTTTTCCACTAAAATTATGTAAAATAAAATCATACCATTTTAATTTATGAATCCGTCCCATGCGATTCACCAGACCAAAATCCAACAAGGTATTCCTCTACTTTATCCTAGGTATCGGGTTCCCCTGCCTGCTTCTGAGCTACTTTGCATTTCGAGGTATCCAGAACGATCGCGCCCTGATGGAAAAGCAAATCCTGAATGAATTCAACAAAAGGACTCAGCTCGTCTTGAGTGAATTCCAGGATCATTTTTTTATCATTGAACAAACCGTTAGAAATGCTCTGGCCAATTTTTACACCAAGCTGGATTCAGCGAATATTTCTCGCATTAAAAACTTAAAGCACACATATCCGTTAATTGAAGACCTATTCATTCTTGAACCTGCCGGCGGCATTCAATTTCTAACCGCAAATCTTTTATATTCACAACAAACGCGTAATCAAATTTACACCATCAAAAAGTATCCGCCTTCAATAATGAATCTGGCTAAGCAGGGACAGCAATTTGAATTACAGCGAAACGATTATGTGCAAGCACTAAAATTCTATCAACGAGCATTCGACAAAACCTCCAAAATAGAAAACAAAGGTGAACTATTAAATGCCATGGCTCGAGTCTACAAAAAAACGATCCGGTATGAGGAAGCCATCGACACCTACAAAAGAATACTTTTAGATTTCTCTTCCCAGCACAGCGGCAGTGGAATCCCGCTTGGAGCCGCAGCCCACCTGGAACTTGGAACATTGTTTCTGAGCAGATCGGATTCTGCTTTTGCCATTCAGACATTACTCAACTTATTTCAAAAGCTGCTCAAAGGTTATTGGCGTTTGGATAAGACTCAATATGATTTCTTTTCTCAGCAAGTCACAGAATCTCTTAATAATATATTCTCTCAATCAACCATCACCTCAGATTTTGTTCCTTATAAGGATACATTTAAAAAATTGATTGAGCAGGAAAAAGAACAAAAATCGTTCACAGATCGGCTGCTCACTTTTCAAGAAAATGCGGGGGCAGTCCTGCTGGACCAATACGATGAATTACGTGAAGATTTTAAAAACAATCAACATACAATTAAAATTAACAATCAAGAATTTCTGGTATCATTGCTGAACAAACCCACAGGAAACGGAAATGGCGATAAGACCAACTGGGGTATTTTGTGGCGAGAAAACATTATAAATTCAGGGCTTCTACCATCCATCATAAAACATCATATAAAGTCAAATAATATATACTGGCAAATCGTCAACAGCGATGGTCAGTTAAAATCCAATTCAAGTCATGAATTAAAAGGGACTCAGATAGTGAATATCGGCTTCTTGAATAATTTTCCCAATTGGTCGCTGGAGATATATCAACAAGATCCACAATTTTTCGATTATGTCCTTTCCTCAGGAAGGAGTGTTTATTTTTACATATTTTTTCTAATCGCAGGGATTCTGGTATTTGGATTTACAATAACCGTTCGTAGTGTCAGGCATGAGCTGGAACTCGCCAAACTGAAATCTGACTTTGTTTCTACGGTCTCGCATGAATTCAAGAGTCCGCTCACTTCCATTCGTCAACTGTCAGAAATGCTGCACAGAGGTCGGGTGCCTTCAAAAGAGCGCAGACAAAAATATTATGAGGTGATTGCTGAACAAAGCGAAAAGCTTTCTTTACTCATCGACAATGTTTTAGATTTTTCTAAAATGGAGGCAGGAAAAAAGCGATTCGAATTTGAATTTGTGGACGCAGGGTCCCTGCTACGCGATTTAATTTCAACCATTCAACACCGTGTACGATATGAAGGCTTTGAAATACAAACAGATATTGCACAGTCTTTGCCAGAAATCAAAATAGACCGTTTAGCCCTCACCCAGGCCATTTCTAATTTGGTTGACAATGCGATTAAATATTCGGGAGATTCAAAAAAAATACAAATTAGCTCGTCTGTTGAAAATAATCATCTGAAAATAAGCGTGAAGGATTACGGAGTTGGTATTCATAAAAAAAATCTAAACAAATTGTTTCAACGCTTTTACCGCGGCGAGGACGAATTAACCAGATCCAAAAAAGGCACCGGACTTGGTTTGACCTTGGCGAAACAAATTGTAGACACCCATAAAGGTACCATTCATGTCGAGAGTGAATTAGGCAAAGGCAGTACGTTTAC
>JBHHXN010000211.1:0-7928 GCA_046757025.1 bacterium
CAGCTTGAACTTATTTGTTCTGGTTGAAATTATCTAAGTGCGAAACGTGAGTAATCATTATTATTTTTTAGCCAGACTTCCAGTTCATTGGATTGCTTGAAAATGCGAAGGAAAATTGGTGAACCCCATTTTAAGGATTTCTGATTCAGCTCTTTGATCAACTTGGGCTTGACTTTTTGTATGGCTCGCTTTGAGCGCGAACTTGAGGGGATTTGAGTAAAACTATATGTCAGGTGAAAAAATAAAATGAAATTAGCCGGAAATATTGCTGGGATAAGTCGATATTTTCTCAAACCGTTTTTCCTGGGATTAATTCAAAAATGTATTTTTCCATATAATTATTGCTCAAAAGCTATTAAAGAAATTCCTTACAAAAAAGAAATCCAGCCGTAAATGAATCATCTCATCACCGCAACAGAGTAATTTTCGCAGATGTCATGTGTTTATCCGAAACGATGGCGACAAAATAAACGCCCGCTGGTACGGAGCGACCATGCTCATCTTTCCCATCCCAGGTCAACTGCACTTCACCTGGTGAATGACCAAACGAGTTGTGCAAAACACGCACCACCTGCCCACGCAAATTGTAAATTTTCAAGTCCGATGTCCGGCCCGCGCTTACCTGGAAATGGATGGTCGTGCTCGATTTAAACGGATTTGGAAAGATGTGAATGGCTTGCGGCAGGGGCGGAACGGGATTTCTGGAGATGGGCTCTGGTTTAACTACGGCGGTGACCGAGTCAAAGTTGGCGCGGATGGCGTCGATGAGTTTCGAGTACAAAGCGAAGTTGTCTCGGACCTGGCGGCTCTGCTCCACGTGGATGAAGCGGCCGGTGACGGCGGCCGCCGCCCGTGTGCAAGGCAGCGTGGAACCGTTGCTGAAACGGCCCTGGACATTGGTGCTGCCGGTCAGTGGGCAGGAGGAGGTGCCGTCGCCGGCTACGGCGGCATCGATATTTCCAATCGTTCGCAAATGGTTTTTGATCTGCAGCAAGAGGGCTTTTGCCTGAAAAAGGGAACCGTTGCTCAGAAAAATATCTTCGCAGTTGCTGCGGCTGTTGCCGTGAAGGCTAAAAGTGGTTAACGGCTCGATTTGCTGGTCAAACGTTTCGTGGGCAGTTTGAAAAGCGGTCTCTACAGCGTGCGCCATATCGGAAACGGGATATTGCTGACCGCCGCAACCCGTAAACGTTCCGCTGCAGCCGGAGAGTTCGCTGTTAGCGCAGCGATGCGTTCCGGCCATGAGCAGAATTCGGGCGCCGGTGCGGCGAAAGATATCCGCGCCTTCGCGATGCGTATTCAAATCAAAAACCGGGTGCGGAATTTCGATGTTGAGTTGGCGTTCGAAATTGGGATTGACGACCACCGTCCCCCAGCCCTGCGTGATGGGAAATTTTTCTCTGAGCATAAAATAGGTCTCATCGTTGAAGCCGGTGTCTTTGAATTGCAAGAAGTCGTAAAACGGGAACCGCAACTGCACCAGGCTGTCGGCGCGCGCAATCTGCAGGTCGATGAGGTATGCCATGAGCTTCTGCCAGCTCGCCAGTTCGTCGGTGGTGGGTTTCACGAATCCCTCACTGTCCGCCCGCGGCATTTGACTTCGAATGTTCTGAATCTCTTCCAGAAAATCGCCGTTGACTTTGGGGATTTGTGCCTGCAGCGTAGTCTGCAAAATCCAAATACTTAAAGCAAGAATCATTTTTGATCGTGACATGGCATTTCGTTTTATTAAAGTTTAGCAGAAATATTTCAATGAAAAGAAAATAAATGGTTGCATTTAGAAAAGTATTTAATAAATTTTATTTTTATTTGCAACGGATTGTTTTGGTTAAAACTCGATTCGAGGTGTAAAATGGTTGTAAAGAAGTCAAAAGAAATCCACGCATCTTATGTACCCAACGTTAATTTGAACCTCAATGTGCGCGGATTGAGATCGTCGGCTACCCTCGCCATCAATGAACGCTGCTCTGAGCTCATACAGCAGGGGAGAACCGTTTACAAATTAGGTTTGGGACAATCGCCTTTTCCGGTACCGGCGCCGGTGGTGGAAGCGCTGCGTGAGAATGCGCATCAAAAAGATTACCTGCCGGTCAAGGGGTTGTATGCTTTGCGCAAGGCGGTGGCGGAATATCACGAGCGCAAACACGGCATCACCCGCACCGCAGAGGACGTGATGATCGGGCCCGGTTCCAAAGAGCTGATGTTTTTGATTCAATTGGTTTACTACGGCGAACTGGTGATCCCCACGCCGTCCTGGGTTTCCTACGCACCGCAGGCGCAGATCATCGGACATCCCGTGCGCTGGCTGCAAACCGAATCGAAAAACAACTGGAAACTGCTGCCAGAGGAATTGGAGTTGCTTTGCAAAGCCGATTGCGATCGGCCGCGTTTGCTGATCATAAATTACCCGAACAATCCTACGGGTCACACCTACAAAGCCGATGAATTGCAAGCGTTGGCCGACGTTGCCCGGCGTTATCGCATGGTGCTGCTTTCCGACGAAATTTACGGCGAGATTCACCACCAGGGTCGGCACACTTCCATCGCCGAGTATTATCCCGAAGGCACCATCATTAGCTCCGGTCTCAGCAAATGGTGCGGCGCCGGTGGCTGGCGGCTGGGGACGTTTACTTTTCCTCAGTCGTTGCGATGGCTGATGGATGCCATGGCCTCCGTAGCCAGCGAAACCTACACTTCCACCAGCGCGCCGATTCAGTTTGCTGCGGTGCGCGCGTTTCAGGGCGGAGTGGAAATCGAAGACTATCTGGAGCACTGCCGACGTATCCTGCGCGCGCTCGGTGGGCACTGTTCCGACAAAATGAAATCCGCAGGCATCAAGATTCAGAAACCCCAGGGCGCTTTTTATCTGTTTCCAAGTTTTAAACCATTCAGCAGAGCGCTAAAAGCCCGGGGTATTTTCACCAATCAAGATCTTTGTGAAAGCCTGCTAAACGATACCGGTGTGGCAACGATTCCGGGAGCGAGTTTTGGCCGGCCCGAGTTTAAACTGACCCTGCGCGCCGCTTATGTGGATTTTGACGGCGCTGCAGCCTTACGCGCCGCCAAAAAAATCCCTCTTTCAATCGAGCTCGATGAGCGGTTTCTAAAAACCTGCTGCGGAAACGTCCTCACCGCGATGGAGCGTATATGCAATTGGGCCGAATCATTGAAATCCAAAAATATAGCCAAGGATGAACAGTCAAATCTTTTTACCTCTTCCTCGTCAATTACCTCAAACTTGAAATGAAGCCATCATGTCAGCTATTAGAAATGCGGTAACTTACTTTGCCATTACTGTTATCTGGATTGCAGTTAGTGGTTGTAATTTTACACAAGAAAAAGTGCCGGAAGGCCAGGGGGTGGTTTCGGCGGCATCCCCGGAAGCGGCTTCCGCCGGCACGGAAATTCTCGAAGCGGGCGGCAACGCGGTAGACGCCGCGGTGGCGGTTTCATTTGCCCTGGCGGTGACGGAACCCGCCATGTCCGGACTGGGCGGACAATCGCAGTTTATCATTTTCTCACCGGAGAAAGGCCTGTTTACCATTAACGGCACCTCTTACGCTCCGGCTCGGCTGCCGGCTCACATCGCGAAATCGGATTTAGTGCGGCATCGCGCTGCCACCCTACCGACCACCTTGCGTACGCTGGACCACGCCTGGCAGAAGCACGGCAGCGGTAAAATTTCTTGGGCTAAATTGCTCGAGCCCGCCATTCGTTTTGCTGAAAATGGCTTTGTCATCGGGCCGTTTCGATACCGTGTGTTTAAACGACACGCGCAGAATTTGCGACAAAGTCCATCCACCCGCCAACTGTTTTTGAACGCCGATGGCAGCGTGCCGGCCCAAGGCGAAGTTTTCAAGCAACCGGTGCTGGCCAAAACCCTCCGACGGTTAGCTGAAAAGGGCGGGGATGATTTTTATCGCGGTGAAATCGCAAGCAAAATCGCAGAGGACATGGCTGCAAACGGCGGCTGGATCACGCTTCAGGATCTCCGGAATCTGCCGGCGCCGGTGGAGCTGCCGGCGCTGAAAAGCCGCTATCGGCAATATGATGTTTATTCCCTGCCGCCGCCTGGCGCCGGCTGGGTCGTGCTGCAAATATTAAAGGTGCTGGAACAAACGCCGCCAGCGGACCTGAAAATCGGCTCAGCAAATCGAATGTTGAGAATCGCCGAAGCCCTGCAAATTGGGCACAAAAGTCGGCGTGAAAATCCCGTTCCGGATTTGGTTAATTATCAGAATGCTGTGAAAGAGCGAATTAGTCAAGATACCGCCAGGCGACTGCTGAATGAACAACAACAAAAGGACCGAGGTGAAACCACGCATTTTTCCGTGGTGGATGCGGAAGGCATGGTGGTGGGCGTTACCGCCAGCATCAATGCGTATTTCGGTGCAAAAGCCGCCCACCCCGAGCTCGGATTTTTGTACAACGATTACATGCATGAATTCGAGGCCGATACGTTGCAGCATCCTTATGCCCTGCGTGCGGGTGCCATGCCCTACTCTTCCATGAGTCCCACGATTTTGGTGAAAGATGGCGAGCCTTGCCTGGTGCTTGGCAGTCCGGGAAGTGCTCGAATCATCTCGGCCATTGTGCAGGTCATTCAACTGTGGGTCGATGCCGGTTTATCCGTGCAGCAGGCTGTGGCCGCGCCACGCATTCACGTCCTGCCAAACAAAAGATTGGTTCTCGAATCGGCTTCCATGAGGGAAAAATGGCAAGCGGAATTTGAAAATCAGGGATATGTGTTTCAGACGCTAAAATCAGACCTGGCCCTGTCCGGGCTCAACGCCTATTTTGGCGGCGTGCACGCCATTGCCAAAGAAAACGGCCAGTGGCGCGGGGCAGCGGATCCGCGGCGGGACGGCTCGGTTAAATTCGCGAAAATGACATCGAACTGAATTTTCATCGAATAATCTATTCAAATATTTAAAGGATAGATCATGAAAACATGGCTGGTTGCTTTACTCTTGTTGTTGGTTTGGAGTGGCTTGATTTCTTGTAATTCGGAAGAAGCCCGATACGAGATCGTTATTCGTGGGGGGCGGGTGATAGATCCGGAAAGCGGATTCGACCGGGTCACCGATGTGGCGACCCGTGCTGACAAGATCGTGGCGATTGGTCGGCGCCTCGGTGCCGGTGAAGTTGAAATCGATGCCAGCGGACTGGTGGTCTCGCCGGGGTTCATCGACGTACTGGCTTCGGTGCCGCCCAATATCCATGCGCACACCCACAAAATTACCGACGGCGTTACCACTTGTTTCGGGATGCATGGCGGTCCCATCGATGTGGAAAAATATCGTCGCGATTTTGAGACGTCCGGTGCGCTGGTGAATTATGCCGCCGCCGTAGGAGACCGCACCCTGCGGCGGGCTGCGGGCGCAACCGATCGCACAAAGCCCGCCGCGCCGGAACAGATCAAAAAAATGCAAATATTAACTGATCAGGCGATCGAAGCCGGAGCGGTGGGTATTGGTTTTGGCATCAACTACGCGCCCGGCATGTCTTATGAAGAGGTGTTTGCCTTGTTCGAAGTGGCAGCAAAAAACAACGTACCCTGCCATCTGCACGCCCGCTACAAAGGGAATGTTTTTCCATTGACCATGAGCCTGGCGGTGGAAGAAGTCATCGCGGTGGCCGCGGCCACCGGCGCCCAGGCCCAACTCGCACACCTGACTTCTTCTACCGTGGGTTCGGCGCCGTTGTCCATCAAGCTCATCGAAGGCGCAGCGAAACACGGCATCGATGTCGCCTTTGATTTTCACGTCTGGACCCGAAATCAAACCTCCATACAGTCGGCCCTGTATGAACCCGGCTGGCAGGAGCGTTTTGGGGGCATTACCTACCACGACATTTATCTCGCAGAGACCCAGGAGCCTTTAACCAAAGAGCGGTTCCATGAGCTGCACAATTCAGACGGCTATACGCTGGTACAGACCGAGTTTATTCCGGAGGAAGAAATTGCCCTGGCCATTGGCAGTCCACTGGGGATGATCAGCAGCGACAGCGGAGGTCTTTGGAGCCCGGACGGTCACGAAAGCGAAACCGGTCATCCGCGTGGTACCGGTACCTTTGCACGTTTTTTGGGACGGTACGTGCGAGACCGCAAAATCGTGAGCTTGATGGAAGGACTGAAGAAAATCACGCTTTTGCCAGCCATGCGGTTGCAGAGGTCGGTGCCTGAAATGCTGAAGAAAGGGCGCTTGCAAGTCGGCAGTGATGCAGATATTACGGTGTTTGATCCGGCGACGATCATGGACCGGGCGAGCTACCAACAGCCTTATCTTTATTCAGAGGGTGTGCTGTATGTGATTGTAAACGGCGTGTTGGTGTTGCGGGAAGGTGAAATCGTGGATGGCGTCAAACCCGGCCGCTGGATGAAGCACATTTCACCCCAAAGCGACGGAAAGTGATTTTTTGATATTCGGTTTAAACGACCTGAATGAGGCTGTTTAGTGTCCATCCGTAATGAGCCTTTTTTTGTCATTCCCGCAATTTTCAAGCGGGAATCCATCGGTCCGTTAGGCATGAGATTCCCGATGAGCTTGTCCCTGCCTGTTTTAAGCACGGAGCATTCGGAAATGACGATTACGGATGGACACTATTTACTAAAACAAAATTTAAACGCCAGGGTTTTTGTTAAGAAATCAGTTGTTACGTGCGGCTTTATATGCCACACCCAAGCAACGCACTGGACGTGGGGCGCGTCGCAAATTCACTCTACGGCTCTATGGCTGCGGATTTCTGGCCGCTTCCGGCACTTTATTCCCTAATCAAAGATTTACCGCAATTGGGACTCGGTTTGAGTTGAATGTTCTCCGTTTTCATGCTTTATATATGCGAAAATCCAATATTTGGGTTGAATTCAAGTGTTGAATGGAAGAAATTTTCGGGCTCGAATCAAATAAAGATTACCGGCGGTTTTTACTTTTCTTTTTCGATTTTGAGAACCAGTGCATAAATTACTAAATTTAAAATGAGAATCATGGGGCCTTCGCTGAAAGTCCAGCTTGCGGGCATGGGGGCGTTTAAATCTACAAAAAAGAGGGTGACGCCGAACACAAATCCCAGGTAACAGAGCAATTTCAGAAACGGTAGATAGTTGCGCACATCGAAAGAGATGTAGAGTACGATGACGCCATGAATGGCATAAAATAACGACACGGATCGGGCTAAGTAATCCAGGATGGGTAGTTGCGGGAAATCACCCAGGCCGATCTGCCGATGAATTTGGGCCATGGTTTCATACGGCAGGAAGATGGCCGCAAACGCGGTGATGAGCAGCAGGCCGGAAGTACGCAAAATGATGACGAGTATTTTTTCTTTCGTTTTCATTTTTTTAAAATGGCTTAATGAATATTTTGATTCAGGAATGGTTTTTTCTGACGGCAGTTTGACTGACAACGCAAAGATCGCTACTATTAGAGCGTCGGGTATCCAGAAGGTGGCACTGCCCAGCACACCATAAATGATTCCGCCTGAGAGCAAACCCAGGATGCCGTAAATGAACTCGGTACCGCCTATTTTCAGCACCAGAATGCAGGATGCTGATGAAGTTGACCAGCAGCACCGGGAAAATGGCGCCATTTTGTATTTTGTGTGACATGGAAATCCGTTGTTAGATTGAACGATTATTGAAAATTGAATCCGTGAAAAAGCATCCGGGAGTACGGGCTTGAAGGGATGCAAATTACCTTTTTCAAATAATCTGTTATTTTCAAAATCACATTTTAAAAGAATAGTTCATGTCCATCCGTAAAGAGCCATTTTTTGTCATTCCCGCATCTTTAAGCGGGAATCCATTGATCAGTTAGGCACGAGATTCCCGATAACGGCACTTGGGAATGACGATTACGGATGGACACTGGTTACTGTCTGAACGAAAAATCGAGAAAGGCGCGATATAAAAACCACTTCGCGAAGGGCTC
>JBHHXN010000212.1:0-7878 GCA_046757025.1 bacterium
GAAAGCTGCGCCACATCCTTCTCAAACGTCTGTGCTGCCAGTTTGATGCCTTCCACCTGAGTCAAATAAGGAAACAGCATGTCGCGCAAATCCGCAACCGTGAAGCCGTGCTGTTTGCCCATCTTTACCGCCAGAGACGCCGTTTGAATTACTTCGCCGGCTTCCGCCGCCAGAATGTGCGCGCCAAGCAAGCGGTTCGACTTGCTATCAGCAACCAGTTTGATGAAGCCACGCGTGTCGCGCGCCGCCAGCGCCCGCGGTACATATTCCAGCGGCAGCGTCGAGATCTTGACGTCGTATCCCTCGGCTTTGGCCTGTGCTTCAGTCGGACCGACTGTAGCGATCTGAGGGTCGGTGAAAATGACCTCCGGTAGTACTGAAAGGTCGAATTTCTTTGAGTTGCCATTCAATGCGTTTTCGGCAGCAATACCGCCGGCTGCTGCCGCGACGTAAACAAAGTTCGGCAAGGTGGTGACGTCTCCCACAGCATAAACCTTTGGATTGCTGGTCTGCAAATACGAATCGACTTTGATGAACCCGCTTTTGTCCAACTCAATCCCGGCGGCTTCCAGGCCCATATCCCTGGTGTTCGGCGTCCGACCGAGCGCCATGAGTATCTGTTCCGCCTGGAATTCGCGCCGCTCGCCCCGTACCGAGGCGGTGATGATTTTGTTTCCCTTTTCCTCCCGAAAGGCCTGCACACTCACTTCGGTCTGCACCTCGATGCCTTCCTTCCGCAAATATTCGACCAGAGTTTCGCCGATTTCCGGTTCATGATCCGGTACCAGTCGGGGACTTCTTTGCAGAATAGTTACTTTCGTCCCCAGGCGTGCAAACGCCTGTCCCAATTCCAGGGCAATGGCGCGGCCACCGAGAACGATGAGCGACTGCGGTTGTTTCTGCAACGCCATAGCGGTGGTGCTGTTTAGCACATCCACATTTTCGATGCCCTCAATCGGTAACACTTTTGGGCTGGCGCCGGTAGCAACCACCACGCGGCCTGCTTTAAGCACTCGTTTATCGTTTACAAAAACGTCGCTGTTTTCATCTACCTTTGCCCAACCCTGAATCAGGGTGATATCCTCGTAAGAATTCAGAACATCGACATACTTGTTCTGGCGCAAACCGGTCACCAGTTCATCCTTTTGTTCGATGAGCGCCTGCCAGTCCACCCCTTCCGCTTTTGTTTTCAATCCAGCAAACGGATGATATCCGGCGGTGTGGTAGGCCTCGGCCGCACGAATCAGCGCCTTGGAGGGCACACAGCCGATGTTGACACAGGTGCCGCCGATGACGCCCCCTTCCACGATAGCAACTTTGTGGCCGTTTTCCGCAGCACGAATCGCCGCGCCCATGCCGCCGCCACCAGTACCGATGACTACTAGATCGTAATCAACATCACGCTGCCAGCTATTGTGTGCATTCGCCGCCATGTCAACCGTTCCATGAATCACACTCGCGCCATAGCCAGCTTCTTTTACCGCTTTGGTGAGCGTCTCTTCTCGCACGTCACCATGGACCTTAACCTGCGCTTTGTTTTCCTGCCATGCAGGTACGTGTGCCTCGATCACCTCGTCAACCTCCTGCAGCGCTTGCTGGACATGCGACGCACAGGACGAACAGGTCATGCCAGTAATCTGCAATTCGATCACTTTGCCACCGCTGTTGTCACGGGTACGCTTTTTCTTGCCTCGTTTGAAAATTGCCAATTGAGTCTCCTTCGTATTTAAATCTAAATTCGGAAATTTAACACCGAAGCATACCGAAATACACTGAAAACCACAGAAATTCGAAGAAACTCCTGAAATTTAATAAAAAGGGTAACTTTTTGCTTATGAACCTTGTAAACATTGCATCATTCGGTGTTATTCAGTGTTTTTCGGTGTTTGAATTGACTTTTCCGAATCTGGGTTAAAAATAGATCTTCCCAAATTTAGATTTGCGCATTCCTATTATCGCGGCATCAGTTTAACAGCGACTCTTTCGCCTTATATCCCACTTTATTTACGGCTTCCACCATCTTGTCTACCGTGGCTGTTCCCGGTTCAAATTCGACTACGGCTGAATGGCTGGAAAAATCCGCTTTCACTTTCGCCACTCCGTCGATCTGCTTAAGCGCCGATTCCACATTATACTCACATCCCGAACAGGTCATGCCCTGAACGTCGAGCGTAACCTTCATGACATTCGCCACCGTAACCTCCTGAGAAGACTCGGTCTCATCCGTTTCGCTGAATCTGCCGCAAGAGAAAAATAGCACAGCCCCCAAAATAGCCGTCAAGCTCATGATTATAATTTTTTTTATCATGATAAAATCTCCTATAAAATGGTTAATATTTGCGGAAAAAACATCAATACCAGCGCCAGAGCCGCAGCCACCCAGAGCAAGAGTTTCTGCCAGGCGCTGGCTGACTCTTGCTTGCAGGTGCCGTCTTCACATTTGACTTCCCGTTTGCGGTAGGTAAAATAAAATCCAGCCCCCAGGAAAAGCGCGGTCAGGGCGAGCAGGTAGGGTCGGTACGGCTCGAAAAGCGTGGCAAATCCCAGACTGCCGGCGCCGATGAGAGCGAACAAGAACGGTCCGACACAGCACAAGGAAGCCAGCATTGCGGTTATTACCGAACCAGCCGAGGCTAGGGTTGATTTTTGCATCATCAATCCTCCAATTCAAAAAGTGGTTTTAAAAATGCCACAAAAGGGGTTTCTTGCAATTTATAAAAAATCGTCTGGCCTTCCCGCCGTTTGCTAATGAGTCCATGCGCGCGCAGCTTACTCAGTTGGTGGCTAATGGATGAAACGGTCATGCCAGTGATATCGGCTAAATCACAAACGCAGAGCTCTGATTCCTGAGCCAACAAATACAATATTTTCAATCTGGTTTCATTACCCGCCACAGCCAGCAAATCTGCCAGGTTTTCGAGATCCCACTTATTACGAAGTTGTTTTTGCAGACCCTGCAACATTGGTATGTCAACATTTTTGCGTATACAACTTTCGCTGGTAAGCTTTGTCATATTCATGCCTCATGTTTTTTATTTGAAGAATTGTTCAAATATAAGAATAAACGGCATTTGTGGAAATTTGTTCCTTTTTTTAAAAAAATAAATATAATGTCACGTGAATTTAACGACAATTTCATTGATTATTTTGATATAAGTTCTATTTTAAATTTCAATTCATTGCATGAAAAACGTATTCATGAGTCCTCTGAAGTCTTCTTTCATTTTTACATTTCTTTACCTAATTCTCAATCCTCCCATTTTAATGGCGTTTCAGAGTGGTGAAGAAAACGGGGCCATAGAATGGCATGCAAAACGAAAATTGGTGTGGGACGATTTTAAAGGGAAAACGCCAAGTAACAGCCAAAATCATGCGCAAAGTTGGGTCGGAATTGATTTCTTTGGCAAATGTGTAGCTAACAAATTTGTCTTTGAAGTTACGGCAGTTTTCAATATGGATTCGTCCTGGGTTGTAGAATATAAGAATACTGAACGCCTATTGAAACACGAACAGGGACACTTCGATATTGCGGAAATATTTGCTCGAAAATTGAGGAAGCGTCTGGGCGAAATAAAGCAGCCATGTTCAAATATGGATAATACAGAATTGCTGATTCAAAAGCTTACCAAGAATAACAAAATACGATTGCTTTCGGAACAGGATGACTACGATCGAGAAACCCGGCACGGAAGCAGGAAAAATCGGCAGAAAAAATGGCAGGAAAAAATAAGCAACCGGTTGAAGTCCCTGGAAAAGTACAAATAAACGATGAACGAGAAATATACTAACCTGATCAACCAAGACGTTCCTCCTGCCTTTTCCGATGAATTTAAGCCAGTTGTAATAGGCTCTCTTAGGGTTTGGCCGCCTGTTGTGTTAGCTCCAATGGCGGGAATCACCAACGCCCCTTTTCGAACTTTGTGTCGCAGATTTGGCGCCGGGCTTTATGTTAGCGAAATGGTGACCGCTCGGCTGTTGACGCAGCGTCATCCCAAGACCGTTAAGCTCGCCTCTTTTGCATCTAATGAACGTCCGCGCAGTTTGCAGCTTTATGGTGTCGACCCCTTTTTTGTAGGCGAGGCCGTTGCTCAATTAGTTGCCGAACACCATGTTGATCACATCGACCTGAACTTTGGCTGTCCGGTTCGTAAGGTTACCATTAAAGGGGGCGGGGCTGCCATTCCGCTGAAGCCGAAACTGCTCAGAAATATCGTTCGGGCGGCAGTCGAAAACTCGGGTCCCATTCCGGTTACCATCAAATTCCGGATTGGCATTAACGAGCGCTATCTGACTTATCTGACGGCCGGTAAGATTGCTGAAGAAGAGGGTTGCGCAGCGGTGGCTCTGCACGCCCGTACGGCAGCACAACTCTATCAAGGACATGCGCAGTGGGAAGCGATAACCGAGCTCAAAAAAGCCATTCAAACAATTCCGGTTCTCGGTAACGGTGACATCTGGGAGGCTTATGACGCCTTGAGAATGATGCGTTCTACCGGCTGCGACGGCGTTGTTGTGGGACGCGGCTGCCTGGGACGACCCTGGCTCTTCCGAGATTTGGTTGATGTGTTTGAAGGCCGCGATATACAAAAACCGCCTACCCTCGGTCAGGTTGCCGATATTATGCTCGAACATGCCCGCCTTCTGTGCGATTGGTTTGATGAAACGTTTGCGATGCGTTCGTTTCGGAAACATTGCACCTGGTATGTTAAGGGGTTCAGAAGTGCCCCCGACTTACTTGTAAAATTGATACGAATCGAAACTTATTCAGACCTTGAACACGCTCTTGATCAAGTCGTTCGCGATGAACCCTTCCCCATCAGCAGTTTGCGTAAATCGCGAGGTAAAAGACGGGGCAAGCAAAAAGTCGCGCTGCCGGCTGGCTATTTGGACAAGCTGGAGGATGATATGCCGCCTGGTGTTGCTGCGGAAGCGGCGACTTCGGGGGGATAAGGAGTTTTAGAAGTCAGATTGGTGCAGATTTGAAGTACGGCTGTTCATTTAGGAATTTCTTCTCCATTCCAAACGTATTCTAAACTAGTGGTAACATAACTTATACATTACAAAAATCAAACGGAATGGTGATTGAGTCTAACCGTACTTCTCTTTCTTCCTCGCTATCGCCCGTTTCCCCGCGTTAAGCTCCACCTTGCGCAGTCGAATACTGTCTGGGGTTACTTCCACCAGCTCGTCCTCCGCAATGAATTCGATGGTTTGGTCCAGCGACAGGATGCGCGGAGGCCGCAGAGTGACGGTCGCCTCTGCGGTGGAGCTGCGCATGTTGGTCAGTTTCTTCTCGCGAGTAATGTTGACCACCAGATCCTCCGGGCGGTTGCGCTCGCCAACGATCATCCCGGCGTACACCTCGGTGCCCACTTCCACGAACAGCTCGCCCCGATCCACCATCCCCAGACTGGCGTAAGTGGTGACTTTGCCGGGGCGATCCGCTACCAGCGCGCCGCTGTTTCGCTGAGGGATAGCCCCAAACCACTCGGCGTGGCCGTCGAACAGCGTATTCATGATGCCGGCGCCTTTGGTGTCCGTCAAAAACTGGCTGCGAAAGCCGATCAGTCCTCTGGACGGGATGCCGAACTCCATGGTGACGCGTCCGTGTCCGTGGTTGTGCATGGCGGTCATGCGTCCTTTACGCGAGGAAAGCTTTTCGGTCACTGCGCCCACGTATTCTTCCGGGATATCCAAAAAGACGCGCTCCATCGGCTCCAGTATATTGCCGTTTTCTTCCTTCGTGATCACACGCGGCCGGGAGACCATGAATTCGTACCCCTCCCGCCGCATGGTTTCGATGAGTACGGCCATCTGCAGCTCGCCGCGGCCGCAAACTTCGAAGGCGTCCGCGCGGTCGGTCGGCTTGACCTGCAGGGAGACATTGCCGAGGATTTCCTTTTGCAGCCGTTCGCTCAAATGACGGGAAGTCAGGTATTTGCCCTCCTTACCGGCAAACGGGCTGTTGTTGACGTAGAATATCATCGAGACCGTCGGCTCATCGATTTGGATGCGGGGCAGCGGCTCGGGATTCTCCTCCGCAGAAATCGTGTCCCCGATGCTGACATTCTCCACGCCGGACACCGCGATGATATCCCCGGCTTCTAGCTTCGGTACCTGGGTTTTGCTTAACCCCTGGAACGTGTAGCAGGCGGAGAACTTGACGCCGTGCCTCACGCCGTTTTCGCCGCACAGAGCGTAAGTCCTGTTCATCTGCAGCACGCCGTTACTCAGGCGGCCGATGGCCACCCGCCCGACGTATGGATCGTAGTCCAGGTTTGTCACCAGAAACTGGGGCATGTGATCGTCGTTTGCCACCGGACCGGGGATCTGCGACAGAATGGCATCGAACAACGGACGCAGGTCCTTGGAGCCATCGCCGATCTTCGTGTGGGCCACGCCTGCTTTGGCATTGGTGTACAGGATCGGGAACTCGATCTGCTCGTCCGTGGCATCGAGATCGATAAACAGATCGTACACTTCGTTCACCACCGCCTCAATGCGGGCATCGCTGCGGTCGACCTTGTTGATCACAAGAATGACCGGCAGATTTTTGGCCAGTGCTTTTCTCACTACAAAACGGGTCTGAGGCAGGGGTCCCTCACTGGCGTCAACAAGCAGCAATGCGCCGTCCACGAGATTCAGACTGCGCTCCACTTCCCCTCCGAAGTCCGCGTGACCGGGCGTGTCCACGATATTTATCTTGACCTCGTGGTACCATACCGCGGTGTTTTTCGCAACAATGGTGATGCCGCGCTCGCGCTCCAGATCCATGGAATCCATCACGCGCTCGGCCACCTCCTGGTTTTCCCGAAATGTGCCGCTCTGCTTCAGCATGCCGTCCAGGAGCGTGGTTTTGCCGTGATCGACGTGAGCGATAATGGCGATATTTCTAAAGTTGTTCTTTCTCATCTTGTTCTAATAGCCGTGGTTTCATGGTGAATCTTCCTGGTTGTCTAACTTTCTGCGCTCTCTGCCCGCAGGAAATCTCATCCTGTATGCCAGTATGCAACCATCCTTCAGAGATTATGTTCCTTTTTTTTCTCAGTTACTCATTCAGTCCATTGGCCTCTGAATCTATTTCAGGACGGGACTTATTGTCCCGAGTTTCGTGCTTCGGATTTCCGGTTTATCCGGGTTAGGGGTGGAGGGTCTATACTACGTCTTGTCTGATAAGTCTGGTGGTGCCTGACTGCGAAGAACATCCGGCTCACCCGCCGCGGTAGGTGGTCGGGTGCAGCGCCTGGTTAGCTATTTTCCTTTGGATTACAAAATTATCGATTCCCCCACTATTGAAGAACAGTGATTGGATCCGTAAATAATCTTGAATTCGGAATTAGTACCTTATTACTCTCGGAATCAAGCTCCGTATATCGAAGGTCAATAGAAATAACAATGCCCTCGTAACCCGATATCTTTATGCGGTTTCCTATCTCGAACGGTCGATATAGCAATATGAGGACGCCGGAAAGAAGATTGGAAATAGTATCTTTCAGAGCAAAACCAAGCGCAAATCCAGTCAACCCTATGCCGGCCACAAGCGCGGATACATTGACACCTAAAGTTCCGAGCGCAGTAACAAATCCAAAGATAATGAGTGTAATACTGCTTGTACGAGCAAGTAACGAAGTGAGATTTCTATCAAATTTCAATCGCTCAGCTGCTTTAGTGATTATTCTCTTTATTATTTTCGCAAGAATAAAGAAAACGACGAAAATCACTATAACACCGATTACCCTCGGTACCCAGAGAGTCGCTTCTTCAAGCAATGTTTGCACTAGATTTTCCACAGATTACTAACCTCAGGTTGTTGCTCGCAAAGGAATCGGGATAGGGCAGGGCCTCGCGACCCCGCTCCTCCCACACCACCTGGCATAC
>JBHHXN010000213.1:0-7870 GCA_046757025.1 bacterium
GTTGGCGTTGGCTGCAGGCGTGAACACCAGGTTCGGAATGTCCGCGACGGTGATCTCCTGGTTGAGCGTCACGTCGACGCCGTTCAGCTTCAGGGTGCCAGCCGATTCGAGGCTCGTGATCTGTACCTTCGTCAGGCCGTTGCCCGAGTCCACGTCGCTGAAACCAAAGTCCGAATCTGGGATAGCCGCATAAAAGGAACTCGTCTCCTCTGTGAAACCCTTGCACAGCTTAAAAATCCGCCAAAGGTTCTGGTCTGCGCCTCTGCTATTGGTTTTTATGGCGACCGGGGGGATGAGAAGCTGGACGAGGAAAGTGATTCAGGTTCCGGCTTTCTTGCAGATCTTTGTGTAAAGTGGGAGGCAGCCTGTGAAGCCGCCGGAAAGAAAGGCATTCGTGTGGTTAATTTAAGATTCGGACTGGTCCTGAGCGCTGCCGGCGGTGCGCTCGCGAAGATGCTCTTTCCCTTTAAAATGGGAGTCGGCGGAATCGTGGGAAATGGCAAGCAATACTGGAGTTGGATTGCGCTCACTGACGTCGTTGGCGCCATTCTACATGCGCTGGTTTCCGAATCGCTTAGTGGCGCGGTTAATGCTGTAGCGCCCAATCCTTCTACAAATCGCGAATTTACCAGGACCCTGGGCCGTGTTCTCAAGCGCCCCACTATCTTACCAATGCCCGCATTGTCCGTCCGACTCGCTTTTGGCGAGATGGGTGAAGAACTCCTGCTCTCTAGTGCCCGGGTTGAACCGGCTAAACTAACATCGAGTAGTTTTAAGTTTCAATTTTCTCAATTGGAAGGGGCGTTGAGGGATGTGTTGGGGAAGGTTGGGGCTTAACACAATTGCTGACTGGCGCTGCTTATCGATCAAACAGAAAAAGTGAGCAAATTGATATTAATGAGAACACAACAATTGCAGAATAGGGTGCCATGAATATTTGACTTATAAATTTTGAAATTACCTTTACATCTAAAACATCGAAACTAGGTTTCTTGTATTGTTGCCCATCGCAGGACTCATTCACACTCTTTTCGCTACAAAAATATCTGGTTTCCCGAACCCGTTTGCATCAGGCAGCGCCCCAACGATTTCAAAGCCTAGCTTCAAATAGAACTCATACGGATGGCCCCTAACATTCTTGATTTCCATCAATTTTTTTAGCACGTCCGGATACAGATCAATACCACAAATCGATGTCATGTCGCTCTCGTCATCCGTTCCAGCCCAGAGTGTTATCCCACCACGTTCTCTAACCAGACTTTCTAAATCTGACACCAAGGCGCGACCAATTCCTTTCCTTCTATGGTCGGGATGCACAACAAGGGGATGAAGCTCCCAAACATTTCCGTCATATTGCTTAATTCCCCCAATCCATCCGACGACCACATCACCCTCAACCGCAATCCGACTAATTCTGTCATCGGCGAAGGAACGATGTACCTCTTTCACTGCGGAAGTCATATCAGACCATGCGTTCGGAGCTACTTCTTTGAAACCTTCAACAAGCAGCTTGGCTACTTGCTGGCTCATTTCTTTTTCAGATGGATCAAGGTCAATGATTTTCATACCGAAGGATTTTAGACAACCGACTGCTTCGCCTGACGAAGTAGCTAAGATTAAGGTGCTGAAGGGATCGCTGCGCACTTGATTTTATAACTTAAATCCAACTTATGCGGGCCTCAAGAGTTCGGTCAGAAAGCTGATAATAAAAAATAAACCACCTACAGCAATTAATACAATTCCTAAGGAGGCTATTATTATCACGAAATATTGTGGTGAGTAGGACGCTAATGCTTCTAGAACGATACTCAAAAAGAGTAATGATCTATAATTCGAAACCTCGCCATACAAATAACGCTATAGATCACCGGCCTACTTGGCATTTAGCGCGACACCGCCTTCCAGGTGACGCGCTGCGAAAGGAGGTCCGGTGCTATGCTTTTTACTCTTAAGTATTTTTCTCTTTTTTCTGTTTGCGTTTTTCCTTAAGTGTAAGTTTAGCCTTTTTTTGTTTTTCTTTTTTACCCTTATCTTTTTTTCCTTTATCTCCCATATCTATTTCTCCTTAATCAATATTTTATCCCGATCAGAATTACTAAAACCACATTTGGAACACAAATATCATTCCTAATAATACGATTTTTGTTGATGATCCATATTATTTTTCTTCTATGGTTTTTATTAAAGGCATAACATATTTTTTACCTGCACATTTCTCCAAATTCAGATGTCTACATGTGACTATTTTACGCTCATCAGGAGATATAGACAGTTTCCCCACTCATCACCGCAAACTTTCTTCCAAAGCCGTAATCGCCGAAGTTTTTGCATCCCGGTACTTCACGATGAGCGGCGAATAAATCGAAAGGGTGTGTTCTTCAGCATAGGCTCCTTTCGCAGGACGTGACCCCGGCACGACAACCGCTCCTGCGGGAATTGTCAGCGGCGTCTCTTCAGATTGACGGATAACCGTCTCATTTACTAAATCGTAAACCGGGATTGAGCCGGTTAGAATCGTGCCGGCGCCGATAACGGCGTTTTCGCAAACCAAAGTGCCGTCGTAAATGCCGCTGTTGCCGCCGACCAGAACATTGTCTTCGATGATCACGGGCAAGCTTCCGATCGGCTCTAAAACGCCACCTACTTGCGCACCCGCGCTCAGGTGGACGCGCTTACCTATTTGCGCACAGGATCCCACCAGAGCGTGCGAGTCGATCATGGTTTCTTCATCGACATAAGCGCCGACATTGACGTAAGCTGGCGGCATGATGACCACTCCAGGCGCAACATAAGCGCCGTCGCGAATCGATGAGCCTCCGGGAACCTGTCTTATCTTATCCTTGAGCTGCACTTTCTTCAATGGATAGGTGCTTTTGTCAAAAAATCGAAACTGGTCGTCAATCGAGCAGTCAACTAAATTCCCGAGTCGGAAGCCGAGCAAGATGCCTTTCTTCACCCACTGGTTCACTCGCCACTTGCCGTTAACCTTTTGCGCGGCTCTGATTTCTCCTGAGTTGAGGAGGTTTTTAAATTGCTCAAATAATTCTAAAGCTTCATGCCCGAGCTTATCCGGGTCAGTAGAGTAGGCTTGTTCGATTTTCTCTGTTAAGTTGTTCATATTCGTGTGTAAAGCAAATGTCTCGTTTGCTATTCTCTCAATTGGGACAATTGAGTTACATCAAGTCGGTCATCAAATCATCCATAGTAAACAGCCCCTGTTTGCCGATGATCCATTCGGCAGCGTACAAAGCGCCCAGGGCAAATCCGTTGCGATTTCTTGCTGAGTGATTTAACTCTATCGAGTCTGCTTCCGATTCAAAGCCGACGGTATGGGTTCCCGGAACCTTGCCTGCACGGGTTGAGGTAACGTGTAATTGGTCAGGTGAGATTTGTCCTTCCGATGTGCCAGACAAAATATCGCTTTTTCTTTTAATTTTTTCAAGGATTATCTTACCTAAGGTCAAGGCCGTTCCGCTCGGACTGTCGACTTTCCCGTTGTGGTGTATTTCGTGGATGTATGGGTCGTACAGCTCAAATTTGTTAAACAGGGAAGAGGCATTTTCGACGATTTTGAAAAATAGATTCATACCCAACGAGAAATTAGAGGCGTAAATCAATCCGATTTGTGAATCTGTTACGATTTTTTCAACTTCCTGCAAGTGCTCGGACCATCCTGTGGTTCCAATTACCAGTGGTTTCTGCAATTGAGCGGCGGTCTTTACGTTTTCCACTACCCCGTCCGGGCAGGTAAATTCAACGAAGACATCGATCGAATCGACGTTTGTGTTAGCAGAAAGTGGATTTTGACTGGTAAATTTCGCTGTAATTTCATGATCCTGTTGCGCCGCCAGCAGGGCAATTGCTTTGCCCATTTCCCCAAATCCAATTAAGCCTAATTTTGCCATATTTATTCCGCCAAAAGTTTTTTTACTAAATTTAGGTAAATATCAATCGCTTCTGTTAATTGGCCTTTTTCGATTTTTTCATTGTCAGAGTGAGCGACTCTGGCGCTCCCGGGACCAATAAGCAGCGGTTTACCAAAGTTTTTCAAATGCGGGATATCCGATCCAAAAGGCAGAACCGCCGTTTCGAAACCCGGGACCGTATGCAGTTTTTGCGGCTCTGATTGGGTCAAAATCTCAATCTCTGCTTTGCCGTTTAGGCCCGATTTTATTTTTTGAACAATTTCTGCCGCAGGAATGGAATTCCGCAGCGATAGGGCAGCACCGGCCTGTTCCGGGACAACGTTAAAGGCGGTTCCTCCTTCTATTGTACCGATGTTCAAAGTCGATTTGCCTAAAATTTCATCTTCTCCAAAATCGATTTCACGAACGCGCTGCAAAGCATTCAGAAGCTTTTCAATGGCGGACTCACCCATTTCCGGGAATGAGGAGTGCGCCGCCTTTCCTTTAGAAAAGATGCGCAAATTAACAATACCTTTGTGGCCAGCGCCCAGCTTGTTTTCAGTCGGTTCGCCTACAATGATAAAGTCAGAGCCGGGCGGGACTGCATTCGCTTTTTTCGCGCCAATACTATCGGTTTCTTCGCCAACGACGAACAACAGGCCAAACTCTTTTATGTTTGCTTCGAGTAATTTTCGAGCAGCAAAAATCATGGCTGCGATAATCCCTTTGACGTCGCAGGCCCCGCGTCCATAAATGTAGTTGTCGTCCTCGCTGGCAGGAATGTGCGGCGGCACGGTGTCCAGGTGGGTGCACAAAATTACCCGAGGTTTTGCTTCTGTAGTGGCGAGAATATTGGGGCGTCCGGGCTCAACTAATTGCTTTTTTATTTCGAAACCGCGTTTTTTAAGCTCAGAAGAGAGAAATTCAGCAATCTCTTCCTCGGAACCTGTTATGGAAGGGATGTCGATCAGCTTTTTTGTGAGTTCGAAAAGGGTCACTTGAGCAGACCGTAAACTTTGAGAGATTCAATTAGCCTGTCTTTGTTTACTTCGGCCATGGGCGCTAAAGGCGGCCGCAAATCGCCAACTTCCATACCCATGAGATTCATAGCGGTCTTGATCGGAATGGGATTGGTTTCGTAAAACATGGCCTGACATAACTCAAACAACTGGTGATGGAGTTGCCGCATTCTGGAAATTTCGTTGGATTTGAAAGCCTCGTAAAGCGACTTTAAGTATTTCGGGACAATGTTAGCTACAACCGAAACCACGCCGACACCGCCGATGGACAGGATCGGGGCAAATAGAGAATCGTCTCCGGAAAAAACTTTGATTCGGTCTTTGCAAGTTGTGAGGATTTCAGACACTTGATTTAAATCCCCGCTGGCTTCTTTGATAGCGACGATTTGATCGAGCTTTGATAGTTTTTCTACAGTTGCGGGTAGGATGTTCACGCAGGTCCGTCCCGGAACGTTGTAAATCATAATAGGTAAATTGACGTCTGCCGCTGCTTCAAAATGGCGGATTAAACCCGCCTGAGTGGGTTTGTTGTAATAAGGTGTGATAACCAGAGCAGCATCTGCGCCCATCTCTTTCGCCCGTTGAGTCGCTTTGACGGTTTTTTCGGTGTTGTTCGTACCGGTTCCGGCGATGACGGTGGCTTTGCCCCTGGCTTCTTCAATGACGATTTCTATGACACGGTTTCGTTCTTCTTCTGAAAGGGCGGGGGACTCTCCCGTGGTCCCACAAGGGACGATTCCATCCGTGCCGTTTTCAATGTGAAAGCGCGCCAGTTCACGG
Organism: bacterium; assembly: GCA_046757025.1. Classification (GTDB taxonomy): domain Bacteria; phylum Zhuqueibacterota; class Zhuqueibacteria; order Oceanimicrobiales; family Oceanimicrobiaceae; genus JBHHXN01. Next base: position 5,705 of record JBHHXN010000213.1, read on the forward strand.
ATTTTTTCTTCATTAAGTTTGCCGTTTCTGAAAGGCGTGACCAGTGCGACAAATGTGCCTTCAAGTTTCATCATCCCTCCGTTAGAAAAGTGTTAGAGTGTTTTGGTGTTAAAGTGTCCGCCAAAGCCGTTGGAGTCATCGAGCTTCATTGTAACTCAATAGACAGAGTTGCAAATGAGATGTTTGCATTACAATTTGTTATCTTTTCGGTGGAAGCTGAAAGTGACCAGCTACAATCCCTGGCACTGTTATATCTTCATCCAAAGATTCCCATCTTAATGCATAACCATTTAATCTAAGCGCAACTTCTTTTAACTGTTTATCTGTCGCCTCTTTTAGAATCTTAAAGCGATCGGCTGGGAAACCAATTATACGACCATCGGTCAGCTCAACATAAATAGTACGTTTTTCAGCCCACGCTTTAATTGCAGTAGGTTCAACAATTACTGGTGTTTTAGCTTCTGTGGAACTCATGATATTTCTCCAATATGAAGTCTTTATGTTCAAAAACTAATTTCTCAATTGCTCTAACAACATGTGGTGCCAAGTTCTTGTTTCTGGCGAGGCGAATTGGATCAAGCCAGAACTTACATTCACCGTCAGGTGTTGATACGTGAATATGGGGGGGCTCGATACCCTCATCAGAATAAAAATGGAATCTAAACGAACCAATTCTTAAAACAGTTGGCATTAAAGTTTTTTAACTAACTTTTTAAACTGCCGTCCTCGATCCTCGAAATTCTCAAACATATCAAAACTGCTGCAGCCGGGGCAGAGTAGAACCACATCCCCGGGCTGTGTCGAAGTGTGTGCAATTTGGACCGCTTCTTCCAGACTGCCGGCCCTGGTCAGCGGCACCCCGTTTTGTAAGGCTTGGGCCATACTGTCGGCCGATTCACCGAGCAAGATGATCCTTTTTACTTTTTTCGAGACAGTTTGGCTAATTCTTTTGAAATCGTCTCCTTTTTCCCGACCCCCGGCGATAACAATGAGCGGCTTGTCAAAGCTATCTAAGCCGCGCTGCATCGATTCCAGATTGGTGGCTTTTGAATCATTAACATATTTTACCCGGTTGACTTCCCGCACAAATTCCAGGCGGTGCTCGAGGCCCTTGAAATTTTTTAAGGCGCCTGTGATTTCTCCAAGCGGAATTTCTGCAAATATGGCGGCTGAGATCGCGGCGAGAGCATTCGATAAATTGTGCGTTCCCAACAACGCAACCGCGTTAGCCGCCAGAACTTCAAAGCGCTTTTGTTCGAATTGAAATTTTATCAGGCCATGTTCGACAAAGCAACCACAGTCCAGATTTTTGCTCTTGTGAAACGGCACTGAATTGGACTGCAGGTTTAACGATCTGACGGCCCTGTCAGTTGCTTTATCTTCTGCATTAAAAATGGCATAGTCTCCCCGGGTTTGATTCTGGAATATTCGCAGCTTGGTTTTAAGATATTCATCGAAGTTTTCGTGCCGGTCTAAATGATCAGGTGTGACATTCAACAGGAGTGCGATCTGCGGTTTAAATAGATCAATCAACTCCAACTGGAAGCTGCTGGCTTCGACGATGGCTGTGCTTTCTAAATCCATAGTTTGCACAGCATCTGACAATGGAAAGCCAATGTTCCCGGCGACAACGTACTTTCTGCCTGCTTGTTTGAACATTTCGCCGATGAGTGCGGTTGTTGTGGATTTTCCGTTTGATCCGGTGATTGCAATGATGGGTCCCTGACAAAACCGGGCTGCCAGTTCGAGCTCACTCCAAACCGGAATCCCTTTGATGTTAGCTTTTTGAATTACCTCTGAATTTGATGAAATTCCCGGGCTGGTTATGATTAAATCGGCCGTGTAAATTTTTTCTGAATGACTTCCAAATTCGAATTCCGCACCAATTTTTTTCAAAGCCTCGACTTCGGTTTTCTTGCCTACAGCCTCTTGAATTTCGCTGATAAACACATGAACGTCCTTAGACCGCAAAAGCCGCGCAGCAGCCAGACCGCTTCTGGCAGCGCCTAAGATTGTGACTCTTTTATTTTTTAAGCTGAAATGAGGCATTTTTTATCTCATCAAAATCTCGCGTGCGACTTTTCGGTCGTCAAAGGGCAGTTTTTGTCCATCAATTTCCTGGTACATCTCATGACCTTTTCCAGCGATTAAAACGACGTCGCCCTT
>JBHHXN010000214.1:0-7810 GCA_046757025.1 bacterium
ACCTCTTAATTAACAGTTGGTTTATGAATCACGTCACGAAGTGAGAAATGTTAATGAATATATAAAAGCGAATCCTGAATTATAAATTGATTTTCTTCCGTTACTTTTCTATTTTTCAAACGTTTGCCAGATTAAAATGACCAGCAAAATCAAAACCGATGAACAGTTGATGCTTGACTATGCTTCCGGGAATCCCGAAGCGTTCGAGGAACTGTTTCGCCGTTACGGAACCAGAATCTACAACCTGTTTCTACGTTCTCTGAACCAGACCGAGCTGGCGCAAGACCTTTTGCAAGAGTGCTTTCTGCGGGTCATTGAATCAAAAAGCCGTTACCGCCCGACAAAAAATTTCTCCAACTGGATCTTCACGATAGCCATGAACCTCATTCGGGATAAATATCGTGCGCAAACACGGCGGAGAATGGAACCCATTTCTGAAAGTCTGGGGCTAAATGAATCCGGGCCTGAATTACACAATCAACGGCCTGATAAAAATGTGGAAAAATTACAAATCAAAGAGGCCATCGTCACAGCGATAAATACGTTGGCAAACGATCAGCGGGAGGTCATCATTTTGTGTAAATATCAGGGGCTTTCCTTCTCAGAAATCGCTGAGATATTGAAGATATCTCCTGCGGCTGCCAAACAGAGGGCTTATCGGGGAATGCAGAATCTCAGAAAGAAATTAGCTTATTTGAACGAGGATTAACGTCATGAAATGTCAAAACGTACAAGAAATGTTGATGAGCTACCTGGTGGGAGAAGCTTCGAAGGAAGAAAAGTTGGCCTTCGAGGCTCATGTAAGCGGATGTCCTGCTTGTTCGGGTGAGCTGCAGGATCTTGGTCTTGTTTGGAGTTCATTGGATGCCTGGGAAGAGCAGCCGGTGCCCAATCACCTCGAAGAAGAAATTTTGAGCAGGGCGCGAACAGCACTTGCCGCGGTTCCGGAGAATGTTTGGGCCAATCGTCAGACTTCCTTCAAGATGCTGCTAAAACCAATAGCCCCAATCGCGATGGGACTGGCGGCGGCGCTGCTTTCGGCTGGAATCCTTTCTTCAAAAATGAACCTGTCCTTGATTCATCCCCTGGGTCTCACCGCGGTGGGAGCGCTGTGGACCGGCCTGTATGCCATCGTCTTTTACTTTCTATTCGGCGTCGGTAAGAAAGCAGTGACCTCCTGGCGGTCTTTTGCTCAGGCGAGTCTGGTAGCAGTGGGGATTTTTCTGGCATTTACCCTTGTCAGCCCCATGCCCAGTTCGGTGCATTTTTGCCGCTACTACTCTGTCACCCAGCCGGTGATTGAACGGCTCTCAACCGGCGGCAGCTTCTTTCTATTTGGCGCGCTTTACGCCCTGATTCCCATGAGCATCGCAGCCTACCTTTCAGGCAGCCGCTCAGGGAACCACCCGCTGGCGAGAGGTTCGATGGCCGGAGTGATGTTCGTGGCGCTTTTGGCCCCGAGCATTTATCTGCAGTGTGCGCCGTTCGCGCTTGGGGTGTTATTGGTCTGGTTTGGCGGCGCGCTTTTGGGTTCGGTGCTTGGCGGCGTCCTGGGATACTGGGTGCGCTATCGGTTTGCCGGGAACTAAGCGTTACTTTTCGGGCGTTGCTTCGTTTGCACAATTGCACTGAGCGAAGCAGCCGAAAAATATGAAACAACAGGAGCTAAAACTAAAGTGACAAACTTAAAATATATGATGCAGGCCTTTTTGATCATAGCTTGCCAAATAGGACTTTCTGTCGCCGCCTCAGCCCACGAACCGTTGTTCGGGCTTGGGCCGCATACCGTGGGCCAATATTCCTGGGCACTGGAATCTGAATTTGAACGAGGAGAACACGGCTGGTTCAACAATTATGAGTTGATTTATGGAATCACACCGGATATGGCTGTGACCGCAGCCCTGCCTTATGTCTTCTCGCAAGACGGCAGAAAATCAGGCTTTGGCGATTTTATCTTGCGATGCAAATATCGTATCCTGCGTCAGGACTTTTTAAACGGCAGCAAAGCCCTTGCCCTGCACTGGGGAATCAAGTTTCCCACGGGCAGCCGCTCCGAGCTGCGCGGCAGCGGCGCATTGGACGCCTTTGGCGGATTGTCCTTCGGGCTGGAAAGCCGAAAACATTACGCTTTTGCCGACTTACGATATCAGTTCAACGGTTCGGTCGATAATCTCGAGCGGGGTAATATGCTGAGCATTGACGCGGCGTACGGCATCCGGCCGTGGAAGTTGGAATATCTCCAGCCGGACTTGGTTGTGCTGGCAGAGGTCCTCGGTGAATTTACGAGCAAGAATTCCGATAATAACGTCGCAGACCCCAACTCGGGCGGTTTTGTGCTGAGCTTTGCACCGGGAATTTTGTTCAGCTACCGCAACGTTATGGTTAAAGGCGGCGTGAAATTTCCGCTGCTCTACAAATTGAACGGCGCGCAAGAAAGACCCGATCCGGAATTCGTGCTCGGATTGGAACTTCACATGCCGCCATTTAAATAACAAAGATGACTATTGATTATCCTTATGGAGGTTCAAAATGTTAAGACACAAAGCTTTCCTCAGTTTGATTATGCCATTATTCATGTTCACGCTCCTGACGGCCGCTGGCGAGTCAAAGAAGGTCACGGTGCGGGTGGACGGGTTGGCCTGTCCCTTCTGCGCCTACGGGCTGGAGAAAAAGCTGAAAAAGATCGACGGCGTCGACAAGCTTGAAATCAAGATAAACGACGGCCTGGTCACGCTCCATTTCAAACCGTATGCGAAAATAGATAAAGCATTGATCTCGAAGAAAGTCAAGGAAGCCGGCTTTACACCCAAAGAGGTGACGGTTGAAGGCGAATCAATAGAAAGGACGGTTACGATGAAAGGACAGCAGATCACCCTCAATATCAAAGGCATGACGTGTGAAGGATGTGTTTCGCGAGTTGAGAAAGCGCTGAATAAGATTGACTGCGTTGACGACGTAGAAGTCAGCCTCGCCGATGAACAAGCGAGATTTGTCTGTGCCGACGAAAAAACCGACCCGGCCAAATTTGTGCAAGCCATCGAAAAGCTGGGGTTCAAGGCCGAGGTGGCTGACAAAAATGATGAGTAGTCTGGGCATTATGCTTTTGAAAAAGCAGTTCAGAAAATCCATCAGCGTCTTAATCGTCGTCATAATTTATTTGTTCTTAGTTTCGCCTGGCGAAACTTGTGCCCAAGGCCCGCCCATCAATACCGACACGCCCATCATGCTCGGTTTGGAGGGTCGGGGAATCCGCACTTTCGCAAGATTCGTTCGCAGAGCGAGTCTTTTGCAAGATGACAAAGAAATTCCCGACGACCTGGATCAGCGCGTGCTGGTTCGGGTGACGCCCGTGGTCGTTCCTTACAACCTGTTCAGCGACCGGTTTCAGGTTAGCGTTATCGTGCCGTTTGTGGACGTCGATTTCGAATCGACCACGCAGGACATGTCGAGCTTTGGAATCGGCGACGTTCGTTTCTTCGCCAAGTATTTATTGCTTCAAATCGACCGTAAGAAAGAGACATTCCGAGTGGCCTCAAAGGCCGGCATTAAATTCCCCACCGGCGATGAGAATGAAGCGCCAGCTTTGGGCAGCGGTTCTACGGACTTTTTCTTCTCCACCGTCGCCGGATGGGTCAAGAACCGAATCGGCATTTACTTAGAGGGAATTTACAATCTAAACACGTCACACGATCAGGTCGATTTCGGAAATAGCTTTGCCTATAATCTCGCGTTCGGCTATCGGCTGCTGCCCGCGGTTTACGAGACCTATCCCTCGCCGCAGCTCAACGGCTTTTTGGAAATCAACGGAACCACGACAGCCAAAAGCGAAGTGAATGGTGCGGTAAATGACAATACCGGCGGCACCTCCGTCTTCTTAGCTCCGGGATTGCAATACGTTGGTGGCAGACGCTGGCTTGTCGAAGCGTCTCTGCAAATCCCGATCGTGAATGAACCAAACGGCACCCAACTGGCAACCGATTGGACCGTATCGATAGGAACGAGGATTTTACTGTTTTGAATTTGAGACAGAATGTGAGGCATTTGATGAATGTACGAAATTTCAGCCGTTTAAGTATTCTTCTAATTGCAGCCGGGTTACTCTGTTTTGGCTGTTCAAAACCTCGCACCCTGGCAGTTGAGTTCATAACCCAATGGGGCGGCCCGGGCTCAGAGCCGGGACAATTTCACGAACCCATCGGCGTGGCGTTGGATGCTCTGGGCAATGTTTACATTTCAGATGCCGGCAACAACCGCATTCAAAAATTCACCACCGATGGAGAGTTTATGGCAGAATGGGGTCGGAGCGGAAGCGGCTCCGGCGAACTCGACCGTCCGATGCATTTAGCCATTGCTGCCGACGGGTTAATCTATGTTCCTGAATACGGCAACGACCGGGTGCAGGTGTTTGATTCTGACGGTAACTTGCAATTCCTCTGGGGTGAGACAGGTAAAGGAGCGGGAGAATTTGACGCACCTGCTGGAGTAAATTTTGACTCACATGGAAATGTTTTGCTGGCTGATTTTTACAATCACCGCATTCAGATATTTACCCCAAAGGGCAAATTTCAACATCAATTTGGAACTGAAGGTCACGAGTTCGGTCAACTATACTATCCAACCGATGTTGCTGTTGATCGAGATGGCAATATTGTGGTGGCCGACGCTTACAATCATCGCATCCAGAAATTCAGTCCAGAGGGTAAAGCGCTGCAATCGTTCGGAGAAAAAGGCAAAGAACCCGGCCAATTCGATGTGGCGAATGCTATTGCGACCGATGAACAGAATCGAGTTTATGTGGTGGACTTCAACAATAATCGCCTTCAGATTTTTGATGAGAATGGAGATTTTCTTTACCAGTTTGGCGCTGAGGGGAAAAACGCGGGGCAATTCAAGCATCCCACAGATATTACAATTAGCAAGGAAGGCGAAATTTACGTGGTCGATTTTGGCAATAATCGAATTCAAAAGTTCAGGTTGATAACAAAATGAAAGAAAAAGCAGCCAGCATTCTGACGGTTATTTTCGCCTTTCTAAGCAGACCGTGCTGAACCCTGCCTCTGGTGTTCAGCCTCCTCGGGTTAGGAGGTGCGTCTGTTACTACAATCCTGGCACGCTACCGCCATGCTTTTTTAGTTCTCACGTTTGTTTCCTTAGGCATCGCGTTCTATCTCAATTACATCAAAGTACATTCCCACCTCTTTAGTCGTATCATTTTCTGGTTGAGCGCATTCATTGCTTTTGGGGTAGTCATTTATTCATATTTTCTAATCTAATGGTATTCAGACACACCTTTTTTCAAGACATGACCGTCTGAGCGGGTATCATCTCTCTGACCGGCGTAGCCGTAGAATCCGGCGTGGTCTTGATGGTCTATCTGGATGAATATTGTGACCGCTACCAGCGCAAGGACCACATGAAATCATTGGAACTTTTGCAAGAAGCTATAAACGAGTGCGTCTTTAGATGATGACGGTCGGTACCGCCATTCTCGGAATATTTCTCATTTTAATGATCCGCGGGTAGGGGCGCCGACGTCATACAGCGCCTTTGGTTGGGGGGCTGGTCACTTCCACGATTTTAGCGCTGCTGACGATTCCGGTTCCGGCGATTTAGGCGATGTGGGAAGAAAGGCAGTTAGCGGTCACCAAGTAGTCATGATCTCAAATTGGCCAGATAATTCGTAATAGTTTTGTGTTGGTGTGAAGGCATGGATTTTTTTAAGGAACTCGTAGAGTGAAAACAAGTTAAATAATACTTGAATTATGAAATCATCAAAAAAAATAATAATTGAATTCTTAGTTTCTTTCCTTGTGGTCACGTTTGCCTTTGACGCCCTGGCAATCTGGGATGTGGTGGAACAGATCTGGGGGGACGTACACACTCAACAATCCGAGAACGAAATGCTGGTTGAAACTCACTTCCATGACTCGGAGCAAACTCATCAACGTCAAACTCAACCAGTCGATAGCTGCACGCTTTGTCCCTGCTGTGTTTCCGGGGTTAACATGTTTGTCTCCTACTTTGAAATTAACCGCAGGGATTCACTTCTTAGCATGGTCATTTTACCAGAATCTCAAGCTGTTAGCTTTTCCGAATACCAAATCTTTCACCCTCCCAGACACACCTGCTAAAATAATCTCGCCGGTTCCCTATTTATTCTGAACCGCAATCTGGAGTGCGTCCACAGTGCTAATGTTGGTATTGTGTATCTCAGTGCACTCCTAAAATTTCTCTCACAAATACTCAAGACCTGACCAGAATTATTTTATTCATGGCATCGCTCCACCATTGATCAGTAAGGTGGCATGATTAAGAGTCTTGCGTGTTTCATTGCCGTACTTTTTGAAACAAGCTGAGTAAAATGCAAACAGTAGAATACGAGCAGATCATTATTCTTGCTTAAAACGGCGTGATGCCGAACAGAAGAGACATACCAAATATGACCTTAACCTGGAGGATTTATGCACTTGAACGTTTTGACGCGGCTTACATTCACAGTATTTTTTCTGTCAACAGGTTGTGCCGGTTATCGCACTACTGTGAACTATCCGCAGCCGCTTCCGCTTGGTAAAGAAATTAAATCTTACCACGCACCAAAGCAGATACCAGAAGTGAAGACACCTTTACTGACCATAGCAGAACCAACAGATACACTGACTTTCCAGCAGGCGCTGTCATTGGCGCTGTTGAGAAATCCGCAATTGGCCGTCTTCTCCTGGGAAGTCCGAGCCAGAGAAGCGCAGGCCGTGCAGGCCTCGCTGCTGCCCAATCCCGAAGTAGAAGTTGAAATTGAAAATATCGGCGGCTCTGGAGACTTGAGCGGTTTCGATCAATCGGAAACCACCGTTCTGCTGGGACAGCTTTTCGAATTGGGAGGCAAACGAAAGAAACGCACCCGGGTGGCGGCGCTGGAAAGCGACCTTGCTGCCTGGGATTACGAAATAAAACGCCTGGAGGTGCTCACCGAAGTGACGCAAGCGTTTGTGGACGTTCTGTCGCTTCAGCAGCGGCTGACTTTGAACACGGAGTTAATCCGGCTGGCGCAAGAATTTGTCGACATCGTAGCGCGGCGGGTGGAGGCGGGCGCAACCTCGCCTGCGGAAGTGTCGCGAGCTCGGGTGGCGCTTTCCAACGCCCGCATCGAATTGGAGCGCACCCGGCGCGAGCTGCAGGCTGCGCGCAAACGACTGGCTGCTACCTGGGGCAGCACCACGCCGACCTTTCAACAGGCGGTTGGCGAGCTGGACACCTCGCTCAGTATGCCCGACTTTGATCGTTTGCTGACGCTGCTGACTCAGAATCCCGAAGTGGCGCGCTGGGCCATGGAAATGCAGCAACGTCGAGCGGTTTTGTCTCTGGCCAAAGCGCAGGGCATTCCGGATCCCAGCATCGGCGGCGGCTTCCGGCGTTTGAATGAAAGCCGCGACAATGCTTTTGTATTGGCTCTGTCCCTGCCCCTGCCGATTTTTGACCGCAATCAGGGCGCAACCGAGGAGGCGCGTGCGCGCATCAGTCAAGCAGAATGGCAAAAAAGGGCCACCGAAACCGCCATCGCCACGCAGATTTCCGAGGCTTATCAAAGTCTTTCCACTGCTTACAGCGAAGCCACCATGCTGCAAAGCTCGGTTTTACCTGAGGCACAGAAAGCTTATGACACCATCAACGAAGGGTACCGGCTGGGTAAATTCGGCTTCCTGGATGTGCTGGACGCCCAGCGCACCCTGTTCGACGCCCGTTCACAATATTTGCTTTCGCTGACCGATTACCAGAAAGCCAAGGCCGAACTCGAAAAACTCATCGGTCAAAGTCT
>JBHHXN010000215.1:0-7703 GCA_046757025.1 bacterium
CAAATTAGACTTTTGCAATCACCCCCTTTTTAATCTAAAGGATTCAATAAAATAAAAAAACAGGAAAGTGTGTTGCTTTTGACAATTGCCTGGTCTGTTTGAATCTAATCAATGCAGGCTCCTCAAAACAGGCTGTGAGGAAAGGTTATGAAGTTAAGATTTTAGCCCCTGCCTTTAAAATTGAGATCTGTTTTAGAAACAAGGTTGGAAATGCGAACCAGTCACAATGCTAATTATACAAACCAGATCGCAAAATGTCAAGGATATTTATATTTTATGGCGAAAAAATCGATCTAACAGATTTATCAATCGGATACTTTCCATTCACTCACTGTTAATTTGTAATTTAGTTGTATTTTGAAGCCTCAAGCAATGTGTTTTTTTATCATCTCAAAGGGGTCAAAATATTTGCGAAAAATTTAACATCGTACCTGCTAAACCTGCTCAATCCAGCTTACTCATTCACCTCAAGAATTTTATACACTGAAATTTCCTGTTTTTTTAATGAAACCAGCAACGCTAAATAATTCTCCCAAATCGCAAAACGGCTGACTTCCGAGACCAAATAAAAACGCTGCAAATAGTCTCCTTGCGCTGAAAAAGCGTCGAGCACGTCCGCCGCCTTTGCCCCTTTTGTTCGTACTAAATTGTAAAGCAAACCATCTTCTGCCATCTTGAGGTCGTAGGAGATTTGTTGGCGGAAAACCTGTTTGATACTGCCATCCTGGCGTCGGTAAATGGTTGGCGGATTGATGGCAATCTGCAAAGGCCGATCAAACTCCAGCAGCGCTCTGCCCGCAGCGCTGAATTTCATTATTTTGTAAGGATATTGAAAGGAGACATAAAGATAGTCGTTGGAATCCATTGCTAACATCGCCTGACCGAACACCTGACGCAAGGCGGCCGAAGCCTCCTCTTGAAAGCCAAAAGTCAGGATTTCTCTGCCGCTGGTATTCAGCTTGTGCAATAGATATTTGTTTGCCGGCGTAAGCGCCACGATCTGGTTTTGCGAATTCAGTGCGATCTGTTCGATCTTGTAAGGCGAGGTAATCGTTTTGAGCAGTTTGCCATTGGAATTGAGTACCAGCACGCCTTTTCTTCTATCGGCAACGTACACACGACCGGCTTCATCTACTTCCAAATCCGTCGGTTTCAGCAGCAAACGGTCCCGGTTTTTTCCGATCCCCAGGGTACGCACATGCTGGCCTCGTGCGTCAAACAGCTCGATGGATTTGTTGTTGAAATCCAGCACAAACAGGTTGCCGCTGTCAGCAAATTCCAGATCGATAACTTTGCGAAATGAAAATCGATGATCCTCCTGATTCCCGCCAATGGTGTACTGCAGCTCCAGGTAGCGCTGTTTACTGGCGTCGCTCCCCCACTGTGGCGTCAATTGGTTGTGCTTCCTCGGCGGCTCCGTGGGGTCGTTGACGATTTTACTTTCGGCACGATTCATTTTTAGCACTTTTTTTGTTTTGCTCAGTTTGGCTCTAACCATTTCGATGAGATCGATTTGGTCTCTGAACAGCAGGTGCACCGTGCCCAGGCCCAATAATATCGTGATAAACAGAATCGCTAAAAACCGTTTCATTCTCAGTCTGGCCAGCATTTTTCAATCAATCTTTTGGTTATTAAGCTGCCGGTGAGGACGTCGCCCCGGCCTTCGAATTCCACCGTGAACGAACCCACAAAACCTTTATCTTTCAGGATTTTCAGCGCGCGGCTATAATCGATGGTGCGTTCCTCTCCGCGCTCGTCAAATGCGTAACTTTTTGCGTGCGCGTGCAGGGCGCGGTCGGCCAGAATTTCCACACCCTGGTAGGGATCCACTTCTCGGGGGAAATTATCAAAATCGACGCAGATGCCGAGACCGGGCCAGTTGACCGAATCGACCATTTGAACGATGTTAACGGGACGACTGCTGATGCCCCAGTGATTTTCGATCATCAGTGTTATGTTTCGGGAGGCCGCCTGTGGAACGAGTTTCCGCAGCGCGTCCAGGGCCCTCTGAATTTTTTCGTACTCGTGGCGAATGCGCGTTGGGCTGTTTTTTCTGATGGTGTGACTCAAATTCGCAGCCAGCTCCGTTGAAAAAATGGAAGAAAGAAACCGCGATCCTAATACATCCTTTTTCGAATTCACTGTAAGATTTGATTTCGTTGGGATTAGTTTGCTGAATATTTTTTGTATGCTGAACGATTGGCCTCCCAGCAGCAGGCGCATTTTGGTTACCTGCAACTGTTTTGCGAGGTCCAGCATGTTGAGCACATACTCGATCTGACCAGACCACGCGTGATCGCTGGCAGCGGTTAAATCGCTGCTCACATCCAGAATCAGCTCACAGTCGTTTTTAGTCGCCGCGATATTTAATTCATCAATAAATTCCAAATTGCCTGGAGGCAGATGCCGGTCCATGATTTCAACCCCGCCGAAACCGTGTCTCGCGGCCAGTTGTGGTAAATCCAGTAGAGTCATTTTCTGCAAACGAATGGCCCTTTTGAAACTCCAGGATGACAGGAAAATTTTCATTGAACGGCTCCAGAGTGAAATGGAACAGCGGAGAAGCTAACCGATTGAATTCCCAATGTTGAGTACGAATGGACAGTGAAGGAAACAAGCCTTTATGGCTGCCTATTAATGAAACAACGGCATCACAAATACAGCCAGAGAAAAACCACAGGAATGACGATGCCGACGGTCGTCAGCCAGGCGCCGCGACCGGTGATGCCTTTCCGGCCCTTTAAAACGAACAGGCCGGTGATGGCCAGAAAAGCAAGCGCGACAGCGTACAAATCAGCAAACCAGGTCCAGATTTTCTTGGGATGATTGAGGTGGAGAAAGTTCATTTCCCGTAAAACAGCCCGGCTGTTTACTTTTTGCTGAGTGACATCACCCGATTGCAGATTAACCGTGATGTTGTTGTCTTCCATAAAAATCTGCAAGGTATGGGGGTCGGCCAGGTAGCTGTTTTTGAATTTACCGGTTTCACCCAGCCTGCTTAAAACCTCCCGCACCGTGGCTTCGGTGATCACGCCATCTCCCGCCACCGCGCCGATATTGGTGGAAGATTCTTCAATATGGTAGCTGGGGTTCCAGTCGGCCACATGATTCACCGCCACACCGGACACCGCATAAATGATAGTCAATCCAAAAGCCAGATAGCCGATATCCCGATGTAGAATATTATTCCATTTGCGCCATTGCATCGCTGTTCTCCTCAATCATTTCCAGCTCATATTCTGGAGACATATCTTAAAAAACAATATGGAAACAGGGTACAAGAAAGATCCTGATTATCTATCCAACCTATACCTTATTTCCTTATACCTTTAAGTCGTCCGAAAACCGAAAAATTTTGCACTTCTCCAGAACAAACCAATTGCAAAGTTAAAGGCATCTATTTCTCGATGACCGCGCCCAGCCCTTTAATTCGGTAGATGGTTTCCCCGCTTTTTACAGTGGACGGATCAAACTCGGTGTCGTTCTCTTCGGCCTGGTGTTTCTTCATGGCGATGACCTGCTCCTTGGTGAGCTTGAGCTCCTCCACCTCGCCTTCAACCACGGCATTCTGGCCCTTGGCGGTGATGGGAAACACAATCTCGCCGTCGTTCACTTTCACGCGAATTTTCTCAAATTTTTTATCGCTGGCGAGGTCGATCCAGCAGCCGCGCATTTTGCAGACATCCACGATCAAACCGGAAATGAGTACTTTTTTACCCACGAACTTTTCGGGCGTTTCCAGAATTTTGGACACTTTGGTGGTGTCTTTCAGGGTGAGCTTTTTACCGTATCGTTTTGTTCCGCTGGCAAACCCATTTACGTTAAAAATCAAAGATAGCACGAAAGCAAAAAGAACTGTTTTTTTCATGGTCCGCTCCTTTTTTATGAACCTGGTTAAAATAAAAAATGTGTGATTGAATTGCAAATAATTTACAAAACCATTTGCCATAAGGAATAAGCGTTTTCAGCCCCATTCGAAGTTCAGGTTACTGAAAATGGTCTGTTGTCCTGCTAAAAATATGCCAAAGTAAAAATTCGAGACCATTTCAATTTTGCACCAGAAGTGGTTGATTTTACACACGAATCAAGGTTTCGGTTCCAATCCAGATTTTCCAGCATTCTTTTTTTTAACAAATGTGCAAAGTAATTTTCTTACTTTTGAGAAATATTCATTCATCTGTAGGTACCCCGGGTAGGGGCATCGTGATAATTTGCAGAATTAAATGAAAAAAGAGTATTTACCGTTTTTCTACCAAAATTCCATGCGCTTTTTTTTGAGTTCATCGCCACAAAACCCGCCTGATTTCTTTGCCGTCCGATTTCAAAATGATGGCGCCGGACTCATCTGTGCGTAAAATATCAGCGTCCAGTTTTCGTAAGCGATTCAGCACCACCGCATCGGGGTGGCCGAATTTATTCATTTGCCCCACTGAAATCACCGCCAGTTTCGGATGCGCCAATTTCAAGAAAGCCGGACTGCTGGAGGTTTGACTGCCGTGATGTCCGATTTTCAACACTTCGCTGGCAAGTAAATTTCCGTATCGCACAATCTGGCTTTCCCCCTGGCGTTCCACATCTCCCACGAACAGAAAATCCACTTCGCCGTACGAGAATTTCAGCGTCAAACTGCCGTCGTTTAGAGTCAGATGCGGTTTCGCCAAAAATCCATCGGTTGGATGCAGTACGGAAACGGACACCGGCGCGAAATCCAATATACGGTTTCCCGCTCTCAAAACCCGACGTTTTATTTGCAGACTATCCACCAAGGCCAGATATTCCCGCTGCAATGCGGTCTTTCTGAACTGACCGTTGTCCCACACTTCCCGTACCTCAAAATGTCGCAGCAGATAGGGCACCCCGCCCAGATGATCGGCCTCTGTGTGGGAAACCACCACCGCATCCAGGCGTTGGATGCCCTGGCGTATTAAATACGGCGCCACTACCCAGCGGCCGGCGTCGTAATCCAGCGCCCGCGGGCCGCCGTCGATGAGCATCTTCTGGCCTTTGGGAAATTTCAACAGTGCGGCGTCCCCCTGACCTACATCCAGATAAGTGATCTGAAAATCATGCCTCTCTTTCCTGATGGATCGCCAGACGAACAAATTCGCCAGCGCCAGAACGTAGATCACCAGCCATCGTCTGACGCGGAGATGTTTCAGATTGGTCATAAGCAACAGGCCCAGCACATAAAAGATCGCCTGCAACAACCAGAATTGATACATTTCCAAATACGCCAGGGGCAGCTTGTTACCCCACTCCACCAATCCAATCAGGACATGCAGAAAAAACCACGATGCCTCACTGTAAAAACCGGCCAGTACGGGTAGGAGCCAATAACCCAGCGCCGCCAGCATGCCGCAGGCAATTCCGCAAAATACCAGCGGGATGATCACGACATTCGCCAGCAGTGCAAAATTCGGCAGGCGATTAAAATAGAGGATCATGAAAGGTAAAGTTCCAAAAAAGGCTGCCATGGATACAAAAAGCAGTTCCAGCAAATGACGCACAATGGGTATATCGTGAAATCGGCTTCGACGACTTTTCGGCATGAAAAGGCTTTTGAATTTTGGATATAAAAACACGATGGACAGCACCGCGGAGAACGATAATTGAAAACCGGCCTGGAAAAGCTCCAACGGGTTCAGGATGAGGATGATAAGTGCGGACAGTGCCAGCACGTTGAACACATCGGTTTTTCGTTCAAACAATTTGCTCGTCAACAGAAGGCTTCCCATCAACGAAGCGCGCACCACAGGCGGTTTGAGATTGGTTAACAGAGCGTAGAAAAGCAAACCCCCTAAGGTGAGCAGAACCCGGTAACGATACGGGAGGCGAAACATTCCGAACAGCCCCATGAAGATGAGCATGACAAATCCCACGTGCAAACCCGATACCGCCAGAATATGTACCACTCCTAAATTGGTGAAGGCTTCGCGCAGCTCGAACGGGATTTCCCCGCGGTAACCGATCAACAATGCTTGCAGCAGCGCGGCTTCTCGGGCTGGCAGTTGTGATTGAATAAAATTCTGCAGATAGTTTTTGGCCGGCGCGATCACTTCCCGCATCACCCAATTGCCGTGCCCCGTAGAAAGGCGACGTATTTGTGAAGGCTCAGAGATAGTCATCACGCCGTAGATGCCCTGAGCTGCCAAGAAAGCACGAAAATCAAACTCGCCGGGATTGCGGCGGTCCGGCGCCGGTCGGAGTTTGCCGTTTAAAAAAACTTCATCCCCGTAAGCATATTTTGAAAGTTTGTTTTTAAAGCTAACCAATATTTTCCCCTGAATGTCCCGCACCCCGTTCGCAGAAAACAATTTCTTTACTGCCACCGTCAATTTAACTTTTTTCAGCGCGGGCTCGGGATATCTGACTACGATCCCGGTGACTTTCACTGGATTTTTAAAATGGGTAAATTTTGAGACGTGGTTGACAGGAAAATAAATTGCAGACAGCTTAAAATGTACCACACTTGCAAGAATCAAACTTAAGGCGAGGAAAAGTTGTTTGAGAACTAAACGGGATTTCAAGGTAAACCACAGCGTGAGGGCGATGGCAAAAACCGTCATCAAAAAAACAAAAACCAGCCAGGCAGCGCCATCGCTGAATTTCCCGAGCAGCACACCAGCAATGAACAAGGCCAACACCTTCACAGCGGGCTTGGTTTGCATATTTTTCAGGATAAAATTGCAAAAGAAATACTAAACATGAGCGATTGAGCCTTGATTTATTCAACAATGGTTGATAGGATTAGAGGAGACGTTTACGGCGGTTGCCCCCCGGACTCCCCCTCGGAATCGCTCAATTTAGGAATTATTTATTCTGTAAAAATCGCTTAAATTGAAATCAAGGATTGAGACATAAATTCAGCCAGATAGACAGGGCTTCCACTTTTTGCGACAGGTCTTTGAGCGTGCCGTCATTTTCAATAACATAATCCGCCTTTTCCACTTTTTCATCCAGTGGAATTTGCGATTCGATGCGTTTCAACACTTCTTCCCGTGAGAGATTGTTGCGTTTTTGCAGCCACTGGATGCGTTTTTCGAGCGGGGCATTCACCACCACAATTCGATTGAGCATGCGGTCCATACCGGCTTCGTAAATCAAAGCGGCCTCCACCCCGATGAGCCGGTGACTTTCTTCTGTGTGCAAGCGGTTGGCTTCGTTCTGAATCCACCGCAAAACCGGCGGATGAATGATCTGGTTAATACGTTCACGCGTGGTGGAATCCGAAAAAATCAGCTGGCTGAGTTTTTCTTTGTTTAAACGTCCTTCGGGTGTATAAACATCTGCGCCAAACTCGCTGGTCAAAGCCTGTCGGATTTCTGGCAGGCGAATCGTCAATTCCTGCGCCAGCGGATCCGCTTCGATGATGGGCACACCTCTGGCGATCAACAGTTTGGTCACCAGCGTTTTGCCACAGCCGATGCCTCCCGTAATACCGAATAACAGCATAGGAATCACCTGTTTTTATTTTAAATGTGCTTACGATCTAAAATTGGTTACAATTTATTAATCCATTTTCAGTTTTTCAAGAATTTTAACCGGATTTTTGGTTTTATTCTGGAATACTGATGGCATTCAAAATCAGGACAAATGGATGGTCAATGGCACTATTCGTGTCAAAATCAAATCGGATTCCCACCGCCTCTTAAAATGAGCCGTTAAAACTTCTTGCATAGGGAGAACAAATTTTCTATTTTTCG
>JBHHXN010000216.1:0-7664 GCA_046757025.1 bacterium
CATCGACTAATGCCTGACTGATATCGATTGGAAAATGTTCTTTTTTTTGATTTAATTCGTGCAATTATTATGATGAGAAAATCTTCTAAATTCAGGTTATTTAATACCCATTATTATCGTCAGTCTTTTTTGCATCTTGAGATGCTGAACTAAAGATTCAAGGTTGTGGATTTCAGATTGGCTGGTAAATTTGTGCAGGGTGACCGGGCAACCTTATTTCTAAGAATCCCCAAATTTGTAGTTGACAAAGGAGTTGCATTTTTATATTATTAAGACAGAGTAGGGATCTGCCATTACTTCATTTAAAAGAAAAATATGGAATTATTCATACGATCGTTGAACTCGAACCAGGATTACAAATCGTGCGTTGCTTTGCAAAAAGAAACCTGGGGAGAAAATTTCAACGAATGCGTGCCGCCGGCGCTGCTCATGATCGCCCAAAAATTAAGCGGCGTCGCTGCAGGGGCATTCGATAAAAACAACCGCATGCTGGGGTTTGTATTTGGGCTCACCGGCCTGAAAGACGGTGAGCTCGTAAACTGGTCGCACATGCTGGCTGTAAAGGCCGAGGTTCGGGGACAAAATATCGGCAAACAGCTCAAACTGTACCAACGCGAGCTGCTTTTGAAACAAAACATCAAAAAGGTCTTTTGGACCTATGAGCCGCTGGTGGCCCGCAACGCCCATCTCAATTTGAATAAATTGGGCGCCCGAATTGTGGAATACGTTGCCGAAATGTACGTGGACGATACCGGCAGCGATTTGCATGGCGGTATCGGCATGGACCGTTTTATCGTGGAGTGGGCTCTGGAAGACAACCGAGTGAAGGAGATCATCTCGGGTAAATTTACTTCCCCACAAAATATTTATGAAAATTACCCGGTAGCAAATACCGAAGTCAAAGAGAAAAACGAGCCGGCGCCGCTTGAAAAACCGTTGCCAGAGACGCCGGCGGTGCGCATCGAAATTCCGCACAACCTGGAAGCGATTCAGAACGCTTCACTGGAATTAGCCGCTACCTGGCGCGCCGTCACCCGCAAAGCCTTTCTCTGGTATTTTGACAAAGGTTTTTCAGTGGCGGCCTTTTACCGGAATCCTGAAACGAATCGTTGTTTTTATGTATTGACGAATTCCGAAAAAACCGTGTAATGATTTCAATAATAAATCGCTCTTTCGCTGTTAACGCTTTTCCTAACTGATGCCAGAACCGATGCTTCATATCCAAAGAATAACCGTGCGAGAAATCTCACTGCCCCTGAAAGAGCCGTTTCGCATTTCTTCGGGTGTGGAATCGCAAAGAAGAATTTTGCTGCTGCAATTGCAGGATGCAGACGGGGTGACCGGCTGGTCAGAATGCGTGGCTACCTCCAGCCCCAACTACTCGCCGGAAACCATCGACACCGCCTGGCTGGCCATAAGGGAGTGGGTGGCGCCGCGGGTGCTCGGTCAAACGTTTAGCTCGCCAGCAGAAATCCACCCCGTTCTGGAGAAATATTTTTGTGGTCACAACATGGCAAAAGCCGCTGTGGAAATGGGCTGCTGGGAATTAGCCGCGCAAATCGAGCAGGTGCCGCTGGCGCGTTTGCTGGGAGGTACTCGAGATAAAATCGCTGCCGGCATTTCGTTAGGCATTCAGGAAAGTCCTGAAGCGCTGATCGAAAAAGTGCGGGAATCACTAAGGCGCGGTTACCGTAAAGTGAAGATCAAAGTCAAACCCGGCACGGACGTGTCATGGATACAAGCCGTTCGCGATTCGCTGGGAAACGATGCGCCGTTGATGGTGGACGCCAATAATGCCTACTCGCTGCACGATCTCCAAACGTTGCGGCAGCTCGATCAATTTGGTCTGATGATGATCGAGCAGCCTTTGGCCTGGGATGATTTAGTGCGGCACGCCGAGCTGCAAAAACATTTGCAAACACCCATTTGCTTGGATGAATCCATCACCAGTTTGGCCCGCGCACAAGACATGCTGAAACTGGGCAGCGGCCGCATCATTAACATCAAACCAGGCAGGGTAGGCGGATTTAGTTCATCGCTTGCGATTCATGATTATTGCGCTGCACATCAAATTCCAGTCTGGTGCGGCGGCATGCTGGAAAGCGGGGTTGGGCGCGCTCACAACGTGGCGCTGGCCTCCTTACCGAATTTCACGCTACCTGGCGACATCTCGCCTAGTTCGCGCTACTGGCAGCAGGATATCGTCACGCCGGAGTGGCAAATGGACGAGCACGGCCTGATCGCCGTGCCGCTGGACCGGCCCGGCATGGGCGTCAACGTCGATTTCGACCTCGTAGATAATTTGACCGTGCGGCAAGAAGTCATTTCTTTAAACAAAAGTTGACCGTTTTTTTACTATTTGAATTCATATTTAAAATGCCAATCCCTGATAAAATTCGTGCTTTGTTCGATGACAAAACGCAAGCGACACTCCTGAATTTGCGCCAGGATTTGCATCGTCATCCGGAATTGGCGTTTCAAGAAGAAAGGACCGCTGTCAGACTACTGGATGCCCTGAAACCGCTGAATCCTTTAACTCTAAAAAAGATCGCGGGCACGGGGGTGCTGGCCAGAATTAAAGGCCGCAATCCCAATGCACCGGTTGTGGCTCTGCGCGGGGACATCGATGCGCTACCCATTCAGGAAGCCACCGAACAGGCATGCGCCTCGCAGACTGACGGCGTGATGCACGCCTGTGGACACGATGTGCACGCTGCCTGGACCGTGGGCGCGGCGCATCTGCTCACGGCCCAACCGGCGGCAGGCGACGTACTCATCCTGTTGCAGCCGGCCGAAGAAATCGGCAAAGGCGCATTAGCTGTCTTAGAATCGGGTGTATTGCAGCAAGTCGCGGCCATTTTCGGCGCGCATGTGGACAGCCGGTTTGAAGTTGGTGAAGTAGTCGTGCAAGTCGGCCCGCTGGCAGCGTCTGCCGATATTTTTGCAATCGAATTGCAAGGAAGCGGCGGCCACGGCGCGCGTCCGCACGAAGCGTGCGATCCCGTGGTGGGCGCCGGCGCCTTAATTACCGCACTGCAAACCATCGTTTCCCGCCGCTTGAATCCCGCCCATGCGGGGGTGGTCACCATCGGAATGGTGCAGGCCGGCCGCGCCCCCAACGTCATCCCCGACAAGGCCAGTCTGACTGGCACCGTGCGCACCCTGGAAGCGCATGTGAGGGAATTGCTGCACCACGAAATTCAAACCATCGCCAGCGCCACGGCCGCGGCATTTAATTTGACTGCCAAAATCGCAATCGAATTGGGCACTCCGCCGGTGATCAATCCGGAAGCCGCCACAATTTGGGCGCGGCGGGCGGCGGTGGCGCTACTGGGAGAGACAGCCATAAAACCACTCCCCACTCTGAACCTGGCTGGCGAAGATTTCGCTTTTTATCTGGAAAAAATGCCGGGCTGCTTTCTGAGAATTGGCGCACGCAATGCTGGCGACCATTATATTCCAGCACATTCACCAAAGTTTTTCGCGGCCAACGAAAGTATTTTTGTAGGCGCAGCGGTTCTGGCCGAAACCGCGAGGATTGCTTCCGAAGAGCTGAGTAAATAATCTTTTCTGATTTCATTTTAATTTCACAGTTAACTCAAACTGACCTGAATTTCTGCGGCAGATATTTTAACCAAACGAGCAGAAAGGCAAGATATGACTCCCGAACCCGGACAAATCGATTTTCGCGGAGGCGCGGTGGCAAGCGCCATGCCGTTAGCGGTATTTGTGTTGTTCACAGCCGCGCTCGTGGTGATGCGGGCGCCGGCGGTGGAAGGCATGATAATGGCAGCTATGCTGGGGATTTCCATGGGCATGCTGTTCGCCCGCGACCTGGCGAACTACAGCGTGCAGGTGTTCACGCTCATGGCCAATCGCACTGCCACGGTGGCGGTGGTGTGCTGGCTCTGGGCCGGAGCATTTTCAGGTATCCTGGCAAATTCAGGTTTAGTGGAAGCCATCGTCTGGGTGGGCTGGAAACTGCACCTCACCGGCGCCGGTTTTACCGTGGCAGTGTTCATATCTTCTGCGCTGTTTGCCACGGCGGTGGGCACCGGACTCGGTACCATCGTGGGATTCACCGCGGTCATGTATCCGGCCGGCGTGGTGCTGGGAGCGCATCCCGCAGCGCTGTTGGGCGCCATTTTCAGCGGAGGAGCATTCGGAGACAATCTGGCGCCAATTTCCGACACCACCATCGTCTCAGCCGCCACTCAGGAAACCGACGTCGGCGGAGTGGTGCGCTCCCGCCTGAAATACGTGCTGATTGCAGCGGGCATTTCCGTGATGCTGTTTGGGGTATTTGGCGGCAGTGAAACCAGCTTCGCCCCGATGGAGGCCGAAAAGCTGCTGGCGGAGACTGCGAACCCCACAGGACTGCCCATGTTGATCCCCGCCATCATCGTCTTCTTCGTAGCCGTAAGCGGCCGGCATTTTCTGGCCGCGCTCACCGCCGGTACGTTTGCTGCGGTGGTCATCGGACCGTTAGCCGGCGTTTTTCCGCTCGAGCGCGTTTTCACCCTCAACCTGGACGGCACCGTCACCGGCAGCGCGGTAAACGGCGTCATGGCACTGGTGCCCACCGCCATCCTGACTTTGCTGCTG
Organism: bacterium; assembly: GCA_046757025.1. GTDB lineage: Bacteria > Zhuqueibacterota > Zhuqueibacteria > Oceanimicrobiales > Oceanimicrobiaceae > JBHHXN01. Next base: position 4,606 of record JBHHXN010000216.1, read on the forward strand.
GTAACCGCCATCGGCATCATGCAGGCCGGTGGATTCCTCGAAAAACTCATCGCCTATCTGCAAAAAACCATCGCCAAATCGGCACGCAGCACCGAAGCCGCCATCGTGGGCTTGATCACTTTCACCAACATTTGCGTTTCCGTGAACACCGTCGCGATGATCACAGCCGGACCGCTGGCTAATATATTGCGCAAACGATTCAACATCCATCCCTACCGTAGCGCCAATTTACTCGATACGGTTTCGTGCTCCTTTCCTTATTTGCTGCCGTATGCTGCCACGGTGGTGGCTGCCATCGCCATCCAACAGGAAGTGGCCGCCCGCTATGCTTTTGTGCCCGTGCTGGCCTGGAATGATTTCTGGTTTTTTTGTTTTTACGGCCTGGTGCTGTTTCCGTTGATGATCGTCGCGGTGATCACCGGATTTGGCAGGAAACAGGGTTAGACTGGTTCGAGCCGATGGGAAAATAGCCAGAAGCTCAAATCGTCGGAATTTTCTCTTTCGTTAGTAAATTTGGAATTAGCTCCCAAGACGGTAAATGCCAGCAATGCAATACCATACCCCTACCGCCATCGCCGCTCCCGTTCCTCCAATCCGCGCAGGGCAAAAACCGCAGCATGACTTCCAGAACCATCATAGCGATGCGGTTCTACCACATCCAGAGCTGCCAGGTCTCCGGGGCCAACTGACGGGGAACGTAGAATGGGTTGAAGTAGAGAAAATAACGCGTTTCGTTGAAATCATCATGAATCTTCTGCCGTAAAAGGTCCCGACTACAGTGTAGCAAGAAAATATCCTAGCGCGGCGGAGCCGCAAATGTTTAAATGACTTGCTTTGTTGTGGTCCAAACCATGGTGCTATTATCAGCCGTCATTAAGCCTCGCTGTCATTGACAGAGGTGAATTATTGCTGCTGTCTAAAATGACGCCAAAGGCAAATGACCTGATGACTTTATGACGGGTCGTGTCATTCACTTCGCGTCATTTAGCCATTTTCTTGTAAAAAAATGCAAAAGTTCAGAAGTAATACTATAACGCTTGACATTTTTCTCGATATGCGTTATTATTCAACAGAATCCGATCATCTGAAAAAGTTGAGAAGTAGTTGCAAACGCCAAAAATATTTGAACTTTATGAATGCTACCTTATTTTTCTTCAAATTTGTTCGTATGAGATTTCAACCCTTCGGGGTGATTTAGTGCATATCGTCGTGTGGTTTGGTGAGCGAGCCGCGTAGAGGTAGTATCTTCATAGAACAATTCAATCCACAATCTCTGAATAATCAAGAATGAAAAATCTAAAAGAGGAATTTCCCAATGAAATGGGAATTAGCCAATATTATACCGCAAAAGATATCCATGTACCACCTCGGCGAATTAATGAAATAGTGCATGGTAAGGGTTCAATTACCGCGGATACCGCACTCAGACTTGGCCGCTATTTTGGTACTTCGCTGCCATTCTGGACAAATCTTCCGCTAATTTCTGATGAGGATGCTATCGTATCGCCAGTCAGCTTTTGCAAAAAAATGCGAAGAATGAAAGTTGATTCAACAGTTTTCCCAAAAACGCCTGATAAAAGTTGAAGGAATAGTATGAAATACAAAATGACCTTAATTTTGCTAATGCTGGGTTTTGTTTGGACTTGCTCGAATCCGCCGGTGCAAACCGGACTCGATAATCTTTCCGGGTACCGACATTTATTTGAAAATAAAAGAGTCGGCATTATCACCAATCACACGGCGTACGACAGCCAGCACCGCCACATCAGCGATGTTTTTTTCAATATGGAGAATGTCACGATTGCTGCTTTTTTTGGCCCGGAGCACGGTATTCGTGGACAGGCGGAAGCGGGCGAGAAAGTGGCTTCCCAAAAAGATCCGCTCAAAGACATTCCCATTTACAGTTTATATGGGAAAATCCGCAAACCCACCGCTGAAATGCTCAAAAATGTGGATGTACTTGTTTTTGATATTCAGGACATCGGGGCGCGTTTTTACACCTACATCTACACTATGGCGCTGGCCATGGAGGCGGCAGCAGAGTTTCAGGTTCCGTTTGTGGTGCTGGACCGGCCCAATCCCATTACCGGCCGCCACGTGCAAGGCAACCTGTTACTGCCGGAGTTCGCCACGTTTGTGGGCCTCTACCCCATTCCTGTTCGTCATGGTATGACGGTTGGCGAGCTGGCTAAAATGTTCAACGAAGAGAGCTGGCTAAAAGACGGGGTACACGCGGATTTGACTGTGGTGCCATTAAAGCATTGGCGTCGCTCGCAATGGTATGATGAAACCCAATTGCAATTTACCAAACCCTCTCCCAATATTCCGAGCTTACAAGCGGCGACGGTTTATCCCGGTGTCTGCTTGCTGGAAGGCACCAACGTTTCAGAAGGCCGGGGCACCCCCACGCCCTTTCTGCTGTTCGGGGCGCCCTGGATCGATGGCGTACAATTGACCAACGCTTTGAACAACCTGCAATTGCCAGGTGTTGAATTTAAAGCTGCGGCGTTTACACCAAAGTCGATTCCCGGTGCCGCGCTGCACCCCAAGCATGAAAATCGCGAGTGCTTTGGTGCGGAAATCCTCATCACCGAACGCGACGCGCTGCAGCCCTACTGGAATGGAATTCAGATCGTGAACACGATTTTTCAATTGTACCCGGACAGTTTGACCTGGCGGATACGGCATTTTGATCGTCTTTGTGGCACAGCAACAGTGCGGGAAACTATTCAAGCACGAGGGGAGCTGGTCACTTTGCGCGCTTCATGGCAGCCGGCCTTGCGGAATTTTTTGAACATTCGAAAAAAATATCTTTTATATGAATAACTCTTTTGATTAAGTCCATTTTTCCCTCTATCTTCATGCTGAGCGGAGTACGGCTATCCAGTTAGCTCAGAAAAAGCTTGCATTTAATGGTGAATAAATGTACATTTAATAGTACATAAATTCACCATAAATAGAGGCTAACCATGTTATCAATATTTGAATTTCAAAAACGTTTTTCGTAACCAATCACAGGGGTAATTCCCCGTACACAGTTCTTTGACAAAAAAAACACT
>JBHHXN010000217.1:0-7583 GCA_046757025.1 bacterium
CGGCATTACGGTATTTCTTTTTTTTCTTCTGGCAAAGGACGATTTCTCCATGGGCGATTGTGTGCAGGCGGCTTGTGCATGGGCCAGGGCCCTTTTTGTTTTTGAAAAATCTCGCGCTGCTCCGGAGTTAAAATGGCTTCGATTTTCTGGTGGATGGTTTCCATCTGTTCGCGGTATTTGCGACTGCGGCCCTGACGGCGATCACCAAAAAAATTGGGTTGCGGCTTTCTGGATGTTAGCGCTTCGGTCACGATTTCTTGCACGCGTTGCTTTTGCTTTTCATCGAGATTTAAATCCCGAGTCCATTGCGCCACTCGCGCCCGGATGAATTTCCGGGGTCCCTTCAAAAGGTGTTCTTCAACCCGATCGCGCTGTTCCTGGGTTAATAGGGCTGAAAAATCCTTGCGCAAAGAATCGTAAATGGCAAAAATTTCCTGCTGATGTTTTTCCCGCACCTTGGAGATTTGCTCGAACCGTTTGGCTAAAGTGCTGTCGATGGCCGCGCGCTGTTTTTCCGAAGGTTGGATGATGCGTTCCATCACATGATGAAACTGCTGCCGCAACGGCATCTGTTCATACTGTTTTAAACGCTTTTGACGGAACACCCCCCCGGCCAAAACGCCGAGCACCATGCCGATGACCAACGTGCAAATAATAATGAGAGAAGTTTGTGCTTTAGTTGTCATAGATTCTCCTCTGGAATCACGTTTTCCAATTGCCAGGTGTCTTCGAGAGTGGGCTGTGGCACACCCAGCAAAGCATCTAAGTTTTGATTTTTTTCAACGAATAGATTGATTGCCAGGAGCAACGCGATGGCAACCGCTCCGCCGAGGGCAATTCGACGAAAGGCCCACAACAGCGAATGCACAAATTCTTCCGCCGGTTTGGCTTCCGAACGCACTTTTTGCATGACCCTCGCGCTGAAAAACGGTTTGAATGTGCGCGCCGCTCCCTCTGATAGCGTCTGGCGCATAGCGAGGATTTGGTCCTTTTCTTTTCTCAGTTCAGGGGAGGCAGAAAGCGCTTGCTCCAGCATGGTCTGTTCTTCTTTGGAGAGGTGGCCGTCCAGCGAGCGATACAGAAGCTCTAACATTGGCTTGTTCATACTTCCTCCTCGATAAAGGGGGTTAACAATTCTTTTAATTTTCTTTGGGCCCGAGACAGGCGCGATAAGACAGTGCCCAACGGAATATCGAGAATGTCGGCAGTCTCCTGAGTGGAGTAGCCTTCGATGAGTCGCAACACGACCACGGCGCGAAACATGGGCTCGAGTTTGTGAATGGCTTGATGTACCAGCCATTGCCGTTCATCGAGTTGCAGCGTTTCATCCGGATGGATGGCAGTGCCGTTTACGTTGTCTTCGATATTTCTGAAAAACGCATGTCGCCGCTTTCGTTTTTTCAATTCATTAAGTGAAAGGTTGATGGCGATGCGTGTGAGATACGTTCCCACTTTGGATTCTCCGCGAAATCGCGACATGACCTTGTAGAAGCGTATGAAGACCTCCTGACCAACATCGTCGGCGGCCTCGCATGGCCCGAGCATGCCGATGACGGTGGCCGCCACTTGCGGTTCATAGCGCCGTACCAGCTCTTCGAAAGCCCGGTGGTCGCCTTGGAGACTTTTCTCTATCAATTCATGGTCGGTCATCGATTTTCGATCGCGCATTTAATCAAAAGTTAGACAACGTAGAGAACGACTCTATTCCATTAAAGTCCGCATTTTATGAAATCACTCTAAAAACAGGCAGTTGCTTGTTACTCTGAAATCAGACGATTCAGCCGGCTTTGAATCTCTCCCAAATCCGCCGGTAGGACTTGTGGCAGATTGGCGAATTTCGATTTAATACCGGGCAGTTTGTTTTCATGATATTTTATTTTCGTTTCCACGAACTTCAATCCGTGTGCCGTTGAAATCACCACCACCCGCTCATGCGGTTTGATTTCTCCCTTCTCCGCTAACTTCAAAAAAGTCGCAATAGCCACGCCGGTTTGCGGGCAAACAAATATGCCTTCCTTCTCCGCACGTGCGGCTGCATTGGCCAGCTCGTCTTCGCTGGCTTGCTCCACCAGACCATCGAATTTCTCCAAAACGCGAACGGCTTTTTTAACGCTCACCGGGTTGCCGATTTGGATGGCGCTGGCAAGGGTCGGGTGGGCGGTTTTAGGGTGGAATTCCTTAAACTGATTTAGGAAGCTGTCGTATAACGGATTGGCCTTTTGTGCTTGTGCACAAACCAACCGCGGTAAGCGGTCGATCAAGCCTACGGCCTGCATTTCCAAAAGTCCTTTGCCAATGGCTGAAACATTACCCAGATTGCCGCCGGGCACGATGATCCAGTCCGGCGACTGCCAGTTCAGTTGTTGCACCACCTCCATGCTCACGGTTTTCTGGCCTTCAACTCTGAGGGAATTCATGGAATTGGCTAAGTAAATTTCTTTGGTTTCCGTGAGCTGCTGCACCAGCTTCATGCAGCCGTCGAAATCGGTGTCCAGAGAAAACGTATGCGCGCCATTGGCGATGGGTTGAATGAGCTGTGCCGTGGAAATTTTATTTTTGGGCAGCAGCACCAGGGCAGGCACATCGGCAACAGCACAGTACGCGGCTAATGCCGCCGAAGTGTCGCCAGTAGAAGCGCAGGCCACCGCTTTGATGGGCTGGCCTTTCTCCCGCATTTGTTTTACTGCGGATACCAGCACGGTCATGCCTAAATCCTTGAACGACCCTGTGGGGCTGTTGCCGCAAAGTTTTATCCAGAGCTGGTCAACGCCGGTTTCTTTCGCCAGTTGTCGGGCACGGAACAGCGGCGTGCGGCCTTCGCCAATGGCAACGATGTTTTCCTCGGCGATTTGCGGACAGACCCATTCCTTCTTGCTCCAGACCCCGCTGGCAGGAGGTCCGGTACATTGACTGAATCTCGATTCAAACAATCGCTGCCATTCAGCGGCTGACCGTTCGCGCAGCCGGTCGAGGTCGTGCTCGACTTCTAACAAGTCGCCGCAGTTGGGGCAGCGGTAAATGATTTCAGTGAGAGCGTGGGTATCGGAGCAGCCGCTGCTGCAGCGGTACCAGGCATTAAAAGATGTGTTTTTCATGTTTTGATTGGTCCGTTGAGTTTTTTATGGTCTGGAAAATCGAGACCTTTGTGTTTAAGGCTAAACAATAATTTTAGCTGATTAAAGTTAATAATTATGAAAATAAAAACCACTTTTTATTTTCCTAGGCTATAGAATTTTGAGAATGAATTCATTTGAATTTTTTTCTAATTTATTCTATATTATTGAGGGATTGATCGAAAACACCGAATTCTCAGAACAAAAACCGACAGATACCAGTTAGAATTCATTTAATTTCTTTGCCCCTTCCGAATTTTCGGTCAAACACGTTTTATTCGATTATACCTACCTATTTAAATTTATTAAGAGCGTTAATATGACCGCCCGTTATGTAAGAAACGATATGCGGTAACTTTGTACCTGTTTGATATTCCGTTCAGGATGATTATTACAAAATTGCTCATAGAAAATGTAAGTAAATTTTTTACTTATTCATGAAATCTAAATTTCTTAATTGGATTATCGTAATATCAAGTATTTACGTCTGGCTTCTTTTTTCTACTCGCTGCTATTCGCAATCAAAAGAGCTCAGGGAGAAGGATTTCTCCTACCGGCTGCAGCGCCTAACAGCGCCTCGACCACTCGATAGATCCAGGTCCCAATACCTGTTCGTTGACCTCAACCAGGACGGCGTAGATGAGCACGCTCAGTATGTCAATTCCGGGCGAGCTTATTCTTATTCCCCGAGTAAATTGATCATATCCGACTGGTCACAAACAAGTGTCATTAATGACCAGGAAAACATCGACGGCAAGTTTATTGGAATCGGCTGCTTCGATGTTTATGGAAGTCCATACAAGGAAGTGATCTTTTTTGAGCTGCTTGATGAAAAGATTTTCTTGAATGTGCTGAATGTGGAGAACTATATCCCAGAACGGGTTGTCCGCCTGCCCCTTCCAAAACTCCCCATTCCCAGAAATGTACAAGAAACGACCTTTGCAGTATATCCAGTTGACGTCCTGGATTGGGATGGAGACGGTTCTTTGGACCTGTTACTCGTTTTGTACACAACTTATGGCTACCAACCTCGCGGCGTCTGGATTATCAATATTTTTACCGGCAAAATACTTTTGAGAAAACAAATTGGCCCGCTGGTGAATAATGTCATCACCCATGATGTTGATAATGACGGCGCACTGGAGATTCTGTTTGGCGGAAATGCCGTATTCAATTGCGAAGGATGGCCAGAAGCGGAAAGATTCTACAACGGCACCGACGACAGTAAATCCTGGGTGTTTATCGTAGACCATAATGGGGAATTTTTAACCAAAATACCCACCGGTGGTATTGGTTCCGTTACGGATATTTTTGTAAAAGACTTAAACCACGATGGCACCTCAGAAATCATCGTTACCCACGCTAAACAGTCTCGCAAAGATAACAGTTTCGTGGCGTTCCTGGACCTTGCTTCAAATCAATTCATAAAACGCCGGCAACGCCATGAACGGATTCAACGGCAGGTTGAGTTTCTGGACTGGCAAGAAGACGGCAAGATGGAATTCCTGGTTTTGTGGAACGACGGCTTGCTTGAAATTAGAGATGATAAGAATAATGTTGTTCATTCCATTGATACGGAACTCACCAACCCCGGCGGGCTTACAGTGTTTGACTATGAACAGGATGGCGTCGATGAAATTGCGTTTGCGAATGCCGCTGGTATGCTTCTGCTTGATAACCAACTGGAAGTCATGACTCATCATCCCCTCCGAGTCGACAAATTTGACATCGTTTCGCGGGGTCTTGAAAACAAAAAATGCTTTCACATATTATCAGACAACCAATCTTCTATCTTTGAATTAAAAAGAAATATCGTCCCCAGTGTCTATTTACCTCCGCTGGCGCTTCTGACATTTGCAGCCGGTATCACCATTACCTTGTTCGTATTTGGCGTGGTCAGCAGCAAAACGAAATACGCCATTCTGCTCAATTTAGAATTCTCTTCGAACCTGATTTGTTTTTTACTGGACGCCCGGGGAAGAATTGTGAGAATGGGTAAAAACGCATCCAGATTACTGCCGGTGGCATTGCCAGATAAAAGAAACGTGAACTTTCAGAGACTATTTGCATCAAAGGGATGGAAACCAGTCAAGCAGCTTACGGCGCAGACTTTACATCAAAAGACCGAGGCGCATAATCAGGAAGTGGTGATTACCAGTCGTGCTCAGCAACGTTATTTTATGGTGAATTTGATTTCAGTAAAGGCCGGACTCTTTTCTCGCCGCTATTGGCTCCTAACCTTGCAAGAAACAACTGAATTGGTTCAATCCAAACAAGCGCTGGCCTGGGCAAGTTTAGCGCAAAGAATGGCGCACGAAATCAAGACCCCGCTCTCGACCGTCATGCTGGCGGCGCAGCAGTTGCAAATGAAATTAGAACCAAATGTACAGACAAAAAATCAGGCTGCCAAATATATTAACCATATCATCGAACAGGTTAACCGCCTTCGCCGCACCACAGATGTGTTTATGAAATTTGCTCACATTCAACAACTCAAATTACAGTCTGCAAATATCGATCAAATTGTCAAGCAGTGTTTGAATGAGCTATCCGGGATTATTTCTAAAAATATAAAAGTCCACACCGAGTTTGAATCCGAGCTGCCTGCCATCTTCCTGGATCAGGAACAGATGAGTATTGCGATAAAAAATCTTTTAGAGAACGCCATAAATGCCATGGGAGATAAGGGCGTTTTGACCGTGACAACCAGATTGGAACAGATATTGCAAAGAGATGTCATTGAAAAAGATGCTATTGCGCTTGAAATTTCCGACACCGGCTGTGGCATACCCGCAGATCAACTAACCCAGATATTCGAACCCTTTTTTACCCTGTCCAGAGGCGGTACGGGTCTGGGACTCACGCTGGTCAAAAAAATCGTGCAGGATCACAGAGGAGATATTCGCTTCAAAAGCGAAGTCGGCATTGGCACCACCGTGACGGTGACTTTACCGCTTAAGTTCGAGGAGTAAGCACTTGGCTGACAAGATCTTAGTGGTCGACGACGACCTCGCCCTGGGAGAAATCCTGAGCGATATTCTCGCAGAAACCGGCGCTGAAATAAACTTTGTCACCAACGGCCCCAGTGCATTGGAGACAGTAGAACAATCCCACTTTGACTTGGTTTTGCTGGATCTGCTTTTGCCCGGCATCAACGGCATGGACGTGTTGAAACGGTTGACAAAACTGTTTCCGGAAACCGTGGTCGTCATCATGAGCGGACACGGCACCATAGCCAAAGCCGTGGAAGCCACGAAGTTAGGCGCGTATGATTTCCTCGAAAAACCTCTGGAGAAAGAGCGGGTGCTGTTGACCGTTCGCAATGCTTTAGAAAAAAAGAAACTAACCCGCACCACGTCGATTCTGCTTGCGGAAGCCAAAAGCCGCTATCGCATGGTTGGGGTGAGCGCCGCCATGCAGTCCATATTTTCCTTAATAGACAAAGTTGCGCCTTCAAATATAACGGTGCTTATAACAGGTGAAACCGGTACGGGCAAAGAACTCATAGCCCGCGCCATTCACCTGAACAGCCTGCGCGCCAGCGAGCATTTCGTGCAGGTGAACTGCGCCGCCATTCCAGATGAGCTGATTGAAAGCGAGCTGTTTGGCCACCTCAAAGGTTCTTTTACCGGCGCGGTATCCGACCGCAGTGGCAAATTCCAGCAGGCAGATAAAGGCAGCCTGTTTTTAGATGAAGTGGGCGACTTGAGTGTAAGGGCACAAGCCAAGGTTTTACGCGCCATTGAAACCGGGGAAATCGCCCGAGTAGGGAGTCAGAAAACCGAATTTGTGGATGTACGCTTGATAGCCGCTACCAACCGCGATTTACAGGAAATGGTAAAGCAGAACGCCTTTCGTGAAGACCTTTTCCATCGTCTCAACGTGATTCCGATATTCGTTTCCCCGCTGCGCGAACGCCTTGATGATATCCCACCGCTGATTGAATACTTTATGACCGCTTTTTGCCAGCAAAACAACGTCCCCCCAAAAACCATCCTGCCGGATGCAGAGGGGTTGCTGATGGCTTATTCCTGGCCGGGCAATGTCCGAGAGCTCAAAAACTTCGTGGACAAATTGATGCTCCTGACTGAAAATCAGGAGATTTCGAGCTGTCTCGCTTCTCACCTCCTGAACCTCCAGACCCTGTCTGAAGAACTCCGGGATGAGCGCACCCTGCACAAAGCCAAAGGCAGCTTTGAACGCCAATACGTCCAGAGCACCCTGCAGCAAAATAACTGGAATATCACCCTCACCGCTAAGCAGCTTGATATTTCCCGCTCCCAGCTTTATCGCATCATGGAAAAACATGGCATCCCGATGAAAGATGATGTAACAGAAAAGTAACAGTTGATAGAAATAAGCTGTCGCGTATGTGTGACAATCTTATGGTCAATTGATTCTATTCCAGCCTCAAATTGTTTGATTTGGGGCTTTTTTGTTGTGTGGAACGGCAGTTGCAAGAGGAATCGT
>JBHHXN010000218.1:0-7450 GCA_046757025.1 bacterium
TAGGTAAAATAAAGGCAACCACGAATTAACTTTGAAAACATTGCGGCCGGATATCAGGAAACCACCACCCCCAGTGCAATGGACAGCAGCTTGGAATCCACGGAATCGGCGCGGGAGGGAATGAGCACCGGCGCCGCTGCGCCCATGATGACGTGCGCCAGACGAAATCCCGCAAAATAGGTCGTACACTTAGCAAGCAAATTGGCGGATTCGATACAGGGACAAAGCAGAATATCCGCCTGCCCCGCCACCGGCGAATCGATGTTTTTTATTTTCGCGGCATACACGGAAATGGCGTTATCCAGGGCCAGTGGGCCATCCATAATGCAGCCCGTGATCTGCTTGCGCTGGTTCATTTTAGCCAGCAGCGCCGCATCCACTGCCGAAGTCAGTTGCGGTTGTACGGTTTCAATGGCCGACAGTACCGCTACTTTGGGATTGGCGTTGCCCAATCGGTGCGCCACTTCCACGGCATTTTGCAGGATTTCCACTTTCTGGTCCAGATGGGGGGAGGGATTGACTCTGCCGTCGGTGATCATGAGCAAGCGATTACCGTGGCGGTGAGGGTCCTCAAAAATAAACGCGTCGCTGAGCAGTCGCCCTGTGCGCAAGCCGGACTCGGCATCCAGCACGGCTCGCAAGAATTTGGCTGTGTGGGTTTTGCCTTTCAGCAGAATGTCGGCCTCCCCCTGCCGTACCGCTTTTACCGCAGCATGCAGGGCCGTTCCGTCTTGAGACTGGTGGCTGACTTCAAGAAAATCGTCGATATCGATGTGCAGCTTTTCGCAAATGGCCTGAATTTTCTGCCGGTCGCCGAATAAACGCGCTTTGACCAGGCCTTGTTTTTGTGCTTTGTTCAGAGCGGATAAAGCCGCTTCATCCTGCGCCACGGCCAGGGAAACGATTTTCGGCCGATGGTTTTTGCGGCATTTAAAAGGTCGTCGAAATTCTGAATCACATTTCCGCCTTTCCATTTCAATTCAATTTTTTTCTATCGCCACGATGGTTGGGTATGAAATAAATTTCAACTTAGGTCGTTTGTAATCCAACATGCTTTTTTTTACCAAATTAACTTCACTTATTCGACAGGGTATCATCGCAGAGCTACCATTTTTTTGTTACTAACAAACCGTTCAGCTTTTAACTGGTACAAATAGATTCCACTCGGCAAATCCTCTCTATGAAATGAAACGCTATGCCAACCTGCATGCAAGAATGCATCCACTAAATTGACTATATGCTGTCCCTTTAAATTAAACACATCCATTTGCACCTTTGATCCCCTTGGAAGCGCAAAGATAATTTCTGTTGAAGGATTAAACGGATTGGGATAATTTTGAAATAGCTCATATTTATCCGGAAGTTGACCGGCATTTGAAATTGATTTGACACTGGTGGGATCGAAAGCAATTTCAATTTCCAAAGAAGAATGACTCGCATTTTCATGAATGTCAATGGTCTTTATTTTATATGCATATATTTCACCTATTCGAACATCAGTATCCGAGACATGATTCAAAACCGTCTTAGAATAAATTATTTCATTTTTATATACCACAAATTCTTTGAAATCTGCTGCCTCGGAAACATCCCAGTTTAATTCCAGGGAATTAGAAAGCTGAGTGATGGTAAAATTTGTTGGTGCTTCTGGAGCAATATTGTCCACCGAGTAACCACTTTTCACTTCAGAATCATAGAAAATTTCAGAATTGGATTCATGAGCTGAAACGAGAAAATAATGGATGCCACTGGTGGTAGACATGGAGTCAAACAAGGTTTCCGCGGTAAAAGAATAAGAGGCAAAGCCGTGAGCGGGTTGATTTGCCAGCCACTCCCAGGCATAGTCTTTGCCATTAATCATGGTCATGCGGTAAACGGGTTTATGGAAATCGCTAATATTATTTTTGTGGTAATCATTTGAAAGCGCTAATTGCGCACTATCTGGCAGTGCACGCCAGATAGAATAAAATGGCATGGTAATTATGTTGGTATCTAAACTTGAAGCCACCCAATTAATCGTCACATGACCACCCTGGTCGTGCGGAACATCTTTCACAGATACAATCACCGGTGAAGGATTCGTAGATCTAACCGATCGAGCTACTCCACCCCCGTATGTTCCCGCATATAAGAAATCAGAACAGTCGAGTGCAAATGCCTGAATGTTGAGATTATTCAACCCTCGGTTGACTGGTTGCCAATTATCTCCATTATCCGTCGACAGAAAAATCCCGGAGCCGCTGCCGGCAAAAATATATCCAACCGAATTGGTAATCAGCGCTGAAACCGTTCTATTACCTAAAATCTTACCAACTTTTTCCCAGGTATCACCATTATTTGTTGAACGGAAAAGACCACCCATCCCTCCACCAAAAACATCGCCCTCAGAATTAACAGATAGAGACCAGATGCGAAGATTGGTGAGACCGTTTATGACTTGTGTCCAGGTTTGGCCATCATTGCTGGAAAGAAAGACTCCTTCGCCATCGGTCCCTGCAAACATAATTCCGTTAGAACCGAAAGCGAATGATTGAACATTCGTATATGGTAAGCCAGCGTTTGATTCTGTCCAGCTCTCTCCTTCGTTCGTTGAACGAAAGATGCCGCCGCCGGTGGTGCCGGCAAAAATATCTCCCTGTTTATTTACAGCTAAAGACCAGACACGCATCCGGGTTAGGCCTGTGTTGGATTGCGCCCAGTTGTCGCCATTATTTTTGGAACGGAAGATTCCTCCATTCAGCGTACCAGCAAAAATATTTCCTTGTTTACTGATGCTTATTGCATATACAGTTCTTTCAGTCAAGCCTGTATTAATTGACAGCCACTGATTATCGCCGTCAGCTTTACGGAAAATTCCACTGTGGAAAGTTCCGGCAAATATCCAACCTGTAGCATTGAGGGCTAAGGTTGTAATTCCCGTACTATTCAGTCCTTTATTAACGGGCTGCCAATGTTCAGCGTTGTCCTCAGAACGAAAGACGCCAGCACCCAATGAGCCAGCAAATATATAGCCAGAAGCATCATTTATAGCCAGCGATTGTATTACGCTGTCGTATAATCCCGTGTCCCTATGTGACCAATAATCTCCGTTATTTATCGTGCGAAAAACTCCAGAATTAGCAGTCCCGGCAAAAACGTAGCCTTTCGCGTTAATGGCCAGATCAAGGATTACTCTATCGGTCAGCCCTGAATTGATAGACTTCCACAAGGCCCCATTATCTTCCGAACGTAATACACCCTGTCCAAGCGTTCCAATAAAAATGTCACCAAACGCATTGATTGCCATCGCATGAACGTCCGAGTTCGTAGATAAAACTCGGTTCCAGCTTTCTCCATTATTAGTTGAGATGAAAACCGCGCCATCGGTTCCGGCAAAGATGTGCCCTTCTGAATTTATCGCCAGCGAGTACACAAATAATTTCGTAAATCCATTATACATTCTTTCCCAGGTTTCACCACCATCAATGGAACGGTAAAGGCCACTTCCAACGGTGCCCGCAAAAATATGCCCAACGCTATTGATAGCTATTGTACGCACAACTTCATGCTTGAAACCGATAGCTTCTTGTGACCACCATTCCCCACGGTCTTTAGAGCGATAGATACCGTCTGATGTTCCGGCAAGAACATATCCTTCTGAACTAACAGCAAAACTCAAAATATGAGTACTCCGCAATCCCCTGTTCTTCCGAGACCAACTTTCGCCATTATTATTTGATCGAAACACTCCGCCGCCTTCGGTTCCCACAAATATGATTTCATCATCGGTCACAAAAATAGCAGAAATATTGCCGCCGTTTGGTCCAAAGCTTTGCTGCCAAATATTTGTTTGAGGCACAGCAAAGTCGATCAGAAAAACAATATTCAAACAATATCCAAGTAATGGTAAAAATCTGTTGGTGTGCATATTTCACATTTAACAAAAGACAATTATAAATTTTGAAAAATCTATTAACATGACCTAAAATTGTCATCCCCGTGTGCTTCCCTGCTTACAGCTTGCATGGACAAGGTTATTGGGAATCTCATGCCGAAAACTATCATAGATTCCCGCTTGAAAATTGCGGGAATGACAGTTACTGTTCAAAATTAAGAATTTTACAATAGTCTAGATTGAAGTTAAATTACGATTACAAGATACAAATTTCAGTCACCTCAAAATAGTCATTTTTTGTAAGTTGACTTGTACGCCTATTTTCAACTGCAAAAAGTAAATTCCGGACGCCACAGCCAGCCCGTTATCCTGGTTGCCATCCCAGCGCAAAAGATAGGTGCCGGGCGCCAGCCTTTCGTCAACTAATGTTTTTACCAATCTCCCCTGCAGATTATAAATTGCCAGCGCCACTTTTTCATTGCCGCCACCCTTCAGATACGGCACATCAAAACTGATGACTGTACCTGCGTTAAACGGATTGGGATAATTTTGCCGCAGAAGGGTTGTTTCCGGCAGAGGCTGGTCTGGTTGGTCATTGTCCACGGAGGTTACTAAAATTCGCCCCGACGGTCGTTTACGGCCGCTCTTGCCGATCAAATAGAGATTTATCCAATCCGGACGCGACGGCGGATTCTGATAAAACAATTTTTGCCAGTCCAAATCGGTCAATCGCTCAAAATTTAAAGTCACATGTTCGTGGTAAGACATCACCGGCCCCACATACGCTCTGCTGCCACCATCAGCATTCTCCACCACGAACACGCCCAGGTTGACGCAGCCCGTACCCACGTGCAGAATCTTGCCGATGAGATTACCCACTTCGTCCGTGGGCGCCGTATGCACATCCGCCACTAAAAAGTCGATGTTTTCTACGTCTTGCTGGGAAAAATAAAATAAACGCGGGTACCAACCGGCATAAACGGGCACACAGTTAACGCGTTGATCATAGAGCATGCCTTTCAGGAAATCAGTTTCTTGTTGCGTAAATGGAATCCTTTGCAATTCTTTGGCTGCGATTTCAGTGAGAGTATCCAGCGTAGCAGCCATGTTCTGAAAGAAGCTGAGAAGATGGTATTTTGCAGCGTCATCGGTAAAGGTCTGGGTTGTAAAAAAAGAGTGCGCTTTTTCAGCGAACAATTTTATAGTTGCATAAAACTGCGGGTACGGCTCCAAAAAACTAAAAGGATAGGAACAGACCGCACCTCCTGTATAAGATTGTTTGGCATACAAAAAATTGTCATGCCGCAATTCGGCCCAGGCAGCTAGCTGCGTATTCATCTTTTCCTGCTGCCAGGCGCCAGTCTGCATAAACTGCGGCAGCAATTCAAACTGACTTTGCATATTTAGCTGTCGGATGGCATTTAACCAGACATTGGTCAGGGAGCTCTGCCAGAAATCGGTTTTGTAAGAATCGATCAAAAAGCGCAGGGCATTTAAATTGGCTGCGTATTTGAATTCATCTAACTCGGCTTTCAAAAGCGGCAGCGCAGCGTTGTTGCCCAGCACAAACAGAGCATCGAGACTGGAAGGCAAATCCCGCCAGATTTTTCGATCCTGGAATATTATCTTGTCGTAAACCACGTTGCTCATGATAAACGAATCCACCATAAATCGTTGTCCAAACAGTAAAAACGCCGAGGGAGGTTTTATTTGCTCTGGATTCATGGGATTCGAGAACAGGATTTGGGAATTTATTCTTTGTAAAGCAAACGATTTATCAGCAAGTGCCTGCTGGAATTTCTGCTTAACCTGGGGGGCCAATAGTTGTGCGGGCGAAGTTAAATCGATTTCTCCTGCCAGCAATTGCAGATGTTCGAGTGTGACGTTATCGCTTTCACCGACCATGAATTGGATAATTTGATCGATTTCGGCAAGAAGCTGAATTGCTCCGCTTTGTTCAGCGCATAAACGCACTAAATAGGCGTCGACGATTTCTCTGGTCACATCGGGAGGCGGCGGCCCACCGGGCTCCACAGGTGGCGTTAATCGAAACTCTGTGCGCCCCAACCAGATCATGGCTTTGAAATAATTCTCCAACCTCTTTGAATCAGTATAGTGTCCGCGCGGTTTGTACTGGCTGAAATCAAGCAACCGCTCGGTCTCATTAAACAACGGATACCAGGCCGGTTGTTCAGCAGTGATGAGCTGCAGCAATTCATCAACGATATCGTTGTTTTCCCCTTTGGTCGAGACCACCCCACCTTCCAACAGACTTCTAGCCACGGTCAAATAGACATCCAGGTCCTGCAAAGAAGGCAGCATGCCCGCTATTTGATTAAACTCTAAATTGAGGGTAGGCCAGTATTCATGCATGCTCTGCAAAGCTGTTTGCAGCTTTTGAATAAGTGTTGAGATTTCTATTTCTTGCAGAATGGCATCGTAGGACATGTGCAGAGCAAATAATATCGCGTCAGTGGAAATGAATACCGGCAAATCCTTCACATAAATATCCAGAAAGGTCATGCCAAATGATTGCAGATTTACCCTTTCAGTCACCATAAAGCCGTATTCTCGAATGGTAGCCAGTTCGTCGAGAGTCAGGTCGTATTTGATCTTTATGTTGTCTAAATATGCCGCCGCTGTTGGATCAAAATCGATTTGAGCGCGATAGGAATGATTTAATTGAAATCGTCCAGAAAGTTGTTCAGTCGTCAAATCCTTATTTAATTCTAAATATTGTTTGTAATCCTCCAGATCAAAATTGTCCTGGGCCCGTGCTAATGTGCAAAACACGATGAAAAGATAAATTGACAAACCATTCGCCAATGCAGGTTTCATAATTTTTATCATATCAATCACCTTTTCAAATTCTTATTTTTTAATTATAAATCTACTCGAAATAAACTAAATACTCATTTAAAAAACCATTAGTATAAATTCCCGTTCGAGTCAAAGCAGCGTAGAAATTATTAACGTTGAGTATTGCTACTGAATTCGTTTCCGCACCGGGGTGCGCTTAAAATCGGAACGATTTAAATTGACATCCATATTGGGATTGTAATCTTCATCATCGGTGTAGATCACTTCGCCGCCATCGTTGATCCAGCGATGTCGCCACTGGTTAGAGCCGATTTCGATTTCTTTGGTGAATGGATTGACGTATTCCTCCTGATCTGTAAGGGTCAAAAACACATCGTTGTGAATTTCCGCATTGGTTTTTTGCTTGTGTTCAACGATTTGTCGTTCGATGCGCTGCACCTCCTTCTGGGTGTTGCTCAGGATCTCGCCGCGCTTGATTTGCCCCTGGATTTCGCCAGCCAACCATTTTCGGCTAATTTTGACAGAATTTTGAATCACGCTGAATATTGCTTCATATTTCTGGAAATCTGCGGCAGAGGCGCGCAAATAAAATGTTTCTTTGTTGCCCCGCATGCCAGCGCCCATTTGTCCCCAATTTTCAATCACCGCCATCATTTTTTCTTTATACCGAACCCCCCTCTTCAACATAGGTGAGCACCAGCAGCGCTGCATCGTAACTGAATGTGAGAAAAGGTAGTGCCGCCCGCACTCTCTGCT
>JBHHXN010000219.1:0-7445 GCA_046757025.1 bacterium
CCGGCGAGATGGTGATCACCTCTGGACATTATACCCTGGTGCACGATGCGCGGGTGCGGTATTGATTGATTATTGGCTAATGATTATTGATTAGTTATTCGATAGTCGATAATAAATTATCAATATTCTGGATTTCTAAATACCAGTCTTTTTTAACCACAAAGTCAATTCGAATTAAACCATGTTCTTATCGGAGGTTTCGGTACGCAGACCCGTGGCCACGGCCATGTTTTTTCTGGCTATGGTGATTTTAGGGGTGATTTCGCTTACCCGTCTATCCGTGGATCTGCTGCCGGACATCGCTTACCCCCGGCTTTCTGTCTGGACTTCTTACACGGATGTGCCGCCGGTGGAAGTTGAAGAGCTGGTCACCGTACCCATCGAGCAGGCGGTGAGCACGTTGTCGCGGCTGCGGCGGCTGCGCTCCATCTCCAAAGAGGGGATTTCTCTGGTCATGATGGAATTTCTCTGGGGGACGGACATGGACATCGCGGCATTGAACGTTCGCGAAAAATTAGACAACCTGCGCTGGCTGCTGCCGCGGGATGCCGGGCGCCCCACCATTTTGCGGTTAGACCCGCACAGTCAGCCGGTCATGTCGCTGTCGGTAACCGGCGGCGATCTGGTGGCATTGAAAGAGCTGACTCGCAACGTCTTCAAGCGGCGGCTGGAGCAAATCAAAGGGGTGGCGTTGGCGGCGGTGGTGGGCGGCTTCGAACGCGAAATTCAGGTAGAGGTAAACAGCCGCAAATTGACTGCGCTGGGACTTTCCATCGAACAGGTGGCCTCAGCGTTAGCCAGCGCCAATCGCAATCTGCCCGGCGGCACCATCAAAAAAGGCCGCTATCGTTATGCTCTGCGCACCTTAGGTGAATTTCAAAGTGTGCAGGATCTGCGGGAAGTGGTGGTCTCAAAAAATAACCACGGCTCGGTGATTCCGCTGAAAGACGTGGCTATGGTAGTGGACGGCTTCAAAGAGCGCGAGGCCATCACCCGTTTCAACGGCCGGGAAGCCATCGGCGTGGTGATCACCAAAGAAGCGGGTTCGAACTCGGTGGAGGTCTCGAAGCTGGTGCGCGAGGTGTTGCAGCAATTGAGTCAGGAATACTCCGAGGTGCAGATCGCCGTGGCCAGCGACCAGGCCGAGTTTATTTCGCAGGCCATTGCCAATGTGTTGCAGGCGGTGATCTGGGGGGGCATCCTGGCTTTTCTGGTGCTGTTCTTTTTTCTGCAGGACCTGCGGAATCCGATCTACATTTCAACCGCCATCCCCATCGCCATTCTCGCGGCGTTTGCGCTGATGTTTTTCAGCGGCGTCAGTTTGAACATGATTTCGCTGGGCGGACTGGCGCTGGGGGTGGGTATGCTGGTGGATAATTCCATCGTGGTGCTGGAAAATATTTTTCGTCATCGTGAAACCGGCATCCCAGCAGTCCAGGCTGCAACCAAAGGTTCCCGGGAAGTGGCCATGCCGGTACTCGCTTCCACGCTTACCACCATTGCTGTATTTTTTCCCATCATCTACGTGCGCGGGGTGGCGGGTCAGCTTTTCACCGACCAGTCTTTAACCGTGACTTATTCCCTGTTAGCCTCGCTGCTGGTTTCTTTAATTTTGCTGCCCATGCTGGCGGCTCGCTTTCGCCCCACATCTGCTGATGGAGCTGACTCCCCTACCCAATCCGATTGTCAAAGCCGCATTTACCGCTCCTTATTTGAAAGCAAAGATAGACGCAGGACAAAATTCGTTCAAAGAACCGGCGAGTATCTGAGTCGGCTTTTGCAAAAAATATCCGGATGCTTGCGAAAATTCTGTCTCTGGTTAATTGAGTGGGCAAAAGCCCTTTTACGGTTCTGGTGGCAAGGTCTGTCGAAGCTCACAAGTAACCTCACCCGGCCAATGTTTCAGGGTTTTAATCGCGGATTTGCCGGTTTTGCGAATCACTACGAGCGACTGTTAATCTGGTCGTTGCACAATCGGAAAAAAGTGGTAGCAACTGCGCTGGTGGCGTTAGGGTTCGCCGTTCTAACCGGCTTCATGCTTGACCGCCGATTGATGCCGGAGGTGGAGCAGCGGGAATTTACGGTAAAAATCACTATGCCGCCTGGCACAAGTTTAGAGGCCACCAGTCAAATGGCCGGTGAAATCGAGCACCTGCTTTTAAAGCACCCAGACGTGGCTTCGATTTTCTCCCGCATCGGATTCGCAGCGGAGCAGAGCAGCTTGCTGTTGGAAGAAAGCGAGCTCAATCAAGCCCAGATCCTGGTGCGGCTGCGGGAGAACGCCTCTCAAAGCACGGCTGATTTCATGGCCTCCCTGCGCGAGAAACTGCGGAATTTCTCGGATGCAGAGATCACATTGGAAAGCGGCAGCACGTTGTTGACGCAATTTTTAGGCACGGCCGAATCGGATTTCGTGGTGAAAATCAGCGGCGGCGAACTAACAGTGCTGAAAGACTTGCTGCAGCAAGCGATGGAGCAAATCAAAACCGTCTCCGGTTTGACCGATCTCCACAGTTCGTTTGAAGAGGGGAGGCCGGAAATTCGGATTGCCGTGGATCGGGAGCTTACCAGCCGTCATGGTCTGACTGTACGCCGGGTAGCACAATTCGTGCAAAATCACATGTCTGGTTCGGTTTCCACACAGTTTAAAGATTTTGACCGTAAAATCGACATTCTGGTACGTCCGGATGTGAGCGCTCGCGACGAGCTGTCTGATTTGTTGAATAGTCAGATACAGAATGGCAAACAGACCGTACCCGTACGACAATTGCTCAAAACCGTGTACACGCAGGGTCCCACGGAAATTCGTCGCGAGGATCAGGTTCGGCAGCTGCAGGTGTATGGCAACATTCAGGGGCGGGGATTCCGAGAAGTCGTCGATGATATTGAGCAACGGCTTGCTACAATAGAGCAGCCGTATGATTACCAGATTGCGGTGGGCGGTCAGCGGGAAGAAATGCAGCGTTCCTTTCGAAGTTTAATTCTGGCTTTTTTGTTGGCTGCTGCGCTGGTGTACATGATCCTGGCGGCGCAGTTCGAGTCGCTGATGCATCCGCTGATCATCATTTTTGCGGTGCCGTTAGCGGTTATCGGAGTAGTGCTGGCGCTGTTTATAACAGGCCAGAGTTTAAACGTCATGTCGTTGATTGGATGCGTGGTGCTCATCGGCATTGTGGTGAACGACGCTATCATCAAAGTGGATTTCATCAATCAGGAACGGCGCCGCGGCACCGAACTGTTTCAGGCGATTATGGAAGCCGGGCGTAAGCGTCTTCGGCCCATCATCATGACCACGGTGACCACGGTGCTGGGGCTGCTGCCCATGGCGCTGGGATTGGGCGCGGGTGCCGAGCTGCGGCGTCCCCTGGCAGTGGCCGTCATCGGCGGCCTGCTCTCGGCTACGTTTTTGACGCTGGTGGTGGTGCCCGTGGTTTATAGTTTGATGGGCGGTGTAAAAATCAAAACAGGTGACGCTCTCAATTAACTATTGAACGGATGAAACGAAAGTAATTCGTTTGCAGCTCCATTAAATTTAAGTTAAAACTTTTGTTTCTTGGTTATCCAGTTAGCTCAGCAAAATAGACACATACTGTCATTCTGAGCTTTATTTCGATTTTTTTATCGAAATGAGGTGAAGAATCTCTAACTGCTCAATTATATCAAATCCAAATGGTTCGTGGAAAGAGATTCTTCGTCGCTCCGCTCCTCAGAATGACATATTTCGGAGTTAACTGGATAACCGGACTTTTGTTTGATTAAATTTAAGAAATCAAAGTGAATCTGATTTATCGCGCTATCCAACGCCCCACGGCTGTGGCCATGATTGCGTTGGCGGTGTTTTTCACCGGACTGGTTTCCTTGAATCGGCTGCCGCTGCAGCTTACGCCGGAGGTGGACTTTCCCCGGCTTTCGGTAGTCACCAGCTGGCCGGACAGCTCCCCAGAAACCATCGAGGCGTTTGTGACCTCGCCCATCGAGGCTGCCGCCAATACCGTAGCCAATGTCAAAAAGGTCGATTCCATTTCCGAAGAGGGGAAGTCCACCGTAAACATCGAATTCAACCGCGGTACGGACATGGATTTTGCGGCACTCGAATTGAGTGAAAATCTTTCCCTGCTGCGAGAGAATTTGCCCTACGGTGTGCAGCCGCCACGCATCCAAAAATATGTGCCGAAAGAATTTCAAACCGGGCGCTTTCTTTCCTTTCATTTAACCGGCGATTTGACCCTGCCAGAAATCCGCCGCTTTGCCCTTGAACGCATCCGCAGTCCACTGCTGGCAATCGAAGGTGTGGCGGATGTGCAGGTTTTTGGCGGGCAGGATCCGGAGCTGCAAATCGAGCTTGATGCCAACAAATTGCGCGCCTTCGGGCTTTCAGAACAGCAGGTGCAAAGGGTTTTGCAGGACTTAAACATTCGTCAATCCGCTGGTAAAATTTATCGCGGCCAAACAAAATTCGACCTGGTCGTGGAAGAACCGCTCATCGAAAATCAGCAAATTGCCGAAATAGTGCTGGCCGAGCACCATGGCAGTTTGGTGCGCGTCCGCGATGTGGCGGACATTGCATTCGGCTTTCGGGAAGCCAGAAATTTCACTCGCATCAACGGTCAACCGGCCGTGGTGATCAATATTGAAAAAGAGATCGGCACCAACACCATCAAGGTGGCCGAGCGGGTTTTTGCTCGCCTGGCGGAGTTGGAAAGGGACTTTCCTCCGTCGTTACGCCTGATCAAGGAACGCGATCAGAGCGAACAAATTCGTAGAGAGCTCACCAACTTGAGCTCAAGAGCGGCGTTTTGCATCGTGGTCATCTTTCTGGTGCTGCTGGCATTTTTACGAAATTGGCGCCACCCGATTATGATTCTTTCAACGATATTTTTCTCGGTACTACTGACTCTGAACCTGTTTTATTTCATGGGGGTGGGTCTCAATTTGCTCACCCTGGCCGGTCTGGCTCTGGGTTTCGGCATGATGGTGGACAACTCTATCGTGGTGCTGGACAATATTAGCCGCTATCGCGAGCGTGGGGCTGGCATGCACCAGGCCGCCAATGCTGGCACCCGGGAAGTGGCGATGCCCATCGTGGCTTCCACGCTCACCACCGTGGCTGCGTTCATTCCATTTCTCTATTTGACCGGCGAACTAAGGATTTACTATTTGCCGTTCACACTGGCTGTGGGACTTTCTTTGCTGGCATCGCTGCTGGTGGCGTTTACTTTTACACCCAGCATGGCGGTGCAGATGATGAAAAGGATTAAAAGCAACACACATCGAACGCACGAGCAAGCGTCGAATTCAATCGAGAGCCGTGTTTCAGCTTATGCACCGCCGGCCGAATCGGGCATCTACGTCCGGCTTCTTGGATTTGCATTGCGGCACAAGCTGTTTATCATCGCGATGACGCTGCTCATTTTTGCTGGCAGTTACTATTTGTTCAATAAATATGTCACCAGAGGCCGCATCTGGTCGTGGGGACAGGATACCTATTTGGTAGTGTACGTGCGCATGCCGGTGGGTTCAGAAATCAGCCGTGCCGATACCATCGCCAAAGAATTTGAGGCTATGCTGGTGAGCAATTCCGCCATCGACCGCATTTTCACCAACGTTTCTTCTGAAAATGTCCGCATCGAAATCACCTTTCCGAAAGCGGTGCAGTTTTCCGTGCAGCCCCTGATTTTAAAGGAGCAGTTGACCAATCGTGCCGTGCAAATTGCCGGTCCGGAAGTCGGGGTGTACGGATTCGGGCCGGGATTTTACAGCGGCGGCGGCACCGCACCGCAGTACCGTTTGCAGATGTTGGGTTATAATTACAACGAGGTGAAACGCATCGCCGAAGGTGTGGGGCGGAAATTGGCCCGCAATCCCCGTGTGCGCGACGTGAACACCAGCAGTGCATTCTGGGGCGGCTACGAAGATTTGTTCGAAATGGTTCTGCAGATAGATCGGGAAAAGTTGAAACAGTTTCATCTCACCACCGCGGAAGTGCTGAATTCCGTGCAAAGCTATTTACGGGAGAGCTTGAGCTGGCAGCGCATCAAGCTGGCCGGCAGAGAAATCGACTACCGAATAAAAATGCGCGGTCACCGCGACTTCAGTATGGAAAAATTGCGTCAACTTTTGCTCGACACTCCTCAGCAGGAGAAAGTGCGGTTGAATAAGCTTGCCCGCCTTGGTGAACGAAAAGTGCTGGCGCGCATTGTGCGCGAAGATCAGCAGTACCAGCGCTGGATCTCCTTTGAATACCGCGGGCCCTGGAAATTGGGGGACCGGCTGGTGGACAGCGTCATCGAAAACACCCAACTGCCACACGGTTACAAGCTACAGCGGGGAACCTTCTTTTTTCTACAGGAAGAAGAAAAAAGACAGATTTACGGGGTGATTGCGTTTGCTCTGTTGCTGGTTTTTATGGTTACGGCCGGCTTGTTTGAATCCTTGAAGCAGCCATTTGTCGTGATACTAACAGTACCCTTGGCTATGATCGGTGTTTTCTTGATTTTCTTTTTCACGGACACCAACTTCGACCGTTCGGCTTACATTGGGGTGATTTTGCTGGCCGGGATTGTGGTCAACAACGCCATCATATTGGTGGACCACATCAATTTGCTGCGGCGTAAGGGACTGGCGGTTTTAGATGCGGTGATTCAAGGGGCGCGAGATCGGGTGCGTCCCATCATGATGACCACCACCACCACCATCTTTGGACTTCTGCCATTGATTTTGTTTGCCGAAGCGCAGGAGAGCATCTGGTACGCGCTGGCTCTGGCCACCATCGGCGGGCTGCTGAGCTCGGCGCTGCTGGTGCTGGTGGTGATTCCGGTGGGGTATGTTTTAATTGCGAAGGCCAAGCGGCTGTAGAAAATATTTCGTTAGCGTCTTAATTTGTCTCACACAGAGCCGCCATGAGCGTAGAGAAATAGAAAATAACAAGCGAGGTTTCTCCTGGTTGGCAAAAAAAATCTCTGCGTTCTATGCGGCTTTGCGTGAAGTGTTCTTAGAAAGTAATGAGCAATTTTGGTAAAATAAAGTATGTATTTTAGTTATGGATTTTTTAAATTGAGATCTCATGCTAAAATGCAGCTATCTCCTACAATACAATTTGGAAAATCTTCTTCACAATAGTCAAATCCTTCTACAGACTTTTTGCATTGGCAATATTGCCATTGCCCATGAACCAACCCATTCGGCCTTGTAACAGGTCGCATGAGCAATTTGTATTGAAAAGACAAACATAAAGGTAAAAAGAATTAAAGTAAGTAATAAAATTCCCGTAACGTCAAAATCTTTATTTTTCATGATTTATGCCTCCTTTCTTACTAAATTTATTTTATTCGTTGAGTATATCGAGTCATTTTTCAATTGCTTTAAAATTACATCGTTATTGAAACTTTAATCTATAACGAACAATGCGTTCTACGAAGTCGTCATCAACAATCTCACCATACAAT
>JBHHXN010000220.1:0-7443 GCA_046757025.1 bacterium
CTATTTGTGGTTAAGAAATTTTTTACTTTCGCATCAAAAAGAAATAAACTCCAAACGAAACAAACGCTGCTGAAAACCAGGCGCCATTAAAAAGAAATTGCAAACCGGAATGCACTTTTCCAATTAAAGCAAAAAAAGTTCCGGCTGCCAACGCAATTAATGCTGCTCGATTTACACCATTTGAGTAAGTATATTCTCCGTTCTCGCTGTAGAGGTCACGCATTTTTAGAATACCTCTTCGGATCGCAAAGTAATCACATACAATAACTCCGACTGCCGCACCTAAGAGACCGGAATAACTGATCAGCCAGGTCTGATACATATCCAGCAATTTCCAGGGAAAAATAAAAACGCCGATGCAGCCAGCAATCAGTCCGCCAAGCCGAAAATTGATTTTTTGTGGACTCAAATTAGAAAAACTATTTGCGGGAGAAACGACGTTAGCTGCGATGTTCGTGCTTAAGGTCGCTATCACAAGCACAAACATCGATAACAGACCCAGGAGCGGATTTTGATACTCCGCAGTCAGCCTGGCTAAAAGATCGACTGGATTCCATATCGCTTCGCCATAGAGTATCAAAGTGGCGCTGGTGACGGCCACGCCAATAAAAGCGAACAACGGCATAGTTGTGAGCAACCCAATTCCTTGACCAAGCATCTGGTCTTTCTGGCTTTTGGCGTAGCGGGTAAAATCCGGAATATTCAGAGAAAGGGTCGCCCAGTAACCGACCATTGCGGTCAGCCATGGGATAAAAAGTGTAAGCAAAAATTGAAAAAAGGATAAATCACTTTGTTTTTGAACGAGCTCGTCCGATTTACTTAAGATTGTGCCAATGCCGCCGACTTTCGCAGACGCCCAAAAGAGAAGCAAAACTCCCATGACCAACAGAAACGGCGCTGCGATTGTTTCCATCCATTTGATTGTTTCTGTTCCTGCCCAGACAAAGTACATATTCATCAACCAGAAAATAAAAAAGCCGAGAAATTGCGGCAAACCGTACCCCATAAAAGTGGTGTTGCCGCCGAACTGCTGCCAACCCGGCCAGAGAATGCTGATGATTTCGTGGATCGCCAGACCGCCAATCCAGGTCTGGATGCCAAACCAACCGCAGGCCACCAAAGCCCGCAAAATCGAAGGCACATGTGCGCCTCGAATTCCAAACGAAGCGCGCGCAAAGGCAGGAAAGGGAATGCCATACTTGGTACCGGCGTGTCCGTTGAGGACTAAGGGAACCAGCACAATTGCGTTGCCAAGAAAGATCGCGAGCAGGCTTTGCCACCAGTTCATGCCCGACTGAATCATACTGGCCGCCAGCATGTATGTTGGAATGCATACACTCATCCCGACCCACAATGATGCGATGTTCCATACATTCCAGGTGCGGTCTGCAGGCCTGGTGGGTGCAAGATCAGCGTTGATAAGGCGACTTTCGGGAAATTCTTCTTTAACCGCGGAAGACATGGTGTTTATTTCATTATTCAAACCCACTTTCCTCTCAATGATCTTGAGAATTGAAGTTCCTGCTTCAATATGAGAAGCGGAGCTTCTCAGTCTTTGGCATACGAAGCGAGGACTAGCGGTCAAAGCCTGCAGTTGTGTTTCGCTCCTCGCTCCTTCGATTTTCGCTCTTCAAGTAGTAGTGCTCGCACGCTCAAACGCCTGTGTCAACGCCCGCTCCGTCAGCACCTTCGCAAGATGCCGTCGGTACTCCACCGAAGCATGCATGTCACTCGGCGGATCGATGTCTTTTTCAGCCGCCAAGTCCGCAGCCGCTCGGATGGCCCCCTGGGTTGGCTTTTGTCCAATCAACCTCTGCTGAGCTTGCGCCGCCTGAATTGGTCCGTTACCAACACTCATCAAAACAATTCTTGCCTCTTTGCAATGCGATTTTGTATCCAGAGTCACGACAGCCGCTGCGCCCACCAGAGCAAAATCTCCGTGCCGACGGGCGATTTCGCAAAAGGCCCAACCGGTACGTTTTGGCAGAGACGGCAGCTTAATTTCAACTAAAAGCTCGTCTGGTTCAAGAGCGGTGAAAAACAAATCTATGAAAAACTCCTTAGCTGCGATCGTGCGCTCACCTTTTTGGCCTCGAAGCAGAAATTGAGCGTCGAGCGCCAGCATGACCGCAGGAAGTTCAGCGGCAGGATCGGCGTGTGCAAGACTGCCGCCAACCGTACCCCGATTGCGAATCTGCGGATGGGCAATATACGGCATAGCTTCATGAATCAGAGGAGCTTTTTCTGCAATCAGTTTGCTGCGTTCTACTTTTCGCTGCCGAGTCATCGCGCCGATTCTTAATCCGGCTGATTTTTCCTTTTCAATAAAAAAAAGTTCTTCGATACGGTTTAAATCGATGAGCGCCGAAGGCCGCGCCAGCCGGAAGTTCATTGTTGGCACGAGACTCTGACCGCCGGCGAGGATTTTAGCTTCGTCGCCATATTCAGCCAGGTGCACCAACGCCTCTTCAACAGTGGTGGGTGCGAAATATTTAAAGGGTGCTGGTTTCAATCAATAATCCAAAAATGTTTTGCTAAAATTCCGGAACGTGCTCATCCCCAGCGCAGCGAAGCCGCACTGGCAAACGTGATGTGAAACGGCCCCTCAACATGGTATGTTGGGGAAGGGCACGTCTCACATCTCACAATAATCTTCGAAAGACGCATAACTGAGTTCCTTCTTTTAACCTCGCTCCCATGCTCCGCGTGGGAGCGCCTATTTGACGCTCTGCGTCTCCAATGCTACCACTCAGTCGTCACATCCAACAACCCTTGGAGTTCTGCATAGTTTCTTGCGCTGGAATACCGCCAGTGAATTGGCTCATCAACGTATTCCCTTCTAACAGGATTGTAATGAATATATTCAAGTTTTTGCCGCATTATCTCGTCGTTTTGAATCAACTGTGGATGAGAACCTTCCTGCCAGAATTGATGAGGACGGTCGGTTCTATGAGATAGTTTAAAAGCGCTAAGCTGTTTTAAAAGAAACTGCTCGTTTCTTTCTTTAAAAGAATCAATGATTTCCCTGGCGGTATAGGATTTAAAATTCCCTATTTCCTTTGAAGGATTTTCTGCTGAAACAATACAATGCAAGTGATTTTCGAGAATTACATACCCAAATAAAGTCAGTCTGTCTTCGGTTTGCAAGAACTTCCAGGATTTCAGAACTGTTCCCGCCGCTTCTGGACGCGCAAAAATGGGAAGCCAATTTACGATCGTGCATGTCACAAAATAGGGTCCTTCATTTTCAAAAAACTTGTACCTGCTTCTTGCCATGCCTTTTTAACCGTTCGTTAGTAGGGACGCAGAGCGTCAGACTTTCGTTGCGACGCAGAGCATCGCAACGAGGGACATGTGTAATAATTTAACACTTCCATTCTCTTTAACACCTTAAGATAACATTCTACGATTTTCTCTGCACCAACTCAAACAACCGATTCGGGCTCAGCGGAATTTCGAGAATTTCCAGGTCGTACTCCGACAGTGCGTCTTCGATCGCCTGTGCAAATAGGGGACCCACCGGAATGGCTCCGGCCTCCCCCGCACCTTTTACGCCAAGAGGATTCAACGGCGACAGCGTCTCTACATGATCTGTTTCGATATTCGGAACATCGTTTGCGGTCGGCAGCAGGTAATCCATGAAAGAGGCATTGGTGAGTTGTCCGGACTCATCATATACAATTTGCTCGTAGAAGGCATTGCCGATTCCCTGCGCAACGCCCCCTTGAATTTGTCCCTCCAGAATCATGGGGTTAATCACTTTGCCGCAGTCGTGCACAACAACGTATTTCTTGATTTTAGCCCTCATGGTTTGCGGGTCGATCTCCAGAATCATAGCGTGGACCCCGCTGGCGGTACTGCCGCCGGCCGGGCCAAAATAGTCGGTGGCTTCCAGGCCTGGTTCTGTGCCGGGTTTTACCGCGCCGCGCAAAGGATTCGCAAGCTGAGCAAGATCCCCCAATTTGATAGATTTGCGCTTTACTCCTTTAACGTAAACCTTGCCGTTTTCAATGACTAGATCTTCTTCGGCAGCCTCAAAGTGATCGCTTGCATTCTTTAGAATTTTTTTGCGTACGGCAACGGCAGCCGCATGAATGGCATTACCGGCAACCACCGCACCCCGGCTCGCAAAGGTGCCGACCCCCCAACCAAATTCTTTGGTGTCGCCCGTAACCACGCGGACGTCCTTCACATCCACCCCTAATTGTTCGGCCGCCACCTGTGCAAATGATGTAAAATGTCCCTGCCCCTGGGTGCCAATTCCTGTTGCGACATTGACTTTGCCGCTCGCATCAATTTTAACCCTGGCGCCTTCATAGGGTCCAATGCCGGTGCCTTCAACATAAGAGACAATTCCTAATCCGACATGTTTGCCCTGTTTGCGCAGTTTCGGCTGTTCTTTATCAATGAAATTCTGGTAATCGATCATTTCCAGAGCTTTTTCCAAAGCCGGGGTATAATCCCCGCTATCGTAAACCAGAGGCGCAAAATCTTGATAAATGATCTCATGATTGTGTGGAAAGGCATCTGGTGGGAGGTAGTTCTTTCGGCGAATCTCGACCCGGTCGATATTCAACTCTTTCGCGGCAATGTCCAGCAGCCGCTCCATGACAAAAACGCCGTGCTGACGACCCGCACCACGGTAAGGCGTCACGATGGTCTTGTTGGTGAAAACTGCTTTGAACTCGCTATAGTAATTCGGAACGTCATAAGGGCCGAGTAAAGTGCACTGGCTATTTATCGGCACTGTAAGACCGTAAGGGGCATAAGCGCCGGTATCGTGTAGAAAGACGTCGCGCACACCCAAAATCTTGCCCTCTTTGGTAATCGCAAGTTCTGAATCGTGAAGTTGGCCGCGTTCATGCGTGGTAGCAAAAAAGTTTTCCTGCCGATCTTCGATCCATTTGACGGGTCGCTTCAACCGCATGGCAATCCATGGAATCAGCACTTCTTCGGGGTAAAACATCATGATTTTCGGTCCAAAGCCGCCGCCGATGAAGGGCGCGATCACCTGCACCTGCGATTCCGACAAATCGAGCATAGCCGCCAGCCCGTTGCGAATTGGGATCGGCGCCTGAGTGGTATCCCAAACCTTGAGCTGCTGATTCTTGTCATCCCAGTCGGCTACAATACCCCGGTTTTCCATCGCGGCAGCAATGCCATGATCATAAAAAAACCGCCGCGCGATCCGCAAATCCGCTTTCTTTTTTATTGCCTCGTAATTCCCCTTCTCCTGAATGACATGGGCAGCGAGATTGGAATCCAAATCGTCGTGGATTTGAGGAGCCTCGGAGTCAAGAGCGCTTTCCAGGTTTATGACTGCATCCAGCGGTTCAACCTCAACAAAGATGTCATCGAGTGCGTCCTCAGCGATATAGCGGTTTTCGGCCACAACAATGGCAACTGCTTCACCGACATGTTTCACTTTATCCCGGGCGAGAGGAACTTGCGTACGCTCGTTAAATATCAGCCTCTCGATGGGCGGGGGCGGCACCAAAAGAGGGCCCGGCTGCCAGTATTCTCCCAAATCATTGGCGGTGTAAACGGCCGCTACGCCCGGTCGTTCTAAAGCCGAGGAAAAGTCGATGCTTTTAATGCGGCCATGAGCATGGTCGCTGCGCAAAAATGCCACATGCAGCATGTCCGGCAAATGTACATCGTCGACAAACAGAGCCTGACCCCTGAGGAGTCGCGGGTCTTCATTTCGTTTTATGGATTCACCGAAGTATCGGGTTGCCAAGGTTTCTCCTTTTTTGACTTTGCAGCAAAATTCAGATGTGTTTGAGTGTTTAAATGTTAAAGTGTTGAAGTAATCTATTAATCTTGGACTTCCCCTGATTTAGTGGACAAAAATAAGCTTTACTAACACATGAACACCATAACACTCAAACACTTGTGAATTTTATTTCATTCGTTCCGCAGCTAATTTGACAGCTTCCACGATATTCTGATACCCGGTACATCGGCAGAGATTCCCTGAAAGCGCTGCCCGGATTTCTTCTTCACCCGGGTTTGGGTTTTCTTTTAAGTACGGAATTAGCGTCATCAAAAAACCAGGCGTACAAAAGCCGCATTGCAATCCATGAGCCTGGTGAAAAGCCTCTTGCAGCGGGTGTAAGTTCTCCTCATCGGGGGCCAGTCCTTCAACCGTGACGATTTCTTGCCCATTGGCTTGTACCGCAAAAAGTAGACATGAACGTACTGCTTCGCCATTCAATAAAATTGTGCATGCTCCGCAAACACCGTGTTCGCAACCCACATGGGTCCCGGTAAGCGCAAGCTCGTGTCGTAGAAAATCGCTCAGCAACAAGCGCGGTTCTACCGAGCGTTCATACTCTTTCCCATTCACAGTGAGGAATATTTTAAACGGGTCGCTCATTTCTTTGTGTAATAAGGTTTCAAAAAGACAGGTAGAAAATACTCGGCATAAATAATTTAAACACTTTATAAATTTTTTTCACGTTAATCAAGAAAAAAACGTCTATCCGTTAGCCCTAAAGCGGCAAACTTGCAGTATGCTTTTTACATCGATTAAAGCCAGACCACTTGATTTTCTCTTACTAATTTTCTACTTTAAAATCTCCATGGTCTGATTCTGTACCTCAAAACTTTTGACACTACGAAGATTTTCAACAGGAGGGAAACATGAAACTCTACGATTTATCTCAACCATTAAACCAGGATTTTCCTTTTTGGCCCTATTATCCACCTTTTGAAGTCAAGTACATCAAGCGCAAAGCCGAACATGGCGTCAATGCGCAATATATTATGACTTCTAACCACATGGGTACCCACCTGGATGCGCCGAGGCATTTCGTCACTGGTGGCAGAACCATCGATGAGATCCCGCTCGAGTGGTTATACGGTCCGGGTGCTATTGTTGACCTTTCCGACGAGATGGATGAGTTGGATGTCTATACACCTGAAATGATCGAAAAGCGCGTTGAGATTCGCGACGGAGATATTTTGCTTCTGCATACAGGCTGGCACAAATATGCTCAGTTTGGCTCTGAGCCGGATGAGGAAAAGTACATTCACATGCACCCAGGCGCTCATCCTGATATGGTTCAATGGCTGCTCGACAAAAAGATTCACATCTGGGGCGTGGATGAAGTCTCCACCGACCACCCCATGAATTTACCGATTGGCAGGTTTTTGGGCAAAGGCATGCACGGCCACTGCGATCGCGTGCAGGCAAAATGCGTGGCTAAATTTGGTAGAAAGGGCATGAAGGAAGTTTTCCCGGACGAGGCTTACCAGCTAACTCATAATGCTCTGTTTCCGCACGACTGCATGCACGTCGAAAATCTCGGCGGCGACATCGGCGCACCTGAACTTCAAAATAAGCGATTAACTCTTGGGGTTTTCCCGTGGAAATTTAAAGGTGGCGAAGCGGCGTTTTGCCGGGCGGTTGCTTTTGTCGAATCGTAATTCGTTAATCGT
>JBHHXN010000221.1:0-7373 GCA_046757025.1 bacterium
ACCTTGCCCTGGCGGTCCCAGATTTCCACGCGGCTGGGAAAACGGTAAATCGGCACCAGATAGGAGAACGGCCGGTGTACGGTTTCCACCAGCAAATATTTGCCATCGGGAGACGGCTCCGCCCGTTCGATCAAATCGGCTTTGCCTAATTTAGTCGTTTTGCCATCGGTGGTCACGTGCACGATCTGGGCTTGCATGTAATATTCGAACAGGGCTTCGTCGTGCGGATTTTTGAGCAAATCCTGGTAGGTCCTGGCCGCGGCTTTTTTGCCGGTGGTTTCCTGCACCACCGGTCCTGCGGGTACCGCAGGCGCCTCAGGCGCTGTCCCACGATCGGCCGGCACGACTTTGCAGATGAGCGATTTGTTATCCGGCAGCCAATTGAAAGGCGAACCGTACACACTATTGATTTTTTCTGAAAAGAGCATTTTAGCTTTTTTCGCGGAGACATCCACTAGCCACAGGGTCTGACCGTTTTCTGCGGCATTCAAAAACGCGATGAATTTACCGTTGGGCGCCCAACTGACGTTGCGAATGCGCGCTTTCTCTGGCAGTCCCTGAATGGCGATTTCTTCGCCCCCTGAAATTTTTTTCAACTTCATGCCGGTGTAGTAACTGCGGCGGCTGCGGCCGTTGGTGCGAGGATTGATGCGAATGCCGGCGATGCGCAGCTCCGGCTGCGCCAGCTCTTCGATGGAAGCCAGATTCGGTCGTTCCAGAATGAGCAGCCAATTTTGAGTGGGGTCGAGGTCAACCGCCGGCGTGGGCGGCGCATCCACGAGATCTGCCAACGGTTTCGGTGGGGTCTGGTAGGTTAAAGGCGTGTTCGACTGAGCGAACCCATTCGCTGTGCGGATATAAAACAAGGCGATAAGTATCAGCAACAGCAGCCATGGCTGAGCAGGAAATGATCGTTTTAAAGACGGTTTCAACATTTTGCTTTCCTCCTTTTTTATTTATGAAAATGACCGATTTATTGCGTTCTGCACAAATGATCGAAATTCAACGGTCGGCCCCGGATGTGACCAACCTTTAAAAAAATCTGCTGCCTCTATTAGGTCCCAAATCCATTATTTCATAATCTCAATCTTCTCTCAAAAATGCGTGTTTGGATTGCAGGAGCGTTCTTTTTACGACGATGGATGAAACCAGTGAACTCTGCATAATTTGTTAAAATGTGATAGATTGTAATGGAAATTGAAAGAAATGCAAATTTTAATGTAGAAGGAAATTCCAATTTAGCAAGAATTTTAAGCAAATTGGAAGAAAAAAATGCCGAAAAGGCAAATGGGGTTATCCTTTAAAGAATGGACAAACTCAAATTTGGTGATTTTTAAATAATACAGGCTGGAATTGATGATCGAGGGAACCCAAAACGTTCCGGTAGTAAAATTTGCCGCTCTGTGTTTCTTAATATATTGCAATGTTTTTCAAGTTAAATCTTATTATTACCGATTTTTCACGAAAAAGCGCTTGACTTTTGTTAAATAAGCGACTATATTGGCAGTAACACCATATCGTGGCTATTTTAACGATGACATACCTTATGTTGTATTTTTCGATGTTGAAGCCATCTTATAATCATACTGTGAACGTATCTACAACCCAATAAGACGCAAAGTACACAGTGGCATACCCAAAAATCAAATGCTTGAATTTGTGAAGCATTTTCAATACATTAATTTTTAAGGGAAGAAGAGGTCACGCTTGTATTTAGAGAGTTTAAAAATACACGGATTCAAATCGTTCGGGCGCAAAACCACGTTTAAGTTTGACGATGGCATCACTTCCATCGTGGGGCCCAACGGCTGCGGCAAGAGCAACATCGTGGACGCCATCCGCTGGGTGCTGGGCGAGCAGAAGGCCGGCATCATCCGCAGCGAGCGCATGGAAAACGTTATTTTCAACGGTTCCAAAACCATCAAGCCGCTGGGGATGGCCGAGGTTTCGCTTACCATTCAAAACACCAAAAACGTGCTGCCCATTGAATTTTCCGAAGTGGTGATCACCCGCCGCCTGTACCGATCTTCCGAAAGCCAGTACTTGCTCAACAATGCTCCCTGCCGACTGAAAGATGTCCAGGATTTGTTTATGGACACCGGCATGGGGCCGGATGCCTACTCCATCATCGAATTGAGTATGGTGGAAACGATTTTGAACGGCAAGGCGGATGAACGCCGGCGAATAATCGAGGAAGCCGCAGGCGTCACGAAATACAAAATGCGGCGTAGAGCGGCGTTTCGAAAGCTGGAAGCCACGGAAGCAGATATCGTGCGTTTGAACGATATCATCAGCGAGGTGGAGAAAAATGTCGCCTCTTTGCAGCGGCAGGTGCGCAAAGCCCGGCGTTATCAGGAGTACAAAGAAAAACTGAAAGAGCTGGATTTAAATCTCGCCACACACGAGTTTTCGAAAGTCAAGATTGAGCTGGAGCCGTTGTTTGAGCAATTGCGTCAGAGTCAGGATCAGCGGGCGCAGTTGTCCGCGCAATTCGATGAAAAAGAAGCCGAGATCGAAGGCTCCCGAGTGGAGCTTTTAGAGGTGGAGCGAAAGTTGAGCGCCAAACAAAAGACTCTCAATGAACTGTCTCGCAGAATCCAAAAACAGGAAGAAGAGATTCTGGTGGATCGCGAACGCCGACGCGCCCTGCAGGAAACCAAGGAGCGGCTGTTGCGAAATAAACAAGAAAATAAAGTCCGAATAGAAAAAATTCAGGCACAAATCACGCAATTTCGTGAAAACCTGCAAAATCTGTTTCAGCAAATTCAGGTGGCCGAGGGCGATTTCCAGGAAAAAAATGTGGTGTTAAAATCCATGGAAATCAAAGTGGAGGAGAAGAAGGACCTCCGCAAGGGCATCGAAAGTCAAAGGCTGCAATCTTTGGAAGGCATCACCGGCAGCAAGCAGGAAGCGGAACGCGTTCATACGCAGCTCGAAAACATCGAGCAGCGGTTGAACACCCTTGCACGGGAGCTGGAAGAAAATGAATTGCTGGCCAAAATCCGTGAGGAGAAGGTCAGTAAGCTGCTGGAGAGTAAGGGCGAGTATGAGCTGGTTTTGCAGCGATTTAAACAAGAATACGCCGCTCTGCA
Source organism: bacterium (assembly GCA_046757025.1). GTDB lineage: Bacteria > Zhuqueibacterota > Zhuqueibacteria > Oceanimicrobiales > Oceanimicrobiaceae > JBHHXN01. The sequence goes on from JBHHXN010000221.1 coordinate 3,093, forward strand.
AAAGTCCATCGAATCATTAACCTCGCAAAAGGAGTACCTGAAAGAGCAGATCGTCAACACCCGCGGCGAGCTGCAAACTGTGAAAGAAAGAATTGCCCTCTTGAAAAAATTTATCGAATCGTACGAGGATCATCCGGAAGGCGTGCAGCATCTGCTTTTACAGGGATTTCTGAACGGCGGCTGCAAAGGGACGCTGGCTGAAAACGTGCAGGTGGAGGCTAAATACCGGCGCGCCATCGAAACCGCTCTGGGCGAAGCCGCGGTGTCGCTGATCGTGGAAGAGACCGACCAGGCTCTGCAATGCATCGATATGTTGAAGTCGGACGCCAAAGGCACGGTCACGTTTTTTCCCCTGGATCGTTTTTCAAACGGCAATAAAAACTTCGACCTGGTGCACCCGGATCTGAAATCGCCGCTTTCAGAAGGGGTGATTGACTGGGCTTATAATTTAGTGCAATGCAGCGCCGATTATAGCGGTCTGGTGGAGGCGCTGCTGCGGGATTATTTGATCGTGGACGATCTGGAAATTGCCAAAAAACAAGCGCAGCGGTTGCACAACCATCGCATCAATCTCATCACGCTCAACGGCGACATCATTTCTACCTGGGGGCTGATCAAAGGTGGCGCCGACAGCACCTCGGACACCGGCGTCATCGACCGCAAAGCCCAGGTGGAGGAGCTGGAATCTCGCGCCGAGAAAATTATCAAACAGTTGGATAATGATGAAAACACCCAGCACGAGCTGGAAGTGAGCTGTCAAAATGCTTTTAAAAAGGAGCAGGAGCTGACCGCGCAAATCAAGTCCAATGAAGAACATCTTACCGAAATTGAGGTGCAGTTAGCGCAATTGGATTTTGAAAAGAAGAAAGAGATGGAAGCGCGCGAACGGCTGCTGAAAGAACAGAAAAATCAAAGCGACCATCAAAAAGAGCTGCAGGAGCAGTTGCGAACCCTGGCGCCTTCCCTGGAAAGCCTGGAGGAAAATCGCACCAAATACGATTCGGAATTTCAAAAGATCTCGGATGAATTGCTGCAGTTAGAAGCAGAGTTGGATGAATACCGTTCTGTGGTGCAGGACAGTCGGGTAAAGCTGGTGGATTTGAAAGGCGAAGAGAGGCATCTACAGGACGACATTTCGCGCGAACAGGAGTTTGAGAAAGAACTGCAGGATTCTTTGATCAGAATTGATGAAGAAATCGAGGCTGCTACTCACGAATACACCGAGCTGGAAAAACGCATCGAGATCAATAAGAACGCCATCCAGGTGGATTTTGATGAACACAAGGAATTAGAGGAAAAAGTCCACGAAATCGAACAGCACTATCTGGAAGAGAAAGAAAAATTAGAAGCCAAAGAAAAGCTGGTGAAAGGCGTACGCAATGAGAAAGAGGCGGTGTCAGAAACCCTGCACGGGTTGGAGCTGCGTATTTCGGAATTAAAGATGAAAGGCGAAAACATCGAAAATCGCATCCAGGATGAATATAAAGTGAAGATCAAAAAGCAACCGCTGGATGAATCGTTGGACGTCGAGGCGCTAAAAGAAGAAATCAACCGTTTGAAGAATCGTATCAGCGCCATGGAGCCGGTCAATTTGCTGGCATTAAAAGAATACGAAAAAGAAAAAGAGCGTTTTGATTTTCTCAACACGCAAAAGAACGATTTACTGGAAGCCGAAGCCAACCTGGCTGAAACCATAAAAGTGATCAACAAAACCGCCCGGGAGCAGTTCAACAAAATTTTTGTACAAATTCGTGAAAATTTTGTCAAGGTCTTTTGCGGTTTTTTTGAAAACGGCCACGCCGATCTGAAATTAGCTCCCAACGTGGATCCTCTGGAAGCGGAAATCATCATCGAAGCGGATCCCAAAGGGAGGAAGATCAGCGCTTTGACTTTGCTTTCCGGCGGGGAAAAAGCACTGACCGCCATCTCGTTGTTGTTTGCCATCTACTTGGTCAAACCCAGTCCTTTCTGCATTCTCGATGAAGTGGACGCGCCGTTGGATGATGCCAACATCGGCCGATTTGTGAAAACCATTCGCGAATTTTCGAAAGACACGCAGTTCCTGGTGGTAACCCACAACAAGCTTACCATGCGCGCGGCGGACAGTCTCTACGGCATTACTATGGAAGAGGAAGGCGTTTCCAAAGTGGTGTCGGTGAATTTCAAGGAAATGCCGCTAGAAGGAACGGCCAACAAAGCCGCGTAAAAGCCGCAATCTGTGAAACTCCCTTCTCGGTGGAAAGTAAAATATTCGTAATTCTTTTGCGAAGACATTTCTTCACCTACTCATCATGATTCGGTTTTTCACCACTTCCATCCTGCTGGTACCTCTTTTGTACCCGGTTGCGAGTCATAGTCAAACCGCACAAGCCGGTAACCCCTCTTCATCAAATACCCTTGTTTTCAATGTTGACCACGCGCAATTTCGCTACCCACCTGATCGACTTTTCGTAGAAATTTACTTTTCATTTCCGCGCGCGCAGTTTCAAACTGTGGAAACCGATTCGCTAAAATTGGTGCGATTTAGTGTGGAGGCCGAAATATTCCAGGACGATACCCTGGTAGCACTAAGCAGTTGGAATGGCCAAAGCGCTTTTGTGGAGGCTTCCGATAAACAAGATAAGGAACTGTTTACCCTGACCAATTTTCAACTGCCGGCGGGAAAATATCTGGTTAAGACCCGGATAAAAGATTGGTCGTCGCCCTCCCAGGGAAGGAAAGAATTTCCCTTAATTTTGCAGCCCTTCTCAAATGAGCGGCTCGATATCAGCGATATCGAATTGGCTTACTCCATCACCTCGGACACATCTAAAAATATCTACACCAAAAATCACTACCGGGTGATTCCCAATCCTGGGGCACTGGTAGATGCCGCCAGACCCATACTGTATTTTTATTCAGAGCTGTATAATTTGAGCACGGGAGAAAATGCCGCCTACACGGTTGAATACGCGATTCTAAATGATCAGCAGGTACGGGTAAAATCGTTTCCTCCAAATACCCGGGCCACCAAAGCCGGCGCCCTGGTGGAAGTAGGGGGATTCAATTTGATCACCCTGGCAAGCGGTGCTTATTTTTTGGAAATCACCGTGACCGACAATAGCCAACAATCCCTGGCAAAACGACGCAAAAAATTTTTCGTGTTCAAAGCAAACCGACCGCAGCGGGCTGCTGCGGCTTCTGCACTGGATTTTTCCAGTAGTCCGTTGATGAAATTCTACCAGACCCTTTCAGCGCCCGAGCTCGAACAGGAATTTGACAGCGTCCGCTACATCGCTACCAAAGAGGAAAAGAAAATGTTCGACCGCCTGCAGCCAGATGGTAAACGAACTTTTTTGGTGCAATTCTGGAGTAAAAGGGATCCCGTGCCCGAAACCACACACAACGAATTTCGCTCGGACTACCTGGAACGCGTAAAATTCGCCGACGCCCGGTTTGGCGGTTTTAAAAAAGGCTGGCAGACCGACCGCGGACGGGTGCTGATCCTCTACGGTTTGCCGGATGAAATCGATCGCCATCCCAGTATCGGCAAACAGCGCGGATATGAAACCTGGCACTATTACATGACCGAGCTGGAAATGCGGTTCGTTTTTGTGGATAAAACCGGCATGCAAGAGCTGGAGCTGGTGCATTCCACTGCCCGCGGCGAAGTGTACGATCCGGATTGGCAGCGCTGGATCGAGGTGCAGTGAGTTAAAGCTTCGGGTTTCATGTTTGAAGTTACCAGTTTCAAGTTCAGTCTCGTTCCCAAATTTTATTTGAGAACGAGTGGTTAACAAGCTGCCTATCCTTCCCCGGTCTCACCCAAAAAAGTCATTGACATTTTCCATTATATTGGTTACTTAGTATAACAAGTCAGCATGCTGATTTTTTTAATTTTCCCTGCGGATCCTGTATTAAACCTACTCACATTCCTGTTTTTACCAGTAGCAGCGCCGAGTCTCGCGGACAGTTGACTTCGATTTGACCATTCACGAAATCATTTCCAATCAATTATATATAAAGAATCAGTCGTTTTATCACCGCGAGTGATCTTTACCTGACAACCTTGAAATTCGAACTTCGCCGGACATCTTTGAAATGCATGCTATACATTTAATCAAACCACAAAATTTCTAATGAATGAAAGGGGAAAATCTTATGGGTCCCTGGCCATCAGCTCTGCCTCGAAATCCCAATTCCTCTAACATTTTTTGCAAGGAAATTGGATTTGATGCAATAGAATAGATGACAGCCAATTTAATTAGGGTACATCCGTTAAGAGCCCTTTTTTGTCATTCC
>JBHHXN010000222.1:0-7356 GCA_046757025.1 bacterium
GGTTTTAAACTAATGTATGTCACATTTACAGTATCGTCACTTTTCATATTTATTTAAAGAGTTCCTGACATTTATCATGTCGCCGTTGTCATCAGCATATTGTTTTAGAATAGCTATTAAGCTTTTTTTACGAAACGGTTTTGTGAGATAGGAAGAACACCCGGCTTCCAGACACTTTTGTTTTTCACTTTTTCCCGTGTGGGCTGTCAAAGCTATTATAGGTATGTTGTTGCCATTTTCAAGTTGCCTGATGGCACGGGTGGCTTCGTAGCCATTCATTATTGGCATTTCCATATCCATTAATATTATTGAAATTTTTCGGGTTTTAAATGCTTCGAGGGCTTCTTTGCCATTTGTTGAATAAGTGAGCTTGTAGGCAGGAGATTTTTTTAGATAATTTTTTATTAAATTTCGGTTATCTATTGAGTCATCCACCACCAGAATGGTCGGTCTGGGGTCGAGCCATTTTTGAATGGTTTCGAACAGCATTTTCTTTTTCAGGGGTTTAGTGATATAATCATCCATGTCGTGCTTTAGACATTTTTCACGGTAGCCCTGCAGGGCGTGCGCAGTCAATGCGATGATTGGGACACGCTCTTTCTGCGTTTCTTGCTCCTGTTTTCTGATCTCAGCAGTGGCTGTAAAACCGTCCATCACCGGCATCTGGATGTCCATTAGAATCAAATCGTACTGGAATTTGCCGGCGGCCTGCACGGCCATTTCACCGTTAGCGGCAATGTCAACCAGGTAACCGGCTTTTTCAAGAATCCTTTTGGCGAGATTTTGATTTTCTGCATTGTCCTCAACCAGTAATATTTTAGGAGATCCACATCTGGAGACCGGGTGTATTTTTTCCTGATGGATTTTATTTGCTGGCTCAAGGTGCTTCTGCTCACGCAGCACCTCCATTAAGATATCCAATAAACGGGACTGTTTAACCGGTTTGGTTATCACTTTAGCAATGTTTAGCTCCTTTTGTAGCGGCTTGGTTATCTCACCCCAGGAAGAAAGCATGATAATTTTCATATTCTTGCCAATTCCTGCCTTAAGGATTGAGCGAGCCAATTCAACCCCATCCATGTTGGGCATCTGATAATCGAGGAGCATCAGATCATAATGTGTGTTTGGCTTACTCAGACATGCTAACGCTTCTTTGCCGCTCTTTGCTTCATGGATTTGAAATTCCCATTCTGACAAGGTTTTGGAAAGAATAAAGCGATTAGTCGGATTATCATCCACGAGTAACACACCGATGTTTTGAAGGTCGGGATAGGTGAAGTCTTCTGGTTTGGTTTCAGGATTTTCCGCGACCGCAAAATCGAGAATAAAATGAAAAGTACTGCCTTTACCTTTTTTGCTTTCCACCCAGATTTTGCCCCCCATCAGCTCGACCAGCAATTTGCTGATGCTCAAGCCGAGACCAGTGCCGCCAAAATTGCGCGTAGTGGAGCTGTCTTCCTGAGAAAATTTTTCGAAGATTGTTTCCTGCTGCTGTTTTGATATCCCGATTCCAGTATCCGAAACCATAAAATGCAGTCGAATGGAATTGGGGTTAGTTGTAACCCACTGTTTTTTACATACTTCTACTTTGATGCAGACTTCTCCCTGTTCAGTAAATTTGATGGCATTTCCCACCAGATTGATGAGAATCTGTTTCAAACGCATGGGATCTCCTCTGAGCCAGTACGGCAATTTGGGCTCCACGTAGCACAAGAGTTCGAGCTGTTTTTGACTGGAACGAATGCTCAAAATTTCAGCGACGTTTTCAACCAGTTCGCGTAAATCGAAATCGGTCTCGTCAATCTCCAACTGCTCGGCTTCAATTTTGGAAAAGTCGAGAATATCGTTGATCACGCCCAGCAGGTTTTCTGAGGAAGTCTGCACCACCCGCAGGTAATCCAATTGTTCGGTCGTCAGCTCCGTGTCTAAAGTTAGCTCGGTCATGCCGATGATGGCGTTCAGCGGTGTGCGGATTTCGTGGCTCATGTTGGCCAGGAAATCGCTTTTTGCCCGGGCCGCTTGTTCAGCGGCTTCTTTGGCTTTTTGCAGGGCTTCTTCGGCATGTTTGCGCTCCAGTTCCGCGGAAGCCCGGCTGGCGAAAATTTGCAGCATGGATTCGGCGATTTGCTGGTTTTGCAATTTCTTGCTATCGAGAACCACCAGGAGGCCCAACGGTTGGCCTTCCGTGTCAAAAAGAGGGGTGCCAATAAAGCTTTCGATATTACTGTCCGCTAGCATGGCGTCTTTCGGAAATAACTGCTGTACCTTCTCCGGGTAACAGCAAAGTCCGCTTTCCACTACATTTTCGCAAGGTGTGTTGTTCAGAACGTATTCCACATTTTCCACGATTTTACCGTATGCATACATGGCAATGGTCACGACTCTGGGCGGCTCGCCTTGCATGAGCTCGCCCACGAAAGCATAATCCACCTCCAGCATGTCGGCAAGGTATTTTACCAGCGAGGTAAAAAACGTCTGGCCGGTGGTAGCGGAAACCCCTTCGGCTACGTTTCGCAGCATGAGCTCGGTTTTTTTACGCTCAGTGATGTCTCGCACGATACTGATCCAGGCCGGCTGTCCCAGGTACTCAATTTCATCGGTTAAAATTTCCACCGTCATTTTCCGACCGTGCTTTGTCACGTGGGTGTAGTGGGAGGCATGCGTAACATTTTTTTCATCGATATTTTGGTTGACTTGCTGGAGGTCCTCCGGCGGGTGCAGATCAAAGGGCGTCATGGTTTTGAGCTCTTCCAGAGAATAGCCATAAATACGCTGCACGGCCTGGTTGCAGTCAAGAAAACGCCGGGAAGTTTTATTAAAAATAAAGATGGGATCGGCGATTTGGTTGAACAACAATCGGTATTTGCGCTCGTTTTCCGCCAGTTCTTTCTGAGCTCGTTTTTGTTCGGTGATATCTCGATAAATAGCATAGATGGCGATTTTACCGCCATCCACTATGATGGGCGTGCCCAGAATGGAAACCTCAATGAGCGATCCATCTTTACGGCAGCGAACGGTTTCGGTGACGGTTTTTTGGCCCGCCACAACATTCTTAGACAAGGAGCGCGCCTCATCGAGCTGGTCAGCAGGAATGATCAAATTGTTGATGGATTTGCCTACGGCTTCTTCCGGGGCATAACCAAACATACGGGTGAATTCGGAATTGACCCGCTGAACCAGGTCGTTTTTGTCGAGCACGACGATGGCTTCCGGTGCGCTTTCAAATAGTTGTTCCAGGTAGGCTTTTTGAACAGCGATTTCCTTTGCCATTCTGCGGCGAGCTTTAAGCGTACTGACCAACCGCGATTTTTGCTGCTCCAGCACTTCGGTGCGTTCCGCAACGAGCTGTTCTAAACATCGGTTTCGGGATCGGATTTGAAAGATTCGGTAGCGGACATAACCAAAAATAGAGCTACTAATGGCCAAAAGAGCGATTAAACCAAACCACCAGGTGCGCCAGAAAGGTGCTTTGATTTGAAAATGGCGGGTTACGGCGGCGGACCAGGGTTGGCGATATTTGCGCCCTTGAATTTCAAAAGTATAGTGACCCGGCGGCAGATGAGAATAATTCAATTCATAGCTTTTCAACGATTTCCAATCTGGGTCATACCCCACTAATCGGTATCGAAAACTCAGGCGTTTTTCCGGAACATTGGATAAGGGTGAGATGCGGATTTGCAAATCGTTTTGTGAATAATGCACTGCGGACGGAACAGGATTTCGCAGGAGATCGTGCTTACCGAGAATAAATGTTTGAATGAGCGGTGGATTAAGTTTTTCCTGCGTTAAGTCCCATTGCGGATGATAATGACTCAAACCTTCTGCGGTTCCGAACCAAATGGTGCCGTCGTCGTCCGCGAAAAATCCGCCAGCGTTGGATTCGTAACTGGCATACCCTTCGGCTTTGTCGTAGTTGATGAACGACTTTCCATCGAAACGATCCACACCGTGGGCGGTGCCAAGCCAGAGATGGTTCGCTTTATCGGCGCCCAGTGAATACACCGCGTCGTTGAAGAGTCCGTCTTTGGAAGAATAACTGTAAAACCTTTCTCCGTCAAATCCGGTAAAACCTTTTGATGAATGGTAACCAAACCAGATAACCCCCTTTCGGTCCAGACACAAATAGTACGGCGCGTTGTCGGCCAGGCCGTCGGCTGTGGTAAACGTTCGCCAGCCTTGACCATCCCATCGGGATAGCCCCTTATCCCCGGAAATCCATACCTGCCCCTTCAAATCCACCAGCAGTCGGGCAAAGTTGAATGTCTGGCCGCGGACGCTAACCGGCTCCACCTCGTTTTCGTTAAATTTGTAAACGCCTTTGTTTTGCACCGAGCACCAGTAGCTGCCGCTGCTGTCTTCAACGATGGAAACCACCCGTCCCAGTTGGCTAATAGCCGACTGGTTGTAGAAATGCAATCTGGGTTTTTTTGCAGAAATCGTCTTCTTTTTTTGTGTGCGGGTATCCAGGTAATTGAGGCCGCCGTAGTTGCCGATCCACAACCGGCCGTGACGGTCTGCCAGTAAACAGACGATGTAATTGTCGTTTAGACCATCTTCTGTGGTAAAAGTGTGCCAGTTGCGGTCGTCAAATCGGCTCAAACCGCGGGACGTAGCCACCCACAGAAATCCCGCCTGATCGCGCAAAACGAAACGCACCACATCGGACGCCAGCCCGTCGGTTTTGGTATAATTGGTAAAGGCACGTCCGGAAAATTTCGCCACGCCGCCCAGACCGCCGAGCCAGACGATGCCCTCCCGATCCACGATGATGGCACGGGCATCATTCAGGGGAAAGCCGTTTTTTGTGGTAATGAAATTGAATCCGCTGCCGTCTATTACCGCGAAACCGGTTTCTGTGCCAATCCAGATAGCACCGTCCGCGCCTGTGCAAATGGCGCGAACCGGCAACCCTTGCAAGCCCTCTTCGGCGGTATATTTTTTAACCAGATGCGTATCCCTGCAAATGAAAACCCCTTCGTCGGTACCCACCCATAAAAGATGATCCTGATCCTCCTCCAGGGCGTTAATTTTGGTATGTTGCAACGATTTCATGAGCGTTAGATGTATCTTATTCTGTTCCAGGATGTATAAGCCTTTCCGGGTTCCGATCCACAGGCGACCTCTGTGATCGATGCGTAAAACCTCCACGCTAACCTCAGGCAGGCCATGGGCTGCCGTGAATGGTTCTATGCCGGTTTGGTGCTTCCTAAATAAACCTGTGCGGGTACCGCACCAAACATTTCCAGCCGTATCGATGGCCAGCGAAAGCACGGCGTGTTCAAATGTACTGTCTTTTAGAGAGAAATTTACGATTCCTTCGGGTGTCCAGCGGCTCAATCCGCCGTCATGGCCGATCCAGATTGCGCCGCTTTGGTCCTGGCAGATGGCGTTGATGGCGTCGTTGACCAAGCCATCCTGTATGCCGAAAATATCGAATCTATGGCCGTCGAAACGGTTGAGGCCGGCTTCGGTGCCTACCCAGATGTAGCCGTCGCGATCCTGAAATAGTACCCGCGCCACCAATTGCGAGAGACCGTCGTCCCCGGTGTAGTGGTGAAAATGGTACTGCTGTGCCCAGCTTGGAGCGACTAAACAAATTACCGATATTAGAGTTTTCAATAAATGTTTCATAAATCGTTACAACCTTGAAAATGTGTTTCTATGTCTAATTTCGAATAACTGATAAGGACTTCTCCAAAAAGTATGCTTTTTTTTCACAACCACGGCCAACGATGAAGATTGCGACTTTCAGGCAGCGACCTGTTCTTTTTTTAGCACTTCACCTATTTGTTGGTTATTTAAATAATTTTCAAGTTTTTCCAGAAACGCCTTTTTTCTCAGGGGTTTCACCAGATAATCGGCACATCCCGCCTCCACCAGCTCCTGTAATTTCTTCGTCTCCTGGTGTGCGGTCAAAGCTAACACCGGCACCCGCTGACCCTTTTTGAGTTTCTTGATGAGACGCGTGGCCTCGACTCCGTTCAGCACAGGCATCTCCATATCCATTAACACCAGCGAAATCGTTCGCTTTTCAAAAAGGTTCAAGGCTTCCTGGCCGTTTTGAGCGAACAGCAATTTGTACTGCGGCGACTTTTTTAAAAACAGTTGGATCAGGTAGCGGTTATCTTCCGAATCGTCCGCCACCAAAATGGTTGAGCGCGAATCGATCCATTTTTTCAGCATCGCCAGCAGGACTTTCTTTTTTATGGGTTTGGTGAGGTAATCGTCCAGGTTGTTTTCCAGGCATTTTTCACGATAGCCCTGCATGGCGTGTGCGGTCAACGCGACGATGGGGATGCGGTCGATTTCTACCTGCTTTTCCAGATCTCTTATTTTTTTAGTGGCCTCGAAGCCGTCCATCACCGGCATCTGAATGTCCATGAGAATCAAGTCATAGTAAAACTTTTTTACGGCCTCCACGGCAGCGGCGCCGTTTTCTGCGATGTCCACCAGATAGCCGGCGTTCTGCAGAATTTTTTCAGCCAATCTTTGATTGTCTAAATTGTCTTCCACCAGCAATATGTGGTGTGGCACGGTTTTGACTTCGGCGATTTCGGTCGGTAATTTGTCCACAACCGTAACGGTTTGCCGGGGGGTGCGCAAGGTTTTCATCAACACTTCGAATAGAGTTGATTGCTTGACCGGTTTGGTCAGGAATTGAGCGATAGCCAATTCTTTCTTCAGCTCGGAGTGAACAGACCCGATGGAGGAGAGCATGATGATTTTGATCTGGTCATATTTAGCCTGGCTTCTAATTTTTCGCGCCAGCGCGATACCGTCCATTTCCGGCATTTGCTGATCCAGTATGATCAACTTGATGGGTGGGGCGATTTCCGAGTTCAAGATGGAAAGCGCTTGTTCACCGTTGTGGGCTTCCTGCACCTGGAAGCGCCAGGATTCCAACGTTTTGCGCAGAATAAAGCGGTTGGTTTCGTTGTCATCCACCACCAGAATGGTGGTGTCTTCCGAGTCGGAATAAATGAATTCCTGCTCTCCCGCTGTGCTGTGGCTAACCTTCAGGTTGAGCGTGAAGTGGAAGGTACTGCCTTTGCCTTCTTCGCTTTCTACCCACAGCTTGCCTCCCATCATTTCGATCAAAGCTTTTGAAATATTCAATCCGAGTCCGGTGCCGCCAAATTTGCGGGTGGTGGAGGAATCGGCCTGCTCAAATTTTTCGAATATTTTCGCCAGGTTTTTCTTGGAAATTCCAATGCCGGTATCTTGCACGGCAAAGTGCAAAGCAACCGATTTCGGATTGCGGATTTGGGATTGCGGATTTGGGATTGCGGATTGCGGTGTGTCAGGTTTTCCGAAATCCACATTCCCGAATGCGCATTTCACCACGACTTCGCCTTT
>JBHHXN010000223.1:0-7294 GCA_046757025.1 bacterium
ATAGGAACTGAGCCCTTCGGCGTTGTTCAGGATAAACTCCGCGACGAAGAATCTCCAAATTTACGCATGGATTTGGGATTCTTCGTATCGCTGAAAATGCCAATCATACCTTTGTGCATTACCCCTGGGGTTTTTGAGTTGTAATTTCATTTCAAAAAACCTACCTTTCCAGGAAATTAGAGTGCAACAGTTTCTACAAAGTAAATCTACTTTCTCCGTTTTTTTAAAAAATCTGCTAACCTTTTCTTATTTCGTAAGTGTTTTTAATAAATATTGAATAAAACATTGAGAGCGATTGAAGGCGATCACCGATAAGCAAATAATGCTGCAGGTCCGAGATGGTGAAGTGGGAAAAATGGCCATTCTTTTTGAACGGCACCATGTCTTGCTGTTCAATTTTCTATTGCGATTGACGGGCAGTCGTGAAGTCAGTGAAGATCTGGTGCAAGAGGTTTTTTACCGCATGTTGAAATACCGGCACACGTATCGTGGGCAAAGCAAGTTTGTTTTGTGGATGTATCAAATCGCCAGAAATGCCCGCATCGATTATTTTCGAAAACAAAAAAAAGGAGTTACCAGGCTCGAAACACAGGATGAATTGGTGAACCCGGAGCCGGTGGCGGCAGAGTGCTTTGAAAAGAACCAGGAAAAAATACTCTTGACACGTGCGTTAAAAAAACTGTCGGAGGCAGATCGTGAGGTGCTGGTACTCAGTCGCTTCCAGTATTTGCGCTACAAAGAAATTGCGGAGTTACTCGGTTGCGCCGAAGGCACGATAAAAGGCCGAGTCCACCGCGCCATCAAGAATTTACGGGAAATTTATTTGGTTCTTTCGGGAGAAAAATCATGTTGACATGCGGTAAATTGACAGACCAAATGGCTGATTATTTAGCCGGCACATTGGATGCTGAACAGGTGGCCGAATTGGAAGCACACCTGTCGGACTGTCCTACCTGCAAAACGGAGGTGGACAGTTATAGAAAAATGTGGACGCAATTAGGGGCCTTGCCAGAGGAGTCGCCAGGTGAGGCCGTTCGGGCCCGGTTTTACAGCATGCTGGAGGATTTTAAAGGAAAGCAGATCCGAGCACGCGCTCAAACCGCCTGGCTGGAAAATTTACTGCACTGGCTTGCCAATTTGAAAAATCGGCAAATGGTCATTCCAGGTGTGGTAGCGGGGTGTGCTTTGTTCCTCGGTTTGTTTATCGGGTACCGACTGCAGGCCGATGCCAGTGAAAATCGTGAGCTGGCGCTGCTTCGACAGCAGGTGGATAGCCTGAGCAAATTGGTCACCATTTCTTTACTGCAGCAGAATTCGGCCAGTGAGCGCTTGCGTGGAGTGAATTACAGTTATTATTCAGATCGCCCGGACCCCAAGGTGATCGACGCGTTGGTGAAAACGTTGAATGAAGATCCCAGTTTGAACGTGCGCTTGGCTGCGGTGGACGCTCTGACACCGTACTATGAACATCCCATAGTCAACCGGGCACTGCTGGCAGCGCTGACACGCCAATCTTCACCATTACTTCAAATCGCGTTGATAGAGCTCTTTGAAAGCCGGAAAGAAAAACAGGCCATCGAGGTATTAAACGAGATACGGCACAATGACATGCTCAATCAAACCGTCAAACAACGCGCTGAGAGAGCTATTCAAAAATTACAATGAGGACGAGTCATGAACACGACAAGATTATTCTCTGGAATTTCATTCATTTTGGTTTTTACCTCCTATAGTGCTGGATTTCAACTTCAGGAAAAAGAGGTGATAAAAAAGACCGTGCGTTTTTCAAATGACGCAGGAAGGAAAGAAGTTGTCATCGACAATGTCAACGGCGATATCGAGGTGCAGGGCTATTCTGGCCAGGATGTACAGATGGTAGTCAACAAAACCATCCAGGGCCGAAGCCGGGAAAAAATTCAGGAGGCGAAGCAGAAGGTGCAACTGGAAATCTCTGAAGAAGCCAATTCCGTTCGACTTTATGTAGATGCGCCGTACAGAAAAAACGACGCTTCAGTGAATTACCGCGGATGGCGCTATTACGGCTACAAAGTAAACTTCGATTTCAAAGTTAAGGTGCCGCACGAATGCCATCTTTATTTGAAAACCATCAACGACGGTGAGATCGCCATTCGCGAGGTTTATGGAGATTGCGAGGTGAAAAATATCAACGGCGGAATCGAAATGCTGGAAGCGGCCGGCTCTGGAGATGTGTACGCTTTGAATGGGGAAGTCAAAGTGACGTTCCGCAAGAATCCACGGTCTGCCAGCTCCTTTGGTTCGTTAAATGGCGATGTGGAGGTGCAGTTTCAGCCGGACTTCTCTGCGGATTTGCGCATCAAAACTTTTAACGGCGAAGTTTACACGGATTTCCCCACCACGTATCTGGCGCCCAGAAAGCCCATCCGTACGCGTAAAGATGGCTTGTTTTTGTATAAAAGCGATAAAGCCTTTGGCGTCAGGATCGGCAAAGGTGGTCCCGAAATAGAATTTGATGCTTTTAATGGCAACATTTATATTGTTAAACGAGAAGATTAAAATTGGAGAACCTATCATGAATTCAAAAATTAGAAATATCACAGCCGGACTGTTTGTCCTTGCCATTCTTCAAACTGTGGCGGCGCAGGAGCTGCCGGTGGATCGGGTCACGGTACCCTTCAGCGATCCCGTTAAACCGGGTTTGGTGAAGGCCGGGTTGATTTATGGCAGCATCACGGTGAAAGGCTATGCCGGAAAAGAGGTGATTATTGAAGCCAACTCGCGTACGCGAAAATATTCAAACCGTGATTCCGATGAGCAAAGACAGGGTTTGAAGCGCATTAAAATCGCCTCTACGGGATTAACCGTGGAGGAAGAAGAGAATGTCATGAATGTGAGCGTTTCGTCGCATATGCGCACCGTCGACCTGAAAATTCAGGTGCCGGCCAAAACCTCGGTTAAATTGTCCACCATCAACAACGGGGATATTTTTGTGGAAAATGTGGAAGGGGAGATTGAGCTCAACAACACCAACGGCCGCATCGAAGCGCTGAATGTCAGCGGCACGGTTTTGGCGAATACTACCAACGGCAAAGTGGTGGTGACCCTGAAAAAAGTCGATGCGGAAAAGCCCATGTCGTTTGTTTCTTTCAACGGCAATGTGGATGTGACCTTGCCAGCAACCACGCGGGCTAATTTGAAAATGAAATCCGAGCAGGGAGATATTTTCAGCGACTTTGACATATCCCTTGAAGAAAAGAATAAACTGATCAAAGAAGATAAGCGCAAAAAAGGCGGTAAATACCGAATCCGCGTGGAAAGCGCCATGTACGGCATGATTAACGGCGGCGGCCCTGAGTACTATTTTTCGACTTACAACGGAGATATTTTTATTCGAAAAGGGAAATGATCGTTTGAGTGAATGGAATAAAGATAAGTTGAAATATTGGTTATTTGATTTTTTTGTATTCAGAGGAAATTTTTAAAGAGACTGTTTGAATAAAATTTCTGCCGCTTTAATGTAAAAGAAAGTTTCGTATAGATGGTCTTGGCTGTCCACTTTTGCTGAGACCATTTTTTTGAAAATTAATAAAATATCATTTTCCCCCTGCAACGGTAGAATTGAATTGCACACCGTTCTGACTAAAGATTGCAGCCCATTTCCATATTCCCCTTGACTTTGCGCTAATTGTTTGTTAAAATGTTTTTTATTTAAAAAATATATTTTTAATGGAGAATTTATGCGCCCGATTTACGTTTTATTTTTTGTTGTGATATTATTGTTCTCTTGCAGCTCTGCAAGCAGAAAAGGGGCCAAACAAACTAAACCCAAAACAATGGTTCGAGTGCAGAACCAGAATTTTTTGGATATGAATATCTACGTCATTCGGAACACGCAGCGCGTGCGCTTAGGGACCGCTCGTGGCTTATCCACGCAGACTTTTGTTATTCCCGATTATTTAGTCAACGGTTTGACGAATTTGAGTTTGCTGGCGGATCCCATCGGAGGGCGCGACACCTCCATCAGCGAAGAAATTTCAGTATACCCGGGCGATACCATCGATATGGTCATCCCGAATTTATAGCCTATTCATTTGCTATATTTGAACGATAACTGTAGTACGGACCCATCGAAAGTGAATAGCTAAATACGGGTGTTTACCTAAATCAAAACAAATCTGCTTAAAAAAACATACACCATTAAAAATTCACAAATCTATTCTAAAATGCATTTACACCGGTTTTATGCTGATTCCCAAAAAGGAATCTCTCAATTGGTGATTCCGTTTATTATTGTGATGATTTTATTTACCAATCCCCATCGACTGGAGGCTGAACCTAAATTGAAATCTAAAATATTATCCGCCAGAGCATTGACCAAAAATCAAATTCAAATTGAGCTGGCACACGCAAACAGTCAACTACAGAGAGAAGACATACGTGTGGATGGCAATATAACCATTCTGAGTTTTACCGCAAAAAACAATCGCCTCCTCCTGAAAACCTCCGACTTGAATCTGCAGCAAAACTATACTCTGGAAATAAACGGTTACGGTCAAATACCGCTAGACCTGGGACCGTTGCTGGACGCATGTTCCACTGAGAAACCGCTGGGATTTTCAGTAAAAAACAACCAGACCACCTTTCGGTTATTTGCGCCAAGAGCACAAGCGGTAAAATTGGTTTTGTTTGATCGGCACACGGAGTCAACGGGTGAGGAATTTGACATGACCCGTTTCGATGATGGCACCTGGGAAACCACCTTGCAAGGAGCTCAGTGGGGGAAATATTACGGCTATAAAATCTCCGGACCTCTGGATGACACCGAGAAATTCCAACCGGATCAGGTTATCGCCGATCCCTATTCCAGAGCGGTGGTCACGCAGAATTCCTATCGCCATCCGGCCAAAAGCATCGTCATCAACACCCGCGAATATGATTGGGAAGGCGACCAGCCGCTTTCGATGAACTGGGAAGATTTGATCATCTACGAACTGCACGTGCGGGATTTAACCGTGCATCCTTCCGCGAAAGTCAAACAAAAAGGCACCTACCGGGGACTGGTGGAAAAAGGCGCTGTCGGAGGGATCGAGCACATTCTCGAGCTGGGAGTCAATGCGGTGGAGCTGCTGCCGGTGCAAGAGTTTGGAAACATGGAAATTCCGTTTGGTATGGAGTACGAAGGCGAAGTCAACACCTGGAATCCGTATGCGCGCAACCACTGGGGATACATGACTTCCTACTTTTTTGCACCGGAATCGTATTACGCCAGCGGCGGCAATATGCAGCCGGGCGCATACAACGGCATCCGCGGTCAGCAGGTGAACGAGTTCAAAGATATGGTGAAAGCGTTTCACCGCGAAGGCATTGCCGTGATCATGGATGTGGTTTACAACCACGTGTCGCAATACGATTGGAATCCGTTCAAGTACATCGACAAAAAATATTACTTTCGTTTGGACCCATTCATGAATTTTATAAAGAAAAGCGGCTGCGGCAACGACTTCAAAACCGAGCGGCCCATGGCCCGAAGGATGATCCTCGAAAGCATCCAGTATTGGATGGAGGAGTACCACATCGACGGTTTTCGCTTCGACCTGGCCACGATGATCGACTGGGAAACCATCGAAAAAATAACCGAAGTTGCCAGGGCCATTAATCCGCACGTCATTTTAATCGCGGAACCCTGGGGCGGCGGCGGATATGATCTCGGAGGATTTTCTGAAAGAGGCTGGGGCGCCTGGAATGACCTGATTCGAAATGGCGTTAAAGGGCAAAACCCTTTTGACGGTCTTGGCTGGATTTTCGGGAATTACTGGGGCGGCAACAGCCTGGAAACCATGAAAAGATATGTTCGGGGATCTACCAAAAAATACGGTGGCCCTTTTATTAAAACATCGCATTCAATCAATTATTTGGAATCGCATGACGACCACACCCTGGGTGATTTCATTCGCATCGGCAGCGGAGCTGTGCAGGCAGATGAAAAAATAACCGATCTCGATGTCCACACCAAGCTCACCGAAGATCAAATGAAACTGCACAAACTATCAGCGGTGTTTTTGTTCACCAGTCAGGGCGCGGTGATGATCGGCGAGGGGCAGGAGTTTGCGCGTAGCAAAGTCGTTGCCAAAACCGATGCTCCGGATCCACAGTTTGGCCACATTGACCACAATTCCTACAATAAAGACAATGAAACCAACTGGCTGAATTTTGAGCACAAAAAACTCAATCATGAGCTTTTCGAGTATTATCAGGGTCTAATCAAATTGCGCAAATCTCACCCGGCATTCAGGAAGACCCCATCCTCCAAAATTCGATTTTTTGAATCACACACTGAATTCTCGTTGGGTTATTTCTTGCCGAAAAAGCCCTCTGGCGACCAGCGGAATTTTGTGGTGTTGATGAATGCCAATCCACATGCTTCCGCTCGCTTTAAGCTGCCCGAAGGAAAATGGCGCAGAGTGGTGGACGGTCAGCGTTCCGGCAATACAGAATTTGGCCAGCCGGAGCAGGGTGAGTTAAATGTACCGCCGCAAACAAGTCTGGTGCTGGTAAACTAATCGCGAATTGATTTTCATATTTCTGTTCTTAATATTTATTTTTAAAGTCCGGTTTATTGTCAGGCTTATAATAATAAATTCAATTCTATAAATTCTGAACTCAATTATGCCTCAAAAATCACCGGGCGGGCTGGAGGCCATCTGGATAAAACGCTCCCGACGCGGCCCCATGGATGCCAAAAACAGCGGCGTGCTGGTGGCGAGGAAAGGATTGCTCGGCAACGCCGACCAGGGCGGGAAGCGCCAGGTGACCATCATCGAAAAAGAAACCTGGATGCAGATGAGGACGCAACTTAAAGCGAACCTGGACCCCTCTACCCGGCGGGCTAATCTGCTGGTGAGCGGAATTTCACTGGTTAAGTCACCAGGTCGTATTTTACAGATCGGCAACGGGTGGTTGCGCATTGCGGGCGAATCCAAACCCTGAGAACGTATGGATGAAGCATTTCCCGGTTTAAGAAAAGCCATGAGAGTAAATTGGGGCGGTGGGGTTTATGCGGAGGTCATCACAGATGGTGAAATATTTGTGGGAGAGGCGGTGTCCTGGAGAGAAAAGGAACGAGACACTCAATAAAGATAGATTCAATCCTGCGTCTGTTGATATGTTAAAAGGTCGTTCTCATCATGGCCAGATATTTAAAAATAATTTCCCTGGCAACTTTTTCTTTTTCGATCCTTGCGAGCGTCCTGTTTTCCCAGTCCCTGGAAACTGAATTTGAACGCATCTCACTTGAAGATGGTTTGTCTCAAAGTAC
>JBHHXN010000224.1:0-7272 GCA_046757025.1 bacterium
AGCTCTGTTCATGGTTCGACTCCGCTCACCATGAAGGATTTTAGTCGTCTGTTTTCAAATAAGTTGCATTACACTTCACCCTGAGCGAAGTCGAAGGGTGAAACGTCTGAAATATGCAAAATCTTCCATTTTGCAACAGCCTGATTCGCAGGTATGACAATAAGATTTCAACATTTATGTATTTTGCAGATGTATATGAATTTTCACAATTAAGGAGATGGCCGTGGCTGAACTCTGGATTTGCCCAAAATGCCATCGTGCTTTCCGCCAAGTAAATCAGCGTCATGCCTGCGGCACGGGCGATAAATCCAACCTGCTGCGGGGGCGTTCCGAGGAGCTTGTGCAGCTCTACCGGGTACTGGAACACGCGGTGCGGGAATGCGACGGCGTGGAGATCGTGTACCGCGACCGCTACGTGCTGTTTCGCACGTCTCGCATTTTCGCGGATCTAGTGATGATGAAAGACGCGCTGCGGCTGGCCGTACACTTGAAAAGAGCAGTGCAGGAGCCGCTATTCTTCAAGGAGGTAAAAGGCGAGCGAGGCCAGATTTCCTACGTGGCCAAAATACGCTGCCGCGAGGAATGGCAGCGTGTGAAGCCCTATTTAATGGAAGCGTACCGGATTTCAATCGAAGAAAGGTAAACCGGCACGATTTTCATCCAAAGTTGAAAAATCAATTTGATGCCCCACGTCGCTAACGACGCGCTCACATTGCCAGAACCTAATTGAGAGGTGTAAAATGAAGACCCGATTACGAATCGTACTCCTGAGCACGGTATATTTATGCAGCGCCCTGCTCAAGCCGGATAGCCTGCAGGCCCAAACCCGCCGGCTCAGCTTCGTCCATACCGCAGATTTCGGGAAAATTCACGTTCTCGGAAGTTCATCAATAGGATTTGTACGCGCTACGAATACCGGCACTGAACCGGTAACCATCCTCAGCGGGGAGTTTACCGGCGCCCCCGAATTTGTGGTGACGGTTACGCCGCAATTTCCCAAAACCTTGCAACCCAACAATTTTACACTGTGGAACTTTCGCTACTTTCCCCAAACTGTTGGCAGACAATTTACCGAATTGAAAATCACAAGTGACGCGATGGGGAGCCCCCATACTCTGACCATACAAGCCGAAGCCGTGGACACGCCTCTCGGTCCCTGGGACTGGCGTTTTGTGGGACGTCCTTTGGGGAACCGGGATCTGCATGCGATCTATGTGGATCCCCGGGATGAGAATCTCTGGTACGTTTCTTACAACAACGGAATTTTAATCACCCGCGATGGTGGAGATACCTGGGAGCAAGCGCTGTCGGGAGGATTCACCCACCGAGATGCGATGGCCATCGATCCCACCAATCCCGATCGAGTTTATGCCGCTCTCAACAACAAATTGTACGTCTCCTCGGATAAAGGCGCCTCCTGGACTTTGCTGCGCACTTTCCCGGGGAGAGATTTCATCGTTTCTCTGACCGTCAACTCCGGCGATGGCACCGTTTATGTGCCGTACGCTACCGGGCCTAATGTCAACGCTTCCAACCCGGGTATTTACATTTCAGAGGATTTCGGTGTGAACTGGGACTTTTTTGCTTTTGGTTTCGCAGAAGACCGGCTCATTCCATGGGATATCGTGCAAGCGCCCAATAGCGGATATTTGTATGTGGCCATTGAAATCGGCGACCATCCTCAACCGTACGATCCCCCTTTCTTCAAGTCCACCGACAACGGACGCACATGGGAAGAAATTTCCGGAGTTCTTCCCTGGCACGGCACAAAACTTCAATTGGACCCCACAAACGGCGATGTTTATTTTCTCACCGAAGGTTCAGGGCTGTACAAAACCACGGAAAAGGATCCATCCTGGCAGTTTCTCAGCAACGATTTTTGGCTTGAAATGTTGCTCGATGAGCATCACGACCAACGATTGTACGGGGGCGCACATACTTTTGGAAGCGGCGAGGGTGGGGCCTTTGTTTCCGACGACGCCGGTCGGACTTTTGAGAAGATCGGTTTATCGGATTTGATCGTTTCCTCTCTTGCTGTAAACGGTAACGGTCAAAAATTGTACGCCGCTTGTTTCGGCGCCGGAGTTTTCCTCACGCCCGTACCTTCTTTGAGCACCAAAGTTCCATCACACGACCAACCTGCTCCGTCACAATACCGATTGCAACAAAATTATCCGAATCCATTCAATCCTGTGACCAGCATCGTTTTTGAGACGCTGCGTCCGGGACCGGTCAAGCTGAACATCTTCAATTTATCCGGACAGCAAATCGCGGTACTTGTTGATAACCACTATCCTGCGGGACGCTTCAAAGCCACCTGGGACGCCACCGGCTTCGCGAGCGGTGTCTATTTCTATCAACTACAGGCCGGCCGTTTTTCTGAAATTAAGCGATTACTGCTGCTCAAATAGAAAGGTCTCATTCCAAGCGACGCTTTTGATTGCGAACCCGGCTTCGTTTTCCCTTTCGCGGTCCGTGAATCTTTGCGATGAAAAATAAACCTAAAACTGCGACTCAGGGCATTTTTCCGTGTTCACTCGATTTGCATGTAAATATGATTATGCTTGCGCCCGATTGTTTTACTTGCACCGAAAAAAAGATTTGTTTATATTTTGACTTTTGACACGGTATCCTATTGGCCGCAGTGCTTGCAAACGGCATCTTGTAACAATTCAAACCATCACATCATCGGGAAACGTTTATGTATTTTAGATTGCGCCATCTGCTATTATTTTCTCTTTTTCTCTGCCTGACTCCGCTCGCTCTTTCAGCACAACTCGCCAGCGACAACGGCGACGAAGTTTTACAAAAAGAAGACTGGCTTGCCGACGGTGTGGAGCTGGGCAAAAAGAAGAAGTTTCAGCAAGCGGCCTCCAAATTCGAGCGGGCGCTCGATTCCTGGCAGACGTACCACCACGCGCGTTTGTATCTCCAAATCATCGAAGATCAGAGCAACGAACTCATCAAGAATAAATACGCAGCGGAAATCTTCAAAAGCGTGCATGAAAATTTCCAGGGCAAACAAAAAAGCGCGCTCAAAAAAATCAACAAAGTCATCAAAAAAAATAAAGCCTATTTCCCGGCGTATCTTGTCAAGGGGGAAATCCTGAACAGTTACGAGCGAACCGAAGAGGCGGAAGCGATTTATTCCAATGCCATTGAGCTGGCCAAAGAGGCAAGTTTGCCGCTGGTATTTCGAGGCAAGTTTTTTGAGAAAAATCTTGAATACACCAGGGCGGCGGCCGATTTCAGCCGTGCTATCACACTGGCGCCGTCGGAAACGGCGATCTTTTTTACACGCGGATTTGTCTTTTGTCTGCAACGAAAATACGATCAGGCCATCGCCGATTTTGAAGCCGCGGCAAAAAAATATCCGCAATGGCAAAACAGCACCATCGTGTTCGAAGCCTATTACAACCGTGCCATTCAACGCATGCAAAAAAAATCGTACCGAAAAGCGATTGCGGATTTTACACACGCAATCCGAATCGACCCAGCCTATTTACAAGCCCATCTGAATCGCGGCATCGCTTACAAAAACATCAAACAGTACAGCAAGGCCAAGCAAGATTTTCAATATTGCACGGACAAAAATCCCAACTTGGCGGACGCCTACTACCAGCGCGCCACGATGAATTACACCCGCGGAAAATACCGATCTGCCAGCAACGACTTGGCACAGGTTTTAAAAATTGAGCCCAACAACTCAAAAGCCCTGGTAAAGCTGGGACAAACCCAGAGCAAATTGGGACGCTACAAGGATGCCTTGAAACAATATGACAAAGTGCTTGCGCTGAACTCAAACTATGTTTTAGCTCATTACGAAAAAGGGCTGGCGCTGAAAGGTTTGAGAAAATCTTCCCAGGCCATCCAGTCGTTTCAGAGATTCATTCAACTGGCCCCGGAACGCTACTACAAACAAATCGCCCTGGCCAAAGTTGAAATACAAAAGTTGAAAAGGGCTTCAAAATAAGCAAAGCCAAGATTCCCATTTCATATCAAAGCCTGTTTATCCTACCTGCCCTTTGACCAGGCTCAGGACAGGCCCTTCGACAAAGCTCAGGACCGGCCCCGCCGAGTCAGGCAGAAATTCACCCTCGGCCGGGAAGCCTTCGGGAAGATCAGATCGTTTTCGTTCAAACACTCATTAAGAATCATTCTACTATTTCACGCCCTGAACCGATTGGTTCGATGAATTACCTCGAGCTCGATGATGATTTACAAACCGCCGTGTTGCTGCGATTTTTCCTTGCCATTTGTTTTTTGGTTACTTATTTTAATTTTACAAAACAGCTCGATTCGATTCAGAGGTCATTTCACACATTAACATTTTTCCGCAGATAATTTCTTTTACAATTCCAAGTTTTTCATTCATCACCTGAACGAAAAAAAACATTCTGAGCAATTGGCGCCCTGAAATCCTTTTCCAAACTGAAGTTGGTTTAATTGGAAGATACCACTATGCAAAAATATCAAATTCACGTCGCAGGCTTGTGTTACGTAATTTTGTGTCTGGTTTCAAATACCGCTTTGTTGAACGCCGGTACCTGTGTTAGCGGACAGCAGTCCGGCACCTGGACGCTGGCAGGAAGCCCGTACATCATCAGCAACGCGCGGGTGTCGGTGCCGGCCGGCTCCACGCTGGTCATCGAGCCGGGGGTGGTGGTCATGCTGAAAAATGGCAACAACTTTACTGCCGGTATCGGTGTGCAAGGGGTGTTGATTGCGCGAGGCGTCACCTTTACCGGCGCGGATAAAATTTTCCGAAACCCCGACGATCCGAACCAATGCGCTGCCACAGAACGTGCGGTACCCGGAACCTGGGGCGGCATCAATTTTGGCGATTCCGACACCGGCAGCCTCATTGAAAACTGCCGAATTCTCTACGGCGGAACGGGCAACGGCAGCATCACACAAACAGCAAATAACAACGACAACACCAGCGTCACCATCCGTGGCACCCTCATCGCGTACGGGGCAGCTAACGGTATCTGGATGAACTCGGGCGCCTCTCCCACCATCGAGAATTGCACTATTCGCGATCATGCGGGCAGCGGCATTTTTCACAACTCATCAAACTGCAATTCCGCCGTCACTGGCTGCGCCATATTGAACAATGGAAATTTTGCTGTTCAGGCATTTGCGCGCAATGTAAAAAATTACCACCACGATTTCATGTTCGGAAACACCCCGGACGCCTTCCGCGTAGTGGGCGGATTTGTGACTACCGGCACCTGGGAAGACCACGGCGTGCCTTACCACGTGGCCCCCACCATCTCGTCAGACAACGTCACGGTTTCGGACAGTCATACATTAACCCTTGAAGCGGGCGTG
The DNA here is from genome assembly GCA_046757025.1 of bacterium. Classification (GTDB taxonomy): domain Bacteria; phylum Zhuqueibacterota; class Zhuqueibacteria; order Oceanimicrobiales; family Oceanimicrobiaceae; genus JBHHXN01. The sequence continues at coordinate 5,335 of JBHHXN010000224.1, forward strand.
GAGATCAAATTCGGGCGGCAGCGCGGATTTACGGTTTTCGGCAGCATGGTGGCCGATGGCGATTCCTGTCGTCGCATCACGTTTACCGGCCTGGACACTTCCAACACATCCAATTTTTGGAGCGGTATCTTTCTGAATGGCAGCGATGCCGGCACCGTTTTGGATTTCTGCGACGTACGATTTGTGGGCGGTCAAAATTCAGAAGCCATCGCCATTAGCGAATCAGAAAAGAATGTGCGCATTTCCAACTCCCGCATCACGCATAACGACGGCATCGGCATCGAAGTAGGCAGAGGCTCCCAACCGTTCATATTCAACAACCTCGTCGCTCATAACGCCACGCAGGGGATGGACCTTGTCAGCAGTGCCCGACCCGTTCTTCGTAATAATTTGTTCCAGGGCAACTTTCAAGGCATCCGCTTTCGCACCGCCGGCAGCTCGGCGGATCTGGGCACCCCTTCGGACGCGGGTCACAACGCATTCGTCGATAACACCGATTGGGCTTTGCTGAGCAACGCTTCGGACACGGTTTGGGCTATTGGCAATTTCTGGACGGCAACCGACAGCGCTGAAATCGACACCGCATTCATTTCAGACGACGACGAAAAAGCTGGCGTAGGTCCGGTGCTATTTTCGCCATTCGATCTGACAGACCTTTCCAGCGCTCCCCAGCCCTTTCCTTGCCCGCCCGCTTGCGAAGCACTGGCTGTCACCATCACTCAACCAACAGCCGAACCACGATTCGAGTCCACCGCGCGCTTTCTGACCCTCGGCGGAACGGTTACAGATGATCAGGGTGTGCTGAAGATGACGTGGACAAATACCACCACGGGCGCATCCGGCCGCATCGCGCTGGCGGCGCCCCGCAGCCATTTCACCTGGCAAGCTGCGCAGATTCCCCTCATTCCCGGAGAAAACATCATCACAGTGCGGGCCGAAGACCAAGATGGCTGTACCGCCACCGATGACCTCATCGCCCATTTCAACAACGCGCTTGGCAGTTGTTGGATGCTGGACGAGTTCGACAATCTCGCCCTGGGTTCGCTGGATGGCCAGAATGCCTGGTTTGTGCAACCGGGCGCGGAAGCGGCACAAGTGATCAGCGACCCCACCGACTCCACCGGACGGGGCAAAGTCATCAAGCTGGATCCCTCTCCTGTACAGCATATCAACATGGGTAGAACCATTGTCCCGCAAAGCGACAGCGTGCACACTTTGGAGTTTTTGGTTCGTGTTGAGCCCAGCGACACCTCCATGGCGAAAGTGGAAGTCAACACGGTGGGCAATCCCAAATGGGATAAAAAGTTTCAACTATATTTTGGCACCACCATGCGGCTGAATTTTGGCCCGACGCAGCCAGAGGCCGTCAATTTTATTTCGCAGGTCGAGCGAAACCGTTGGTATCATGTCAAAGCGGTAATCGATCTCGAAAAGGAAGTCGTGGACATCTTTGTGGACAACGAGCTAAAACTGGACAGCATCGCCATCAATCCCGGACCCATTTCACTGATTTCGGTAATTGGCTGGGATTCGCCGGGCTTCGTCCTGTTCGACGATTTTCGCGGCTGTGAATTCAGCCCCATCACCCATGTGGCATCAAATGCAGCGAACGAATTGCCGCTGCAATTCGCTTTGATGCCGAATTACCCCAATCCGTTCAACCCTTCTACCACCATTCGATTTGAGCTGCCCTTGAAAGCCGAAGTAAAAATCACCGTTTACGATTTGATAGGCCGAAAAGTCGCAATACTGGTGGAAGCAGAATATGCGGCAGGTGAGCATTCCGTGTTCTGGGATGGCCGCGATCAGCACGGTCGAACCGTGGGCAGCGGCGTTTACTTTGTGAAAATGCAGGCTGGAAGATTCGTGCAGACAAATAAAATGGCGCTGGTGAGGTAGTGGGATAAGTTTTAAGTTTGAAGTTTCAGGTTTGAAGTT
>JBHHXN010000225.1:0-7246 GCA_046757025.1 bacterium
TCTTCCTTGTAGCAAGACGTCTTTTTACCAGTAAATCAAAAAGTCGATTTAGAAATGACTAATTAAATTAATGGCTTCATTCTGCTATTTTGGAATTTTTCTAACGATAGTTATTATAAGGAATTATGTGAATGCCGGTTAAGAAAAATGCACTATAAAACAATTGATTACACAACTGCGAAACTTGAAATAATTACATCCTATTCTGCGGTAATTCTATAAATTTTATTTTCCCAACGAAACAGCACCTGCTCTCCTAGCGCCAGAATCTTATTAATTTGTGCATTTTTTCTGCTCAGGGCGAAATAATCATCGCTGAGGAAGGCCATCTCAAAATCCGGTTTTTTGTTTAAATCGAGGGCGTTTTCGACCCAAATACCGTTTTTTAACTGGAATGTTTTATCTGCGATTTTTTTCACCGTCAGAATCATGTTTTCGCTGCGCTCGCTGGCCGCCATCCGTTTATGTATTCGGCTTGATAACACCGCGCTTCGGCCTTTGGATTTGGATTCCGCTTGTGGTGCCGCTGACAGGGCCTCGAAATAAACCTTGCTGCCCGGGCTCTCTTCGTCCAAGTTTAAGTCGCGTGCTTTCTGAGTCGAAAGCATGATCATATCCGTTGTCGGCACCGCTCCGGTGCTCATTCGCTGTTGTAACCGCGTGAGCTCTCGTTCCTGTTCGGTGACCAGATAAGATGTGTACGGCGTGACGATGCCGTACTCCAGTCCCAGTTTCCTGACCGCTTCCACCAATTCCGGATTTTCGCCGTTGAATCGAATTTGCGCCAACAAGTGCGCGACCTTGCGATTGGCCCACAATTTGGCGATGAAATCCTGCTCCATTTCCCGATTGGCAAACGAGGCCGGGTAACTGAACTGGCGTAATTTTTTATTTTGCTGGCCGCTGAGCTTAATATCTACCTGGCCGGTTGCGCGGTAGCGGCCAAATACCGCCAGCCGCTGCCCCTGAAAAATATCGGGTAATTTTTGTGGGTACAAATCGTACACGTTTAAATTGCCGAAATCCAATTCGGGATCGGTTAAAACCGGGCTGGAATTTTTTGCAAAAAACGCCGAGACTTCTTTTTCGATGTTTTCTCCGGGCTTGACATAATTAGCGCTGCCGTGGCTGTCGCTGCTGAGTTTATCCAGCAAATAGGTGTTGACGTCGTAACCCACTCCGAATGCAAATATGCGCACGAATTCTTTTTGCTCGTGTTTGATGTTCTGTAAAATGCGAACAATGTCGGTTTCTCCTTCGGTGGGTAAACCGTCTGTCAGAAATAAAATGCTGGTCGGCCGTTGATCGGATTGCGTTTTCAACCGCAATGCGTTTTGCAGCGCCCCTTCAATGTTGGTACCGCCAGCCGCAGACAGATTATCGATAAAATACAGGGCGTTCTGAATTTGTTCTTTACCGGCCGCATTTAATTTACCCTGAAAGCTTTCTATCCCTGAACTGAAGCGGATGATATCGAAGCGGTCCTGCGGTTTCAAGGAATTGACACAGTAGCGCAGGGCGGCTTTCGCCTGCTCCATCTTCTCCCCGGCCATGCTGCCAGAGGCGTCCACCACAAACACGATATCTTTGGCCACCGATTTTCGATTAGCGCTCTCAAAAGTGGGTTCAGCAAAAAACACAAAATAGCCGTCGCGGTCGGTACGTGGTCTGAATGACAAAACCGCGCCATTGACTTCCTGGTCTGCCAGAGTGTAGTAAAGTAAGAAATCTTTGTCCGCTTGCAAGTGTGAGGCTTCCAGCGTAATTTGGGCTTGCTTTTTTCCGACGCGTTGAATTTCAATTTCATGCGACGGGGAGTAGATGTTGGCCAGCGGCGCGTTGGTTTCCAGATAGATGGTCAGATGATATTTTTCGATGCTGCCCTGTCCGCTTTGGCGAATGGGGATGGCGAAGCGATAGGTGCCCGAGCTGTACGAAATGACCTGTGCGTACGAGAGCTCGATTTTGCGCTCGCTGTTGGCGGCGATGGGAAACACCCGCGCCTTAAAAAGCCGGTAGCCCGAGTATTCCAGCAAAGCCGGATCGCGGGTTTTGCGCACGATGTCTTCGTAAACCGAGCGCGCCTCTTTGCTGTCAAGTATCTCACCCTGGGTTTTTCTACCGTTAATGTAGAGATGAAAATCATGAATTTCGGCGTCGCCCGGCAGCGAAAACACATACTCGCCTTCCAGGGGCCGGTTCGCGGGATTGTGAAAGGACTGTTCCAGCCGGATGTTTCCGAGCCCGTTTTCCAACGTCACTTCTGCGTTCACACTTTTCAAGTCGATGCGGGTATTTACCAGCCACTCTGGCGGTTGGTCCACAACAATACGCCCCTGTCCGATCACCGCGGCAGGCAAGAGCATGCATACGAACAGCAGAAGGATTTTTCCAATTTTCTCTAATCGATTCATTTTACATCTCCTTTTTGCTTGTAACTTTTTCGGAATTGATTTACCTTTTGTCTATTAATGCCATTAATGAATAAAAGGTAAACGCGGAAGTTGAAATTTTTTCCGGAACAGCAATTCATTAACCGAATCCGTAGCCGCGATCGCACGGTGCTGGGCGAGCTGTTTACACGTTACCAGAAATTGATTTTCAACTACGTGACGGCCCACGGCGGCGACCAGACCGACGCGGAAGATGTGCTACAGGAAGCCATCATCGTTTTATGGCAAAACGTCTGCAGTGGACGCTTCGAGGTCAAGTCAAAACTCAGCACCTATCTGCTGGCCGTGGCCAAAAACAAGTGGCGGTCGGAATTGCGCAGGAAAAAGAAGCTGTCGGGAGAATCGTTGTCATCGGAGCTGCCGGATGGCAACCCGACCTCGCTGCAGACGGTGATTAAAAGTGAACAGCTAAAAATCATTCGAGATGCACTGAATGCCATCAATCCGCTGTGTAAAGAGCTGCTCATGTTATACTATTTTGAAGAAAGAAAGTTGAAAGATATCGCTAAAATATTGGGGTTCGCCAACGAAGACGTGGCGAAATCCAAAAAATATCAGTGCAAGAAATCGCTGGAAAAAATATTGAAAAAACATCTGATTGAAGCCGAAAGGTAAATAGATGGACTGTCAAAAAATTAAACAAAACGATTTGCATGAAAAATATTTACTGGGGCAGCTTGACTCTTCCGACAGATCGAAAATTGAGCGCCATCTGCAGCGGTGCGCCGCCTGCCGTGCCGAGCTTTTAGCTCAGCAGCAGCTACTGGCCGGCATCCGCGCACTTGGTCGTGAAGAGATGAAGGCGGAAATCCGCCGGCAAGCGCAGTTGTACCGCACAGAAAAAACCGGCAGGGACTGGGGGCGCCTGGCCAGAATCGCCGCTGTGCTGGCGCTGTTTGTGATGGCGCCGGGGTTGTTCGTGTTATATCGAAACGTCTCGAAAATGGAAACAGAAACCGTGCAACCGCCGCCGAAAGCATTGGATGAGCCTGCAACTCCAGCGTATTTTCACCAAGAACCAAACCTGCCAGTCAGGCAAACGCCTTCTGAAAAGCTACCCATCGAGTCTGAATTTAACGATAAATCAAATCGCGATGCGTTGTCTCCATCTGACACCCCACGGAAGACCCAGAAAAGAATCCAAAAACAGACCGGTAGTAAATCAGAAGGCAAACGGCCTTTGCCGGTGTTCGATTCCGAAACGCTTAAAGAATCGGAGCAAAGTATCACTTCCCGCGTGGCTCTAAGTGCTTCTGATCAGGAAATAGCCAACAGCCGGGAGGCGCCCCTGAATAAAAAAACCAAAGAAGAGACAAAAGAGATGGAATTGCATTCGGTGCGGACGGAAGCCGTTACGGAATCAAAACCTAAAATTCAGTACCAGTTCGAAATGGTGCCGCAGTCAAATTTGTCAGAGGAGCCATTTAGCAAGATGCCTCAAAAACCCATGTTCGAGTCCCGTGGAGCTGGGAGAAAATTAATCTACCATTACCAAAAAGTACTGGATTTGCCTGCGCGCGAGCCAGTACTGGATGAAAACATGCAGGGTTTGGAAAAGATCGCTAAATTCCAGGCGGAGACAAAAGCATGGCAATTTCAATCCGATCAATTTACGATGGCGGTAAAGTTGGAGTTCATTCCCGATACGCAGCCAAAACGAGCAAGAAACAAACAGAACCTTTTCCCCAAACAATTTGTGGTGGAAGTCACGGCCCGCGATTCGCTGCACTGGCAAATGATTTGGCGTGTGGATTGGCGTTTTTCGCGAATCCAGCCGCAAGACATCCTGATTGAGCTCAGCCAAAACACCAACATGACCATTTTTCTACAGAAAGGCATACGCTATCGAGTTGACCTGAATCAGGATCCCACGCAGGCGATCTTAATGGAGCCAGCAATGAAAAAGCCCTAAACCTGGCGAGAATTAAAATCGAAACCCGTTTCTTAATATAAGCATGATTTGACCCCGCTCAGCATGAAGAAACCAACATTTATGACCTTTTCGAAAGACTCGTCAATCGAATTGTAGAATTAGTAAGAATCCAGACGAAACACAAATCTTCATAAACGTCACTCACATATTCATGATAATCCTTCCCGTAGTGCGATTTGAAAAAAATCCGGTTAGCCAAATAATTACTTGACTATAAAATTTGAATTTCAGACATGAACGTGTTACTGTTGCACGTGTTCGTGATGAGTGGAACGGGGCGGGTTAAATGCCAGTCTCCTGCTCGCTGCAGTGACGATTTCCTCGATTCTTTGAGTGCATCGAATCTCGTTTTTGGTACACTGGACGGCGGACTCGTACGCTACGACGGTTACACATTTCGCCCGTTTAAACATGTACCGGGTGATTCAACTTCTCTTTCCAGCTCAGCGGTTGAGACAATATTTGAAGATTCGCGTGGCTGCGCACCGGAGACCCGGAGGCCAATGTAAATGTTACCGCCTGAACACAGGATGAAAAGGGAACGGTCTGGGCTGCGGCGAATCACGACCGTTACGAGGCTTTAGAATTGCAGAAAAGCGAGACCGTACTTTATAAAATCAACCCAAAGAACGGCGTGTCTAAGGTTCATACCTTCGATTCCTGGTCCGGCAATTATGCATTTCAAATGAAGTCTTTCTTTTATGATGTTTATCCGGGCATGGGCGAGGCCATCTGGCTGGCGTCCGGATTCGGGCTGGTAAAATTCGATCGCGATGATGCACAATTCACCCAATACCAACATGATCCAGCGGATTCAACCAGCCTGAGCCACAACCAGGTCAAGGCCATCTGCCCGCACCCGTTTCAGCCCCGGCGCTACCTACCTCTGGCTGGGCACCGAAGGCGGCGGACTGAATCGATTCGACCTCGTTAAGGTGAGGTTCACGCACTACACGGTTCGGGATGGGTTGCCGAGCGACCACCTCTCCTCCATTCTCAGCGACGACCACGGCAGTCTCTGGCTGGCTACCGACAAAGGCCTGTCAAAGGTGGTTCTGGACCCGGAGACCAGCGAAATTCAGAAGATCCGAAATTACGACCACGCCGATGGCTTGTACGGCGACGATTTCACCTTTTTTTATGGTCAGAACGCCCACAAAACCGCCAGGGGAGAGTTGATTTTTACCGGCCCACCGTCATCCAACCCTCCGAAGTGGAAGCCACCCCCCTTGATCGAACCTTCCTGCAGCGCGCCGCCGATTTACTGGCCAGGAAAGCCGGCAACATCGCCGAAATCTGCTACGAAGTGGGCTTCAGCGACCAGGCCAATTTTACCCGTGCTTTCAAAAAACAGTTCGGCTGCTCGCCTTTGGAGTACCAGAAGACGCACCAGGAATAAACTCCTTATTCCCAACTAACCAAGGTACACGTTTCAAAATCCGTACGAAAAACCAGTAACAATGGTAGGATAATGTTATTTTGTGATTTATTATTCTGCCAAAAAATCATTCTGCTTTCTGGCCTCAGAAACCGACCAGCAACAGCCAATCCGGCAGCGCCGTGACCTGTGCGTTGATTTGCAGGATTTCTCGGCCGGGATAAACCACATATCCGTTCGCGATAGTGGGATGGTCGGCAAGAAAGGACATCAGGCCGGAGACATCGCGCTTGCTGATATGCTCGGAGGCCTTGAATTCGATGGGCAAAACCTTGCCTTCGGCTTCAATGATGAGATCGACTTCGGCGCCGTCCCGGGTGCGCCAGTAGTAGGCATCGAAAATTGTTCCCGTGTTGTGCAGAATTTTGAAGATCTCGGTACAGACAAAACTTTCGTAAATCGCGCCGAAATATCCGAGTCCGCGCGCCGTTTCATTGCTGAAGTTCGTATTCAGGGCATTGTGGAGCAAAAGCGGGTCGATACCGACGACCTTGTTCTGCTTGACCAGCTTCTTTTTCGGGTTGCGGTGATAGACGGCAAGTGATTGCACCAGCATCATCGCCTGAAGCTGATAAAGAAAATTATCAATAGTAGGTTGGCTGACACCAACTGCACCGGCCAATGCGTTTTTGTTGACAAGCTTGCCGCTTTGTATAAAAAGGAGCCGGACGAATTTTTCGAAAGCACCCAGGTTTCGAATCTGGAACTGCTCGATGAGAATGGGAAACACATACGTGGTTAGGTAATCCCGGATCCAGCGCACGCGAAAGTCGCGCTCGGAGGCCAGTGCGGGAACCGGATACCCGCCCCAGACCAGCATTCTGTCACGCAGGCGAATGATTTGAACAGCGTCGAATCGGTCCGGCAGGCTTAGATCGCGCACATCCCCTTCGAGAAGCCGGATCAAACCCGGATCATTCTGGTCGCCGCCGGCAAGCTCAGCGAAAGAAAGCGGCAATAAGGTATGCAGGGAAACCCGGCCGGCCAGCGACTCTTTGATTCTCCGCAGCAAGAGATAATTGCCCGAGTTCGCGAGACAAATCCCGGATGGCGTGTTGCCCTGCTCATCGATAAGCACTTTCAACGCATCGAAGACATCTGGAGCTTTGGCGGGCTCGTCGATGAAGAAAAAGCGATCAGGATGGTATTGACTTTTCAAGTAGCCATAAGGGTCGGTGTTGACCTCCTCGCGAACGACAGGGTCATCCAGCGAAAGATAGGTCCCACGGTGCTCTTTCAAGATTTCTTGCAAAAGAAATGATTTGCCAACTTGCCGCGGACCGATCAGGGCGCAAGCGCGTTCGGTTCGTATTCTCTGCAGCAAGATGGGCTGTAGATGTCTTTTCATGGCAAAAAATACAAAACTATACTTTAAAAAACAAGCGTATTTTTCGAAGTATGGTATAAAACGCCGTTTTTTTG
>JBHHXN010000226.1:0-7122 GCA_046757025.1 bacterium
GCTTAAACTCCGCGTCTGGTTTTTGCACTTTCATAACGATTGGGTAAGCTTTTATCGACGGAAACGGATACCAGTAACGGCCTTCGTCTTCCCCCAATTCAAGAACGACGTTGCCTTCCAGGAGTTCAAATTTGAATTTACATTTGCCGCCCTGGATGAGCACCGTGCGCGTATCGACCTGCACGAAGGTCATGCCCGGCTGTTGCACAATCGGTTCTACAATTCTCACATCTGGATTTCTATCATGATAGCGCAATTCCACCGATTTCTCGATAGCGTTATCAAACAGCGAGTGTGTCCAGATGTAAGCGACGCCTCCTGGAAGGTATTGTTCGTTTTTGAGCTCACCAGCCGTGGAAATAATCGCCAGGGGCTGACCCCCTTTCCGCACAGAAAATCTTCCTTCACGCTCGTACAGATTTGTGAAGTAGCCGTTTTCATTTCGGAATTCAATTCTTGGCGTCAGGCAGATGACACTGTCCTCCACCACGGGCATGTGCATGACTTCTCCCCGAATGTAGCGGGTCTGGCTGGAAGTCTGGAGGAATCCATGATCCTGCACCCAGAGATTGCACACTGAACCGCCGCCAGGATGATGCGTGTACTTACCCTGCCCCCAATTGGTCACATCTTTGTATCCGTAAGCGGAAATCGTCGTCATGAGATTTTTTGAACGCACCAGCGCCACATTGACGGTGGGATAAAACTTCACCCAGCCGGTCTGGTCAGACGGCAGGGGCGGCGTCTCCGCAGCCCCCTGTAAGCCCAACTCCACGGTCATGGCCAAATTCTTTGCTCTGGCAAACGTGGGATAATTACAGGGAAGCGTGTCAAATAGCTCCCAGAAATGGGGGCCGTTTCCGATCATCCCGTCTTTTATCATTCCACGCAAATACTGCAAATTCCGAATCGCCGCGGTCAGGTAGCGGGCGTCTTCCTGCGCAAACAAACCGAACAGGATTTGACAGCCGTCGGCGGTTTTGCTGCCGTAAGTGGTCCATTTGTAGCAGCGGCTGCCCCAGGAGCCATCCATGGCGCCATTGGGATAAACGAAATAGAGATTTTTCTGCAACGATTTTCGTACGGCTTGCATCACAAATGCGTCGTCAAGCTCTTTTGCGTAGAGCGCCAATCCCCAGAGCGACATATCCATTTCATAGCCGAGATCAACGCCGTATTTCACGCCAAAGACTCTCGCGGCTTCGCCGTGGATAAAGCCGTCATCATCCATCTTTGCAACCGTCCACCTCGCCAGTTTGTTTGCTTTCCTCGTATATTTTCCATCCGGTATAATTTTGTTGGTCATGGCCAAAGCGGCGGCTGTTGTGGGACAATAATTGATACTGGCGAAATCCGGACTCATATATTTCACCAGATAATCCGCTGCCCTTTTGATAGAATTTTCCCACACTGCTTTTTCCTGCTCCGACAGACGCTCCTTTAACAATGGATATGACTGCGCCATCATTAAAAGCTGATCAGCGGTGGTGCCGGTCCATTCCCAGGGAGTTTCTTTCCACTCACCTTCGGCCAATTGTTGTTTGATGAGCCAGTTGCCGACATTGATAGCTGCTTGCAGATAGTTTTCCTGACCAGTGTGTTTGTAAGCAACAGCGAATGGATATACGGCCTCAGCGGCGCGAGTGTGATAGATATTGCATTCCGGGCATTGAATTGCTCCGAAATGTGAGTCATCTTTTCCAGTAACCTGCAAATCAACAAGGGTATTGGCTAGCGTGTACAACGTTTCAAGGCATGCATCTTTTAAGGTAACTATTTCGGAAGAATGTTGACACGAGAATATTCCACAAGAAATAAAAACCATGAGGCAAAACGAAATCTGTCTTTTAACGTTCATTTTAACCATACTATTGTCTCAATTCTTTTCATTTTGACCATCAAATAAATTCATAAAATCTGCTAATTTTGAATTGAAATTTTATAACTTATCTCCTGGCTGAACTCCCACTCCTTTAGTTCAGGCAAGGTTAAAGTGATCGGATAGCATTTAACCGCAGGGTAAGCTGTCCAGTATTTGTCTTCCTCGACTCCCAAATCAAGTCTGGCGTCGCCCTGGATGATTTCAAAACGAAAGCGTTTATTTTCTCCCGTAATCAGAACCGTGCGCGCATCTTCAAGCTGGAATTTCATACCGGACTGCTGAAAGATCGGTTCGACGATTTTCACTTCCGGCCGGGCGCTGTGATAGCGCAATTTCACGGTTCGAACAATCTCATCATCATAAATGGCATGTGTCAATATGTACGCCACCCCGCCGGCTAACATTTTTTTATCCGAAAGCTCGCCGGTAGTGGTTACCACCGCACGCGCGCCATCTTTATTTTTCTCGATGGTGAGCTGCCCGTCAAATTCATACAAATTGGTGAAATAGCCCTTTACATTCTCGAACTCAATCCGGGAGGTCAGGCAGCGGGTTTCGCCCAATTCAGGAAAATGCATGGGCTCCCAGCGATGATATTCCGTCTGACTGGAGATTTGCAGCGGCCCGTGTCCCGCGACCCAGAGATGCGACATGGAGCCGCCGGCCGGACGATGCATGTATTTGCTTTTATTTCGCTTTTTCAAATGTTTGTATTGATATGCGGTCACAGTCGCCATGAAATTTTCAGAACGCAGCAAAGCCACGTCCATTGTCGGGAAATACCGAACCATCCCAATTTCTTCGGTGGGAAGCGGCGCGGCAGCGCCAGGGTTTTGCTCTCCTATTGCCACCGTCATGGCCAGGTTTTTAGCCCGGACAAATGTCGGATAGATACAAAGAGGTTCTTTGAAAATCTGCCAATGATGCGGGCCATAACCTACAATTCCATCCTGAATGCTTTGTTTCAGAAAGTTGAGATTCCTGATGGCTGCCGTGCGGTATCTATCATCCTGGTCGGCAAACAGGCTGAACAAGATTTGACAACCGTCGGCTGTGGCGCTGCCGTACATGGCCCATTTGTTGGAACGAATGCCCCAGGAGCCATCGATGGCGCCATTCGGATACACAAAATAGAGGTGATTTTTTAGCGAGGCTTTTACTTTTTCTTCGACAAACTTATCGTTGGTCAACCGGGCGTACAGACCGAGTCCCCAGAGCGACATGTCGATTTCATAACCGACGTCTGCGCCATATTTATCGCCGTAAACCCGGTCGCCCTCGGCGTTGATGAAACCTTCATCGTTCATCTTTGCTATCACCTGCCAGGCAAGCTTTTTAGCTTTATTCAGGAATCGTTCTTCGGGAAAGTATTGGTAGGTCATGGCCAGGGTCGCCGTGGTCGTAGCGCAGTAATTGATACTGGCAAAATCAGGACTCATAACTCTGGTCAAATAGTCTGCCGCTTTCAAACAAGAGGTTTCCCAGGCGGTTTGTTCCGATTCGGACAGATGTTCTTTGATAATCTGGTAAGCCATGACCATCATCAGCAGTTGGTCGGTGGTGGTTCCGGTCCATTCCTCTGGCGTCTCCTGCCATTCGCCACCCGGAAACTGCTGCTGGATAAGCCAGTTGCCCAAATTGCGTGCAGCCGTGAGATACTTTTCATCGCCGGTTTGTTTATACATGACAGCAAACGGATAGACGGCTTCGGCGGCCCGGGTGTGCAGCACGTTGCAGGATGCACAATTCAGCGCGCCAAAGTCCGCAGTCGCGCTATTGGTGATCTGCATCTGCAGCAACGCCGCCGTAAGCGTCGCAAGCGTCTGCTGGCACTCGGCCTTCAGGTTTACTTGTTCAACAGGTTTCTGGCAATTGCTCAGCCCCAGAATGAGCAACAAAGCAATTAAACAAGTCGCTCTCTTTTTCATGTTTCAAATCCGGTTTTAGTTGTTCATTTTCTTTAACCACTTCCAACACCCACAGTACGCAAGGCCCGCTTCCTGATTTAACAAACTTTCGCTTTGTTTCAAACCGGCCGCGTTGCCTGCGGCTTGAGCTCAGTCAGATCCGCAATCCGGATAGGCTTGCCAGTATCGATACTTTTTCTCGCAGCAATACCGATTAAAACCGACATGGCGCCGTCGCGGCTGCCGGCCGATTGTTTCAGCGCATCCGGCATATCCGGGTCCTTGAACAGCTTGTCTTTCAATCGAATGTCACCGCCACCGTGGCCGCCCTCTTCATGAGGTATTTGAATGAGCTCAGTGTTGCCAAAATTGCGGGTGAGGCGAAGTTCATCATAATCATTCATGGGCCAGGGCTGTTTCTCTTGAATCCAGGTTTCCAATCTGCCCTTGGTGCCGTTAAAGGCAATCCGGTACCCTTCATAAGGGGATAAGGTTGTTAGAGAATACGTCACCTGGACTTTATTCGCATATTTGATCAAAACAGACATTTTATCGAAGATGTCAATTTCATCTCGCCAAATACAAGCGTCGCGCAGATACCCGTCGTATTTTTCATTTGCGACATAAAGTCCCATGTAATGTTTATGCTCGGTAATGTCGTAGAAAAAATCGCATTTATTTTTATGAGGGCAGCCTCTGCACTTTTGCGAGCGGAAAGAACCATTCTTCCCAAAAAACTCCAGAGCACCATGTCCGAAAACCTCCTCCGGATCAGAATCGAGCCACCAGTTTAGCAGGTCAAAATGGTGGGTCGATTTGTGCACCAGCAGGGTGCCGCCCGTGTCGCGCAAACCGTGCCATCGGCGAAAATAGCGCGGACCGTGCTCGGTATTCAAATACCAGTTGAAATCCACCGACCGGATATGGCCGATGGCGTTTTCCATGAGCAGCTCTTTGATACGCGCCCGATGCGGGGAATAGCGATAATTGAAAGTGACGATGGCCTGGTTGCCGGTCCTGCGCTCCGCATCCAGAATTGCCTGCACCTTCGCTTCATCGGTGGTCATAGGTTTTTCGGTTATGACTTTCAGGCCATATTCCAGGCCCTTGACTATGTACTCATGGTGTGTGGAATCCACCGTTGTCACCAGCAAAATTTCCGGTCTGGTTTCTTTAACCATTTTATCGAAATCCGTAAACACCGGGCAGTCCAAGCCGATATACTGCCGAGCATATTTTACCCGGCCCGGATTGATGTCGCACAATCCCACATACTGAACGTAGTCACGGTAGCCTTCTTTCATTTTCTGCCAAACATGCCGGTGGCGCGGTGGCCGGTGCCGACAATCGCCAGCCGTTTTTTACGAGAGGATTTTTGCGCAAATAGAGACGTCAACGGGTTCACCAGCGCGGTGGCGCCCACGGCCACGCCGGTGGCCGCTAAAAAATCTCTGCGCGATATCTTTTCATTTTTTTTCATGATTTCACCTCTATCATAAAAATTTATATTGTCAAAAGTTATTTGTGGTTTTTCTGACCACTGCCTGAAAAACTAATCAAATATTGTCATTCTGAGGAGTCTAAGTTGCTCAGAGCTCGCCCTGAGTTTCGCGAAGGGATAAATTCCACGACGAAGAATCTCATTCAACCCAATTTGCGAAAATGCAAAAGCGGTGAATTCGTGCACAGAGTTCGTTCTATGAACAAATAGATTCCGTGGCAAAAGATTCTTCGGTCGCAGGCTCCCTCAGAATGACACTTTTCGTTCAGACACTAATTACTCACATTCTACCCAAATAAGCATACTCATAATAGTCGCACAAAAACCGCACACAAAACGACGTCCCCACGTCCCTGTTGATGACCCTGAGCTTACCCTTTTTCGATTTTGATCGAATCTCCACAAAACCGCCAGCCAGATTCTTGTCCGGATGATCTTGCGCGTACTGGTTTTCCAAAATCCATTTTAGCGATTTTTGGATATTCTCTTTGAATTCCTCGCCCACGCCGTAGCGCAGCAATCGCAGCCAGAGTATGCCCGCGAAAGCGGTGGTGGAGCCGCTGATGGAGTATTTATCCGCTGAGCCGTCCAGAAAATTTCGATAATAGAAAACGCCGTTCTTTTTTTGAAACTTCTTATAAAATCTGCCGACTTTCAGGGCAGACTCGAGGTAGCGTTTGTCGCCGGTCAGGTCGTACCCCTCTAAAAGCGACTCCGCATACCAGATATTGAAACGCGGGTGAAAATAGCCTTCGGCTTTGTTGTTTGGGGTAAAATCCATCCAGATGCCTTCCGGCCCCTGCTTTTCCACCAGACTCTCACAGATTTCGATAAATATCTTTTTGTATTTTTCATTCTTTGTGTATTCAAACATGTCTTTGTAAAGCGAGCCCTCGTTGTTTGGACGCGCGACATCGTTGAGGGTCTGAGCTTGCTTTTCCTCCCAGAAGGGACTCCATTCTTTCATCACCTCGCCGGTTTCAGGGTCAACCGCGTCGTAGAACATGCGGCTGTTGGGTTCGTACATGTTGGCATACATCCAGTCCCCGGCCTGAGTCGGGATTTTAGCATAGCGCTCATCGCCGGTTAAATCGTAAAGCCTGAACAGTCCGGCCGTTCCATCTGTGACTGTGGCAAATACGATGTAATCCACACCGGCGCCGTGAATGGCTCGCACCATGCCTTTCAATTTGGGATGGTCTTTGATTTCCAGAGTCAACCACCAGTCGCCGGCTTTTTTTGCCGCTTCCAGGTATTGGGGATTTTGGGTGATTTCATACGCCCTGGTCAACGCAAAAATAATCTGCCCGGTGTGCCAGGCGGGCTCATAATCTTGCCATTTTCCTTCCAAAATGCTGTATTCACAACGGCTTTTGCCATTTTCGTCTAACAACACATTGACAGCGTAATCAGCGCCGCTTTGAATGGCAGCTATAATTTGTTTTTTTGGCGCATCATTTCTTTGCGCGAAAAGGGAGAATTGCGACCAGCAAATTATAATAACGAGTGTTACAATAAAAGATCGCTGCTTAAATTTGTGACGTAACATGTTTTCTCCTTATTGTATTAGGGGCTGGGATTAAATAAGTTGCCCATTTCAATATATTAACTTATTCACTAACATTTCTCATTTCAGGGTACAGTCCTGCCGTATCTGTCATTCAGTAGGAATCTTTTTAATTTTCAGCACAACTGTAAGTTCGATACTCATTTCTTAAAACTAACAAGATTCTTCCAGAATGACATGTAAGACCTTGTTTATATGTCAGATTAATCATATTTGTGAAGTGAGAAATGTTAGTTATTGATTTAAAATGAAAAGCAAAACCCAA
>JBHHXN010000227.1:0-7102 GCA_046757025.1 bacterium
ATTGATTGTACAGTTTCTGGATTATATGCAAACAAGAGGGTTATCCAGAAACTGAATAATATTAGGTCTGCATTCACTTACAAAGCAGACGTGTTACCGTGCTCGTGAGGAATTCATTGGAATAGGGATATTTCCAATATAAAAAAAGTCCTTTCAAAATCAACAAAATGCCGGTATTTTTTTCCTTCCCGCTGCGTTTCGGCTACATACGTATCTCAAGTGTGCAGCACGGCTTTTATGCACCGATCCTTTTTCTCATCGAACAATTGGTAGCCTTTGGCGCCGTTTGCCAGCGGCAAATGGTGCGTGATGACCGCGGTGAACTCGTAGGCTTCTTTTTGCAGCAGCGGCAGCAGTTTTTCCATGTAATAACGCGCCGGACAGCGGCCGTTTTTGTAGGTGAGGTTTTTGTCGTAAGCCTGCCCGGGCGAAAAGGCCATGTCCGTTTCCGTGTGCACGCCCACCGTAGAAATGACGCCGCCGGACCGAATGAGCTCAAACGCGGCTCTGGCAGCGGCGGCGTTTCCCACTACCTCCAAAACCGTGTCCGCGCCCCGGCCCTCGGTGGCGGCTTCGATGATTTCTTGCGGCGGGTGCAATTGGAAGTTGACCGGGGTGGCGCCGAATTTTTCGGCTAATTGCAGCCTTTCTGGCACTTCGTCGATGGCGAAGAGCTGGCCGGCGCCCAGCTCCCTCGCGGCGATCACCGCCATCAAACCCACCGGACCGCAGCCCAGCACCGCGCAGGTGTGGCCTGCTGCCACGCCGGCGTTTTCCGCACAGAAGAAGCCGGTGGACAACACATCCCCCAGCAGCAGCGCGGCCGGCAGCGACACGTTTTCGGGTATTTCGAGCAGGGTGGTGTCCGCTAACGGTACGCGCACGTATTCCGCCTGGCCGCCGTGCAAACCGGCCCCTTGTGAGCGCCAGCCAAAGAGCTGCCCGTGCACGCAGCGGCAGGTGAGTCCGATGCGGCAGTAATAACACACACCGCAGTTGGTGGTGAACGGACAGCAGACGCGCTGGCCTGCTTTGAATCGGCGCACGTCCTTGCCGCATTCCACGATTTCGCCCACAAATTCATGGCCCATCACCGTGCCGGCGTCCAGTCCTTTTTCTCGTTCGTGATAGGGGTGCAGGTCTGAGCCGCAGATGCCGGCCAGGTGCACTTTAACAATCGCATCCGTGGGCTGTTCGAGGATCGGCTCGGCCACGGTTTCATATTTTACGTTTTTTTTCCCCTGAAAGGTCACGGCCTGCATTTCAAAATCTCAAATGATGGTCTGAACTTTTAAGTCTGGTGCGTTTTTATCAGTCGTTGCCACCGTACGGTATTGTATATAATGAGCTCATCTCGAATGGGCGGGTCCGAAGAAGACCGCGTTTAGAAACAGCCCATTCAGCCCGTCGCAAAAAGCGCGAAAATTGGGATCTTCTGCAAACGCCAGGACGTTGCCGCCGCCGTGACGCTGATGCATCAGGTACGCTTTGTTGGCGATTTGTTTGCGCGAATCTTCCCAGACAAATCCGCTCACCAGCACTTGGTCCTCTGGCATGTAGAGCCCGATATTGCGCCCTTTGTCGAGCTTGAGCGGGGTAAAAATATTGCGGCTGGCAACGAGGACGTTGGTGTCGCCATCGTAGCCGAAAGCCGGCCAGAATTCCGTATCTACTTTCACCCGCATAATGGCGCCCGGCGTGGAGGCGGGCAATTCTTTTTCGGGTTGAATGGCTTTTTTGACGTCGAAGGTGCCGGTATCTTTTGTCTGTGCTGTGGGCGGACTTTTCTTTGGCGGGGTTTTTGAACCCGCGGGAGTGGCGCTTTTTTCAGCAGGTTTACTTTTTTCTGGTATGCCGCCTTTGTACTCGCGGGAAGTAGCTAACAATCCAATTTTGTCGCCGGTTAACCAGCGTGTAGCTTCGCCGAATGTAATCAGGGTGCCGCCATTCTGCACCCAAGCTTTGATTTTTCTGATACCCGACTCGCCAAAGGCCTGACTGTAACCGCCATAAAAACTGGAAACGTTGGGTAAAATCAACACGTTGTATTTACTCAAATCCGCGCGGCCGAGCTGCAAAGAGTTGATGATGGTTACGGGGTAGCCGTAAGCTTGTTCCAGCAAATAGCGCGTCCAACCCACGGAATAAGAACGGGTGGGTAGATGATACGCCATGGCAATTTTAGGCTTTTTCAGGAAGCGCACGTTTCTGCTGCCAAAATGGATGCCCTCAGAAACCCAGGAGGTGTTGGTGGGATAAAAATCGACGCCGGTCTCTTCAGCAATGTCAGTCAATTTTTGGTGCAAATCTGCCGGATTGTTTTTAATTTTGATGATGATGGAACCGCGAGCGAATTTCATGCCGTTCAGCGTAAACGCCTTATCGGCCGTAAACGCTCGGATTCCCTGCTGTACAATTCGCGCCAACGCCGTGGCCGCGGAATTCGTTCCCCAGGGTAGAATATAAGCCAGAGTGGCCTTGTCGCCTTTGATTTGTCCTTTGGCGGCGGGCGCCGTGGTCAGATTGACGAAGTTTCCCCGCGACGCCTTTTCGGTCATGTAGCATTCCACGTCAAACAAGAGGGGCAGCGACCAGCCGGTGATATCGTAAATTTCATCCCCGAGGCGTTTTTCATGGCGACGCAATTGTTCTTTGATGAATTTTTCGTCCATGGGCGTGTGTTTGGCTAACAAATTTTTTGCTAGATGTTTTGCCGGTTGCGCCATGGAAATCAAATAGGTGCCAGACGGGAATTTTTTTGACTGCAATTTGCCGTCATAATAATTTCGCACTTTGCTGTTAGAAAAAGCGGCAGAGGCTTGCTTGACTTCAATTCCCTGAGAAAAAAGTATGGATGCTAATTTAGCTGTGCGGTTGGGATCGCTGCCGGGGGGAAGTAGATATTCTTTAACCTTCTCCTGGGCGCCCCGATTGATGGCTGATTGTCGATACTCAAAAAAGTAGCGCAGCATGGCTTCGCGATTTCTGGCGGCGGTTTCGGCGGTGGCCAGCGAAGAAATAAAATGGTGTTGGATGGTGTCTCGGTAGTGCATGGTGGTTTCGTCATCCCGTCGCACAACCAGGCCGCGCGAAGACGCTTGCTCAAAAGTCATCCCCACGGCACCCTGAAACATAGGCCAGCCTTCGCCATACCCTGGATAAAATGAGTCGAAAACTTCTCCTGAAAAATAATCGAATTGCATACGGTCAAACCATAGCGCGATATTTTTGCCGAATCGTTCCAGCATGTTGAGCTGAGCTGCCGGCATTTCGGGATTGGTGGGGGCGGCCGGCGGCGGAAAATAGTAGGTCGAATTGGAGCCCATTTCATGCAGATCCACAAACACCTGCGGGTACCATTCCAGATAGGCTTGCACGCGGCCGCGGGTTTCTTTCTGGGTTTGCACGAACCAGTCGCGATTCATATCGAACAAGTAGTGGTTAGTGCGTCCGCCGGGCCAGTCTTCGTTGTGCTCGGCCGCCTGCTGATCGGCGTCCGGCCAGCGGCTGCGCGTCTGCCGAAAATAGCTCACAAAGCGATCGCGGCCGTCCGGATTTTGCAGGGGATCGATGATCACCACGCTGTGGTTGAGCACCGCAGTCGCCAGTGAGTCGTCGATGGCCGATACCAGATGATAGGCAGTCAACATGCCCGCCTCCGGACTGGAGATTTCATTGCCGTGTACACCGTAGGCCAGCCAGGTGATGACTGGCAGTGATTTGATCAAATTGCCGGCTTGGGTCCGGCTGATTTTTCTGGGATCTGCCAGCTTCTGAATTTCAGTTTTAATTGTTTCGATTTTCGCCATGTTGGCTTCCGAGGTCACGATGAGATAGTACAGCGCCCGACCTTCCCAGGTTTCGCCGTATTTTACCAATTGGATTTTGGGGGTGGCCGCGGACAGGGCTTTTAAATATTGCTGCAATTCGGCATGAGAAGTAATCTTTTCGCCCCAATCGTGACCCACCACCTGTTTGAGCGTGGGAATTTCAGGATTGTATTTTGCCCCTGGAAAATACATGAAATCATTTGCAATCAGTAAATCACCACAACTAAAAAACAGCACCAATAGCAATGCGCAACGAGTTTTCATGGCCGTATCCTTTACATAATTTTTAAATTAAAAAATGAGGTTGATTGATTTTGAAGAGAATTTTTCAACACCGGAAAGAAAACGGCGGTAATTTAAAACAATCCTTTTGAAATGTCAAGGGGAATGGTGTGACATGTTGCTGCGGAGTGAATTACGAGGTACCCCGTTCTTTTTGTCGATGCGAATAAACCGGTTTCGAACAAATGTTTGAGAGAACGACACACATCCTGCAAATGAGGCGCGGATCTCTGGCGCAATTAATTGACCGCTGCGCTTTCAAGGGGGCGGCTTCCCAAACTTCAAATGAAGCATTCGAGTGCGTTTGAAGAGGAAATGATGAATCTGGACGATGAAGAGATGATCGTACTCACTATCTTCGATGGCCGGCGGGTGGGAAACCCCGAGCCCGGCCATGATTTCTGGCAGGGTGTTGGAATGTCCCGCTACCAGCACGTTTTCACCGCGATGCTCGGACAGAATGGTGTGGACCAGCTTGTCGGTGTTTCCAGCGGGAAGGATGACGGGCGTCAGCCCCAATTCTGCCGCGGCTGGCGCAATCGTTTGTTGGGTGCGTTGCAGGTGGGTGGCAAAGATGACGTCGATGCCGGTTTCTTCCACCAAATGCGCCACGGCCCGCGCTCGGACGGCGCCTTTGGCTGTGAGGGCAGGATCGCGGTAATTGGGATGATCTTGCGGCAACACCTCCTTTTCAGCATGTCGAACCAGGATGACG
This sequence comes from bacterium, assembly GCA_046757025.1. Taxonomy (GTDB): domain Bacteria; phylum Zhuqueibacterota; class Zhuqueibacteria; order Oceanimicrobiales; family Oceanimicrobiaceae; genus JBHHXN01. The sequence continues at coordinate 4,828 of JBHHXN010000227.1, forward strand.
GTGGTGATAGGACTGAACCAGCAAAAATAGCCTAGCAACATCGCGGCAGCCAATGAAAAGATGGCAACCGTTGTCCGTAAAGGATTTTTCATTTTAGATCTCAGTTTTCGTATGCCGTAAACGTTTTTAATTTGGCCAAAATCAAATGCATCCCGGCGGTTCCTGCCAGGCCGGGCAGCGCTTTAGCGCATCAGGATCATTTTTTTTGTTTTCTGAACCCGGCCGGCCGTGAGCCGATAAAAATAGACTCCCGAGCTCACCGCCTGGCCTCGGTGGTCTCGTCCGTCCCAGACGACCGATTGATCCCCTGCCGGCAGAAAGGCTCGCGTGAGAGTTTTAACGGGCTGTCCGGATAAATTAAAGACCACGAGCTCGACCTGGCTGGCCCGGGACAGGGTGTACGAGATTTTGGTGACCGGGTTGAAGGGATTCGGATAATTTTGCCGCAGCTCAAAAACTGCGGGCACGGTCGGCGGTTTGGCAACATGGGTGGTGAGGGAGTCTGATATCACAATGTCATCGAAATAAACCGTGCCAAACATCGAAGCGGCGCTTAAATCCCCGACCAGCAGATGTTCAACGGTTGGAAACGAGGACGAAGTTAGTGAGCTGACCAGGCTGTCGTTTATGAAGAAATTTTGCTTCAGGCTGGCTTTGTCAACCTGAATCGCCACTTTGTTCCAGCTGTTGGCTGTGAGAATATTGGAAATGATTTCAGCCTGATCGACGGCGGTAAACGATATCTGGTTTTCGTCAAAAAGCACACGCGTGATAAAAATCGCTCTACCGCTTCGCCAGTTGGCGATCAGCTCAAATGCGGTAAAATAGGTAGAGCTGGCCGGATAGATCCAGAAGCTGATTTCGTGGCGGTCGTAGTCCAGCGAAAACTCCCGGTAAACGTAACTGAACCGCAGTTTGGCCGTGTCCGAAGCCATCATGGATTTGGCGCCGGAGTGAACGATGTCGGTGGCAATGCTGGCGGTTTCCACCGGCGTCCAACCGTCAAAGTCGTTTTCAAAATCGCCATTTTGGACCAGGTTCTGACCAAAACAGAGGCAGGGAAGCATCCATAGTGAAAAAGGGGTGACGATTCGAATCACATGCATAGCATACTCCTTTTTGTATTGGTTTTCAGCCATAATACGGTATCCTGGCACAAATGATGATCGGCATGACGGCTTTAAACCAGTGTTCGTTCAGGCACTAATTGCCATAACCCACGATACCGCCTCCCGGCAAACTAACATAGCCGGTCTGATTGCCCGCGTAGGCATTGCCGGCGCTAAAACGCGTGGACCAGAATCCGCCACCCCCGCCAGAGTTGCCCTGGTAGGCATTTTGCTGTGCCGCGGCATAAAAGTTGACCACGGGCGTCGGATTTCCTTCATAGCCGGCATTGCCGCCGGCGTCGAACCAGTAGGCTCCTGGCTGGATCCAGTAGCCCAGAATCTGGCTCCAAAGCGCCCATTCGGCTTGTGGCAGCTCGCGGCCGTTGACGATCACCCTCGTGTGGCCGTTGGAAGCGTTGCGGGCTAGTGTGCCAAAATGGTGATCGGGATACATGAAACCGGCAGCCGGTTGCCCAGCCATGCCATACAGGCCGCTTTTGGCATCGTACCAGTAATTCCCGGGCTGCGCTTTAACGCCATACCGGCGTTCGAGTTGGGCTAATTGCTCTGCTGAGAGTGCCTGGCCGTTGATTATCACTTTTCCACTCGCTGGCGTGGTGCTGGCGGCACGTTGATTTGGCGGCGCGATTGTGTATCCCAACTGTGCCATCAGATTTAGCTGATTAAAAAAAGACCATTCCTCGACAATTTTGCCTTTAGCCATGCGCGATATCAATACGCCTGAAACGTCCACCGGTTTACCCGTCGGCGGTATTTCGCCCAACGGTCCGGTTTGGGTTCCTGTGAGACGCCAGACGGTGATCACCCGATCGCCGCTGATGAGGAGGTCTGAGATGGAAATTTTGAAATTGGAATAGGCGCCCTTCAAAACAGCGATGCTGTTTTTGATGGCCTCCGGCCCGACGATGGCTGGCTGGGTGTTTCCATCTTCATGGCGAACATACTCCTTCGATAGAATCTCGTCAATGGCGTGGATAGTTCCTTTGTTCCAACAGTCATAATAACGCAGAACCAGGGCTTTCATGTTTGCCCTGGTTTGCGCGCTGGTTTCGGTTGCCTGCCCGCTGAGCAAGCCGGGACAAATGAGCATCGCCAGCAGGACGATCTTGTGAGCTTTCAATGAACGATTCATACCGCACCTCCTT